>JAUXYM010000023.1 GCA_030694365.1 Nevskia sp. | reverse complement strand
CACGCCAACGCCGAGACGGGCGGCGTTCATCATGATGAACATGTACTCCAGGCCGCGGTTCGGCTCGCCGAGCAGGTAGCCAACGGCACCACCATTGTCACCATAGGCCATGACGCAGGTGGCGCTGGCGTGGATGCCGACCTTGTGTTCGATGGAGACGCAGTGGGCGTCGTTACGGGCGCCCAGCGAACCATCGGCATTGACCATGAACTTCGGCACCAGGAACATCGAGATGCCCTTCACGCCGGCCGGGGCGTCCGGCAGGCGGGCGAGGACGAGATGCACGATGTTGTCGGTCATGTCGTGGTCGCCGTAGCTGATGAAGATCTTCTGGCCAAAGACCTTGTAGCTGCCATCGGCCTGCGGCTCGGCGCGCGAGCGGATGAGGGCGAGGTCGGAGCCGGCTTGCGGCTCGGTCAGGTTCATGGTGCCGGTCCATTCGCCGGTGACCATCTTTTCCAGGTAGGTCGCCTTCAGTTCATCGCTTGCACAGGTGAGCAGGGCTTCAACGGCACCCGAGGTGAGCAAGGGACCGAGCGAGAAGCCGAGGTTGGCCGAACACACCATTTCCTGCACCGCGATGCCGAGCGCGCTGGGCAGGCCCTGGCCGCCGTATTCGGTGGGCAGCGTGATGCCGCTCCAGCCGGCCTCGCGGAAGGCGTTATAGGCCTCCTTCCAGCCGTCCGGGGTAGTGACGCCTTCCGGCGTCCAGGTGCAACCCTGGGTGTCGCCGACGCGGTTGAGCGGGGCAAGCACTTCGCGGGTGAATTTGGCAGCTTCGTCGAGGATGGCATCGGCCATGTCCGGGGTTGCATCGGCGTAGGCCGGAAGCTGGCTGAGTTGCTGGAAGCCGGCAATCTCATCCATCACGAAGCGCATGTCCTTGATCGGGGCGCGGTAGTCGCTCATTGATGTGTCTCCTTGTGTCTTGTTGAAATATTCAGAACGGGTTGTTGCACAGCGCCGTCTTCGCGCTGCGGTATTCCTGCTTGAGGCGGGTGATCAGTTCACCGGCCGGCAGCACGTCGTCGATGGTGCCGACGCCCTGCCCGGCGCCCCAGATGTCCTTCCAGGCCTTGGCGTCGCGGGCGCCGCCGAAGCTCATCGCGGTTTTGTCCTTGACCGGCAGATTGGCCGGATCGAGGCCGGCAGCGACGATGCTCCTGGTCAGGTAGTTGCCATGCACGCCGGTGAAATACGGCGTATAGACCACATCCTTGGCGGCGGAATCGACAATGGCCTGCTTGTAAGCCTCGACCGCATTGGCTTCCTGCGTGGCGATGAAGCGGGTGCCGATGTAGGCGAAATCCGCCCCCATGGCCTGCGCCGCCAGGATGGCCTGGCCATTGGTGATCGAACCGGACAGCGCGATCGGGCCGTCATAGAACTTGCGGATTTCACCGACCAGCGCGAAGGGGCTGAGGGTTCCGGCATGGCCGCCAGCCCCGGCACAGACCAGGATCAGGCCGTCGACACCGGCTTCCAGCGCTTTCTGCGCATGGCGCACGCTGATCACGTCGTGGAATACCAGGCCGCCGTAGCTGTGCACGGCCGGCACGATCGCGTCCGGTGCGCGCAGGGAGGTGATGATGATCGGCACCTTGTGCGCAACGCAGGTCGCCATGTCGGCTTCGAGGCGATCGTTAGACTTGTGGACGATCTGGTTGACCGCGAACGGTGCCGCCTTCTTGCCCGGATTGGCCGCTTCGAACGCCGCCAGCGCGGTTTCGATCTCGACCAGCCATTCGCCGAGCCGCGACTGCGGCCGCGCGTTCAGCGCCGGAAACGAGCCGACGACGCCGGCCTTGCACTGCTCGATGACCAGCAGCGGGTTCGAGGCGATGAACATCGGCGAACAGATCACCGGCAGACGCAGGTTTTGCAGCACGGCAGGCAGGGCCAAGGTGAATCTCCTTAAGACAAGGGTGGCAGCAGCTCAGGCGCGATTCTGCGGGCAGCAGCGCGCGCCGGAAAGGGAAATCTCGATTGCCAGTGGACAAGCTGCGAATGACTGTGCACGATCGTTTACAAACTGACTGGATCGCATCGATGCCACCGACTGCTGACGAATCATCGCGCCAACAGCGGGGTGCCATCGCCTTACTCGGGGTCTGCTGACATTGCTTTGGTCGCTGCGTTGCCGGTCCCAAATAGTCTCATTGGGCCGCCGGGCGAGGCGCGAACCGCCGGCCATAGCCTACCTATGGTCAATGGCCTGGCGACCACCTTCGGCTTCCGTGATCGCCAGGGCTGCTTGCGGTCGCTGACCCGCGCGGCACTCGCCGCCGAACACCCGGACGCCAGCGGTGACATCGCGGTGTTTTTGCACGGCCTGTGCTGCGACGAGCACATCTGGTCGACCTACGCTGACCAGAACGGCGGCGACACCTACGCCTCGAAGCTGCAGCGCGAGCATGGCTACACGCCGATGTTCCTGCGCTACAACAGCGGCCGGCACATCTCCGAGAACGGCGAGGACTTCGCCGCCACCCTCGAAACCCTGCTCGCGAACTGGCCGGTGAAGGTGCGCCGGGTGGCGCTGATCGGTCACAGCATGGGCGGCCTGATCGCCCGGAGTACTGCGCATCAGGCGCTGGAATCCGGCCTGCTATGGCCGGACAAGATCACTCATCTGGCCTGCCTCGGCAGCCCGCATCACGGCGCGCCGCTGGAACGTTTCGGTCATCTGGCGACCAGCCTGATGGCCAAGCTCGACATCACCCGGCCGCTGGCGACGGCGATCAACGGCCGCTCGGCCGGCATCAAGGATCTGCGCCACGGCAGCCTGCGCCATGACGACTGGCGCGATCACGATCCGGACCTGATCGGCCATGACACCCGGCTGCCCGTGCTGCGGCTACCGAAAGCGCGGCTGCACTTCATCGGCGCGATGCTCGACGACAGCCCGCTGCATCCACGCACGCGCTGGATCGGCGATGGTCTGGTGCTGGCCGACAGCGCCAGTGGTCAGCACCGCAACGAAGCGTTGAAAGTGCCCTTCGTCGACGGCGATGGCTTGATGCTGCCGGGCCTGCATCATCTGCGTCTGGTCAATCACCCCGAGGTTTACCGGCACCTGTCGCGCTGGCTCGGCTGAGCTGTCGCTACCATCCCGCCTTGCATCCGTGTCTGGAGTTCCCGTGCTGATCCTGAAAGCCTTCTTGCTGCTGCTCGCGCTGACCGTTGCCGTCTATATCGGCCTGTATTTCCTGGTGCCGAAAAAGATCGCCGATACCGCGATGAGCCTGGAGCGGATGCGCGCTGGCCTGCAGCGTTCGGAAATGGACATCGAGGTTGATGGTCGGGGCTTCCACATCGTCTATCTCGAAGGCGGCCCGGCCAACGGCCCACCGCTGCTGCTGCTGCACGGCATCGGTGCTGACAAGGACAACTGGACGCGAGTCGCCGCCAAGCTGACCCAGCGCTACCGCGTCTATGCAATCGATATCCCCGGCTTCGGCGAAAGCTCGAAACCGGCCGATGCCCGCTACCGGATCGGCGATCAGGTGGAGCGCGTGGCGCTGGTCGCAAAGAAGCTGGGCCTGACCCGTTTTCACCTCGGCGGCAATTCGATGGGCGGCTGGATTTCGGCGGCCTACGCGATCGCCCATCCGGACCAGGTGCAAAGCCTGTGGCTGCTCGATCCGGCCGGCGTGTTCAGTGCCGAGGAATCGGAAATGATCAAGCTGATCGCCGCCGGCATGCCGCTGCCGCTGTTCGCCCGCAGCAAGCAGGATTTCGGCCGGCTGCTGCAGTTCGTGATGCAGAAACCGCCGTTCATTCCGGCACCGGTGCTCGCCGTGCTCGCCGAGCGGCAGATCGCCAACTACGCGCTCAACGAACAGATCTTCGACGAGATTCGCGAGCAGTCCGGTGTGCTCGACGCAACGCTGGCCGAGATGAATCCACCGCTGGCGACGCCGACCCTGATCGTCTGGGGGGACAAGGATCGCGTGCTGCATCCCTCCGGTGCCGCGATCCTGCATCGCCTGCTGCCGAATTCGCAGGTGCTGATGATGGCCGGCATCGGTCATCTGCCGATGCTCGAAGCGCCGGGCCGCGCGGCGCAGGACTACCTCGCGTTTCGTGCTGGCCTGGCTGAATGACCTAGGCAAGCTGATCTGAAAACTAGCTTACTTTTCATTCATATCCCTACAAACCCTCGTCATTCCCGCGCAGGCGGGAGTCCAGTTCTGATGCGGTGCGCTACGGCCAAAACTGGATGCCCGCCTGCGCGGGCATGACGGGATTTTGTGTGCTCATTCAGCTCGAGAATGCTCTAGTGCAGCGCCGTGCTCGCCATTCTTTCGATGCCGCCCCGGTAGTAATCGAAGCGAACCGCCAGCTGCGCGAACACCGGCTTCAGCCCAAAGGTATCGGCCAATTCGTGCTTCGCCGCTGAGGCGAAGTGCGCGCGGCTCATGTTGCAGTAGTAGTCCAGCCCCAGCGGCCGGTTGAAATAGCGCTGGCGATGAGCGATCCACGGCGCGCACCAGCCGGCCAGGAACAGCGCGTAGTTGCCGATCTGCGACTGCACCAGGAAGCGCCGCTCGTGGCCGGCGTTCTGGGCCTCGAGCATCAGGTCGACGAGATAGTCATAGTCCTGCGTCTCCCCGGCCTGCACGCGGTGCAGGCGCTCGCTGTTCGAGAACAGCGCCAGCAGGTTCGACAGGTAGTGGATGGTGCGGCGCTCGCCAGAATCGCGGCGGCCGGCCAGCGCCCGGCGCAGCATCACGTTGAAGTAGAGCTTCGGCGAGACATCGACCCAGGCCGAAGCCGGATCAAGCATCGCGTCCTGCACGTAGCGGCTCTCCAGCAGTGATTCCAGCGTGCTCGGCTGTTCGATGACCCGGCGCGCAGCTTCCACCGCATCGGTCCCCGGCACCGGAAAATGCTCGAACAGGAACAGGAGATCCTTCTGTTCGAGTGCTGCGGCACCAAATTGCGCAAAGTCGGGCGATTGCATGACGATCTCCGTGAATGCTTGAGCTGCCCAAGGAGCCATGCACATCCCATGCCCGTGCGCCGTCAAAAAATCCTGTTAGCACAGTGACTTGGCGGCTGCCAATAACCACACCGCCAATCTGCCCGGAGCGGCCGTTCGGGGCGGCTCAGGCTGTTGTCGCACGCCAGCGCAGCACGGCCATCGCGAAGACGCCGGCCACCAGCCCCCAGAACGCCGGACCGATGCCGGCGAAGCTGACGCCGGCTGCAGTGACCAGGAAGGTGATCAACGCCGGTTCACGATCCCGCTCGCTGGCGAACGCCGAAGCCAGGCCGTTGCCGATGGTGCCGAGCAGCGCCAGGCCGGCGATCGCCAGCACCAGTTCGCGCGGGAATGCGGCAAACAATGCCGTGACCGTGGCACCGAACACGCCGACCAGCGCGTACAGCGCGCCGGCCGAGATCGCCGCCGTGTAGCGCCGCGCCGGATCCTCGTGGGCTTCGCGGCCCATGCAGATCGCTGCGGTGATTGCCGCGAGGTTCAGCGCAAAAGCGCCGAACGGTGCCAGCAGCAGATTGACGACGCCAGTCCAGCCGATCACCGGCGATACCGGCACCGAGTAACCGGAGCCGCGCAGCACCGCGAGGCCGGGAATGTTCTGCGAGGCCATGGTCACGATGAACAGCGGAATGGCGACGCCGATCAGCGCCTTGAACGAGAACGCCGGCGCAATCCACACCGGCCCGGCCAGCGCCAGATGCAGGCCATCGAGCTTCAGCTGATCCGTGCTTGCCGCGATGACGATGCCGACCACGAGTGTCGCCATCACCGCATAACGCGGCAATCCGCGGCGCATCGCGAGATAGCTGGCAAACATCGCGAAGGCCATCACGAACTGGCTTTTCATCGCCACGAACAGCTCCAGCCCGAAGCGCAGCAGCACGCCGGCCAGCATTGCCGAGGCCAGTTGTACCGGCACCCGGCTGATCACCCGCTCGAACAGCCCGGAGAAGCCGGCGACCAGGATCAGGAAGGCCGACACCATGAACGCGCCGATCGCTTCGTCGAGCCGCAGGCCGGCGCCGCTGGTGATCAGCATCGCCGCGCCTGGCGTCGACCAGGCGGTGACCACCGGCACTCGGTAGCGCAACGACAGGCCGATGCAGGTGACGCCCATGCCGATGCCGAGCGCCCACATCCACGAGGCGATCTCGGCTGGTGAGGCACCGAGTCCCTGCGCCGCCTGGAACACCACCACGGCCGAGCTGGTGTAGCCGACCAGCACGGTGACGAAGCCGGCGACGATCGCCGGCAGCGAAAAGTCCTTGAGGATTTGCACGATGGAATTGTCGCCGATCGGGTCTTTCGGCATTGCAATCGACAGGCCAATCCGGCCACCGACCGTACAATGCCGCCCTGCTGACCATGATCAACTCGATGAACGCCACGGCTTCCGAAAGCAGTTCCGGCATTTCCGCACCCGACAGCAGCCCGCCGCGCCGCAAGCTGTCCGCCCTCGCCGGCCTGCTGCCGTTCCTGGCGCCGTATCGCGGCCGGCTGATCATGGCGACGGTGACGCTGATCCTCAGCTCGGGCGCGATGCTGATGGTGCCGCTGGCGTTCCGCGATCTGATCGACAAGGGCTTCGTCGCCAGCGCTGCGGCCGACAGCAACATCAACGCCCACTTTGCAGCACTCGGCCTGCTCGCCATCTTCTGGGCGATGGCCACGGCCGGGCGCTTCTACTTCGTCAGCTGGATCGGCGAGCGGGTCACCGCCGACCTGCGCAGCGCGATCTATCGCCGGATGCTGGCGCAGTCGCCGGAGTTCTTCGAAACCACGCGCACCGGCGAAGTGCTGTCGCGGCTGACCGGCGATACGACCCTGGTGCAGACCGTGGTCGGCTCCTCGGTGTCGATGGGCCTGCGCAGCCTGCTGCAGTTCATCGGCGGCATGGTGATGCTCGGCGTCACCAGCCCGCGCCTGTTCGTGATCACCGTCGTGCTGCTCGCCGTGGTCGTGGTGCCGCTGGTGCTGATTGGCCGTGGCGTGCGCCGGATGTCCCGCGATGCCCAGGATCGTCTCGCCGATACCTCGGCCGTTGCCGGCGAAATCCTCAACGCGATTCCCACCGTGCAGGCCTTCACCCAGGAAGGTCGCGAATCGGCGCGCTACGACGCCAGTGTCGACGACAGCTTCAAGTCGGCAATCCGACGCGCCCGCCTGCGCGCGCTGATGACCGCTTCGGTGATCGCCGGCGTGTTCGGTGCCATCGTCTTCGTGCTCTGGCTCGGTGCCCATGCGGTGATCGACGGCTCGATGAGTGCCGGTGAACTCGCCTCGTTCGTGCTCTATGCGGTGCTGACCGCCGGTGGAGTCGGCGTGATCGCCGAAGTCTGGGGCGACGTGCTGCGCGCGGCCGGTGCCACCGAACGTCTGATCGAGCTGCTGCACGCCGAAAGCCGCATCCAGCCGCCGGCCAATCCCCAGCCGCTGCCGCAGACGCGGCAAGCGCGGATCGAATTCCAGAACGTCCATTTCCACTATCCATCCCGGCCCGACACCGCCTCGCTAGACGGGCTGACGCTGGACATCCGCGAAGGCGAAACCGTGGCGCTGGTCGGCCCCAGCGGCGCCGGCAAGACGACGATCTTCCAGCTGCTGCTGCGCTACTACGATGTGGATCAGGGTGCCGGCAGCATCCGCTTCAACGGCATCGATCTGCGTGATCTCGATCCCGCCGAGCTGCGCGCCCAGATCGGCATCGTGCCGCAGGACGCGGTGATCTTTTCCGCCGATGCCAGCGCCAACATCCGCTACGGCAATGCCGATGCAACCGACGAGCAGGTGCAGCAGGCGGCGCGCACTGCGCGTGCCGACGAGTTCCTCGATCGCCTGCCGGATCGCTATAAGACCTTCCTCGGCGAGCGCGGCGTGCG
>JAUXYM010000010.1 GCA_030694365.1 Nevskia sp. | reverse complement strand
GACGCCGCCATCGCGCTGCTTCAGCTTCACGTCTTTCAGCATCGGACGCTCCAGGGTGACCCGGCTGCCCGGCAGCACGCTGCCGTTGTCGATCGTGAAGCGCACCCAGGTGCCGCCTTCGCGATTGAAATACTTGACGTTGACAGCGCGCAGGCTCGAGCCCTTGGCTGCGGGATCAAGCCGGCCGATGACTTCGATGCCCGAGCTGCCGAGCACCCTCACCCGTTCGCTGCGGCCATAGGTCTCGGCCTGCGCCGCTGACATGACGGCGGAACCTGCGAGCACTGCAACCGCGATCCGGTTCATTCGATGTTCCGTTCCCGTGCTACTGCGCGATAGCCGATGTCGCTGCGAAAATGTACGCCGGTCCAGCCGAGCTTGCCGACCGCCTCGTAGGCCGCTGCCTGAGCAGCCGCTGCCGTGTCGCCGAGGCCGGTCACGCAGAGCACGCGGCCGCCCGAAGTGACGACCTTGCCGGCCGCGTTCAAGCTGGTGCCGGCGTGGAAGACCTTGGCCTTGTCGCCGAACGCGGCATCAAGCCCGAAGATTTCATCGGCCTTGCGGATCTCGCCCGGATAGCCGCCAGCGGCGAGCACCACCCCGAGCGCGACCTGCGGATTCCAGGCCGGCGGCGCGGCGTTCGGATCGCCATCGACCGCCGCTTCGAGCAGAGCCAGCAGATCGGAATCGAGGCGCATCAGGATTGGCTGCGTCTCCGGATCACCGAGGCGGGCGTTGAATTCGACGACGCTCGGCATGCCCTTCGCGTCGATCATCAGGCCGGCATAGAGAAAGCCGGTGAACGGCGTGCCCTCGGCGGCCATGCCCGCCAGAGTCGGTTCGATGACCAGCTTGCGCACGAGCGCATCGACTTCAACGGTGACCACCGGTGCCGGCGAGTACGCGCCCATGCCACCCGTGTTCGGACCTTGATCGGCATCGAACACGCGCTTGTGATCCTGGGCCGAAGCCAGCGGTACATAGTTCGTACCCGCAGCGACGACGATGTAGCTGGCTTCCTCGCCGTGCAGGAAATCCTCGATGACGACCCGGGCACCGGCGCCCCCGTAGGCACCGCCGAGCATGTCGCGAATCGCGGCTTGCGCTTCGGCCACCGTTTCGGCGACCACCACGCCCTTGCCAGCGGCGAGGCCATCAGCCTTGACGACGATCGGTGCGCCACGCCCGGCGACGTAATCGAGTGCCGGCTGCACGTCGGTGAACACTTGGTATTGCGCAGTCGGAATCTGGTGACGGGCGAGGAAAGCCTTGGTGAACGCCTTGCTCGATTCCAGCTGCGCCGCGGCCTGAGTCGGCCCGAAGATGCGCCTGTCCTGCGCGCGGAACGCATCGACGACGCCTCTCGACAACGGCACTTCCGGCCCGACCACGGTGAAGCTCACACCCTCGTCCGCTGCCAGTTTCAGCAGGCCGGCGATGTCTTCGACAGCCACCGGGCAGTTGCGGCAGCCCACTTCGGTCGCCGTGCCGGCATTGCCCGGTGCCACCAGCACTTCGGCGACGTTCGGCGATTGCACCAGCTTCCAGGCGATCGCGTGCTCACGGCCACCGTTGCCGATGACCAGAACTTTCTGTTTGGCGAGGGACTTCATCGAGGACATTCCTGAATCGTGAGGTGTAGGGCCTGTTAGCAATCACTTTGATCGCTGCGACCAAAGTGATTGCTAACAGGCCCTGACGTCGGGCAAGAAAAAGGCAGGCGCGCGGCCTGCCTTTTCCGATCAGCGGTGCAGCGAGTGCCTTAAGGGCTTAGCCCCCAAGTCAGCCCTTGTAGTCAGCGATGCCCTTTTCGATCTCGCCGCGCGCGGCAGCAGCGTCGCGCCAGCCGGAGATCTTGACCCACTTGCCCTTCTCCAGCGCCTTGTAGGACGAGTAGAAGTGGTGGATTTCGTTCTTGAGGCGCTCCGGCACGTCGGCCAGATCGTGCAGATGGTCGTAGGCGCCATTCGACACCTTGTCGACCGGCACGGCGAGCAGTTTGGCGTCGGTGCCCTTTTCGTCTTCGGTGTCGAGCACGCACAGCGCGCGGCACTTGATCACCGAGCCAGCAACCACCGGATGCGGAGTGATCACCAGCACGTCGACCGGGTCGCCATCGCCAGCCAAGGTCTTCGGCACGTAGCCGTAGTTCGCCGGGTAGCTCATCGCCACGTTCATGAAGCGATCGACCATCAGCAGGCCGGTGTCCTTGTCGACTTCGTACTTCACCGGCGGGCCATAGGCCGGGATTTCGATGACGACGTAGAACTCGTTCGGGGCCTTTTCGCCCGGACCCAGTGCTTCAAAACCCATGTCTGCTTACCTGTTGTGTGGAGGTTGTCGGTATAGGGGAATGCAGTTTCAGACCTTGAACTCGCGGCCAGTCAGCTTCGGCACGGCGATGTTCTGCAGCTGCACGTAAGCCGGCAGGCCGTTGACGTAGGGCGGATAGTCCTCGCCCTGGATCAGCGGCGCCAGGTAACGGCGGCAGGCTGCGGTGATGTGGAAGCCGTCGGCGGTGATGAAGTCGCGCGGCATCTTCTTCTCGACGTTGGCCACACTTGCGAGCGGCGCTTCGGCGATGTTCCAGGTGTACGGTGAATCGCTGGTGCGGATGATCGCCGGCATCACGCCGGACTTGCCGGCCACGGCCATCTCGACGGCCGCCTGGCCGACCGCATAGGCCTGCTGAACGTCGGTTGCCGAGGCAATATGGCGCGCGGCGCGCTGCAGATAGTCGGCCACCGCCCAGTGATACTTGTACTTCAGCTTGTCCTTGACGATGCCGGCGAGCAGCGGCGCCAGGCCGCCGAGCTGGGCGTGGCCGAAGGCATCCTTGCCACCGGCTTCGGACAGGAACTCGCCGCTGGGCGCATGCAGGCCTTCGCTGGCGACGATCGTGCAGTAGCCGTAAGTCTTCACGCAATGATCGACTTTCGCCAGGAACGCGGCTTCGTCGAAAGTGATTTCCGGGAACAGGATGATGTGCGGGCTATCGCCTTCGCGCTCGGAGGCCAGGCCACCGGCTGCGGCGATCCAGCCGGCGTGACGGCCCATCACCTCGAGGATGAACACCTTGGTCGAAGTCTTGGCCATCGACGCGACGTCGTAACCGGCTTCGCGGATCGACACGGCCACGTACTTGGCCACCGAACCGAAGCCCGGGCAGCAATCGGTGATCGGCAGATCGTTGTCGATGGTCTTCGGCACGTGAATCGCCTGCAGCGGATAGTTCAGGCGCTCGGCCATCTGGCTGATCTTCAGGCAGGTATCGGCCGAATCGCCGCCGCCGTTGTAGAAGAAGTAGCCGATGTCATGGGCTTTGAACACTTCGATCAGGCGCTCGTACTCGGCCTGGTTCTTGTCAAAACCTTTGAGCTTGTAGCGGCAGGAGCCGAAGGCACCGGACGGCGTGTAGCGCAGTGCCGAGATCGCGCTGTCCGATTCCAGCGAGGTATCGATCAGATCTTCGGTCAGCGCGCCGATGATGCCGTTGCGGCCGGCGTAGACCTTGCCGATCGTCTGCGAGTAGCGCCTGGCGGTCTCGATGACCCCGGCGGCGGAAACATTGATGACAGCCGTGACGCCGCCCGATTGGGCGTAAAAGGCATTGCGAGGCATGGCAAGGACGAGGCGAAAGGACCGGAGACTGGCGGACCGGAGTGGGGTCCGGCGCGGAAAACGCGATGGCTATGGCCCAAAGTATAACCGCGCTGGCACGATTTCCGCGTTGACGTGGTACGCATCCACCGGGTACCGTTTCGCCCATCGCGCTCACTTATCGCTGCGGTCGGCGTCACCAGGCACGCCAGACTGCAGCTTTGTTGTGATCGCTTTTCTTCCGAACGAAGCCGCACACATGCGGCTCACACAGGGGCTGTCTGCACCATGAGAATCATCCTGCTGGGTGCGCCCGGCTCGGGCAAGGGTACGCAAGGCGAAAAGCTGGTCGCCCATTACGGCATCCCGAAGATTTCCACCGGTGACGCGCTGCGCGCCGCCGTCAAAGCCGGCACCGAACTCGGCCGCAAGGCGAAAGCGGTGATGGACGCCGGCCAGCTGGTGGCCAACGAGATCGTCATCGGCATCGTCGAGGAACGCCTCGGCCAGCCCGACGCCAAGAAGGGTTTCATCCTCGACGGCTTCCCGCGCAACACCGCGCAGGCCGAAACCCTGGACGCGATGCTGGTGCGCCTCGGCCAACCCGGCATTTCGCGCGCCGTGCATCTCGCCGTGGCCGATGAGGAAATCATCGCCCGCCTGCTCGACCGCGCCCAGAAGGAAGGCCGCGACGACGACAAGGAAGACGTGATCCGCCACCGGATCAGCGTCTACAACGCCGAAACCCATCCGCTGCTGGACTACTACGGCAAGCAGGGCAAGGTGGTCGCCGTCGACGGCATCGGCACCATGGAGCAGATCTTCGACCGCATCGTCGCGACGCTGTAAGCCGCCGCAGCGGCCATCGACGCCCGGGTCTCGCCACGCGAGACCCGGGCGTTGTCGTTTCTGCTCAGAGCAGCGCCAGCAGCGCTGCGCCTGCCAGTTCGCGGCGCCAGCCTTGCAGCACGGTCGCCTCGGCGGCCGCGCCGAAGCGGATCATCGCTTCGAGATCGGCCCGCGGTGCGATCAACGATACCGGCAGGTTCTGGGCCTCGGCGATGCCGCGCAAACAGTCCTGCAGACGCTTCAGCTGCGCCTTCTGAGGCTCGGTCAACGGCTCGTCGACCAGGGCCGGCCGCAGCGCTTCCGCCTGTGCGGCAGCGACCAGCGAGGTCAAGGCCTGACCGTGACGTTCGACGGTCTTGACCGGCAGCACCTTCAGCGCCGCCAGTTCATCGAGATCGCGCGGTGCGCGTTCGGCGATCCGGTACAGCGCATCATCATCGAGGATCCATTTGCGCGGCCGGTCCCGCTCCTGGGCGATGCGCTCGCGCCATCCGGCCAGCGCCATCGCCACCGGCTGTGCCGCTGGCGACATGCGCCCCAGACCCTTCAAGCGCTTCCAGGCCTCGTCCGGCAAATTTCGATAACGCGCCGGCTCGGCGAGCCGTGCGCAGTCTTCCTGCAGCCAGGGCAGCCGGCCCTGGGCAAGCAGTTCCTCGCGCATGCGCGGATGAATCTCCGACAGATGACGGACATCGGCCGCTGCATAGGCCAGCTCCGGGCCGGTCAGCGGCCGGCGCGACCAGTCGGTGCGGGTCAGGCTTTTGTCGAGCTTGATGCCGAGCAGCTTGTCGACCAGCGCCGCATAGCCGAGCTGGTCGCCATGACCGAGCAGGGCGGCGGCAATCTGGGTATCGAACAGCGGCGTGACGGTGTCGCCACCAAGGCGGACGAAGATTTCCAGATCCTGCGACGGCGCATGCAGCACCTTGGTGATCTCGGCCACGCCGAGCAGCGACCACAGCGGTTTCAGCGCCTCCGGCGCCAGCGCCAGGGTGTCGATGCAGACGTCGGATTCACCATCGCCGACCTGCACCAGGCAGAGGATCGGGTGGTAGGTGTCCTCGCGAAGAAACTCGGTGTCCAGAGCCAGCCAGGGGCGTTGCTTCCAGCCTTCGACGCGCGCAGCCAGCGCATCGGCGGTGACGATCAGTTCGACAGCGGCGTTCAAGTTCGAGTCTCGTGGATTTGCGCGGCAGTTTCGCACGAAGCCAGCCGCGTTCTGGCGGCCACACTGGCGGTCCACGCTCGACGGAGTGCAGCGGCCGGCCCGGCGTGACCGCTTGCCCGGCGACTGAGCCTGCAGCAGGCCGCTTAGAATGCGGCTTTCCCGTACTCACTACTCCCTATCCCGATGCTGAGCGAGGCGTTCCAGGCAACGCTGAAAATCCTGCTGTTCCGTGCCGGCCCGGCCGATTTTCCCTACCGCGAAGACCCGGGCTTGAGCCGTGGCTGTATCGGCCTGGGCATTGTCGCGACGGCGGCCGTGCTCGGCCAGATGCTGCCGCTGGCGATGGCGCTCGCCAGTGGCGTGGTGGCCACTGCCGGCCTGTCGATGTTCGTCCGCACCACCTTGCGGCTGCGCGGCCTCGAACCGCGCTATGTGCAGACCCGCAACGCGATGCTGGCCAGCGGTTCGGTGCTGCTGCTGATCATGAGCCTGCCGATGGCGGCGATCATGCCGGGGATGATGGTGTTCCTGGAATCGCTGCGGGTGGCGCAGGAGGCCATTCCCGCCGGCGGCGCGCCGCTGAGCATCAGCCCCGATCAGATGCCGGACCTGCCCGGCGGCGCTTCGCTGCTGCTCGACCTGCTGACCATCTGGTTCTTCGCGGTCACCGGCCATGTGCTGCGCCAGGCCACCAACCTCGGCTACTTCGGCTCCGGCCTGCTGGCACTGCTCTGCGTGATGAACGTGGTGTTGCTGGTGGCGTTTGCCGGGCCGCTGCTGAAACTGGTCTTCGGCGGAGGCACCTGAGATGCACCTGCATATCTTGGGCATCTGCGGCACCTTCATGGCCGGCATCGCCGCCCTTGCCCGCGAGGCCGGTCACCAGGTCACCGGCGCCGATGCCAACGGCTGGCCACCGATGTCCACGCAACTGGAAAAGCTCGGCATCGCGGTGATGCCCGGCTACCTGCCCGAGCATCTCGATCCAGCGCCGGACGTGGTGGTGGTCGGCAACGTCGTCAGCCGTGGCAATCCGGCGATGGAGTACGTGCTGAACGCCGGCCTGCCCTATGTCTCCGGCCCGCAGTGGCTGGCCGAGAACGTGCTGCAGGGCCGCCATGTGCTGGCCGTCGCCGGCACCCACGGCAAGACCACGACCACCAGCCTGCTCGCCTGGCTGCTCGAAGAAGCCGGGTTGGAGCCTGGTTTTCTGGTCGGCGGCGTGCCGGTCAACTTCGGCTTGTCGGCGCGGCTCGGCCGTGGCAAGTGCTTCGTCATAGAAGCCGACGAGTACGACACCGCGTTCTTCGACAAGCGCTCGAAGTTCGTCCACTACCGGCCGCGCACCGCGATCCTCAACAACCTCGAATACGACCACGCCGATATCTTCCCGGACTTAGGTGCGATCGAGCGTCAGTTCCATCACCTGGTGCGCACCGTGCCGGGCGAAGGCCAGTTGAT
>JAUXYM010000005.1 GCA_030694365.1 Nevskia sp. | reverse complement strand
CCGGGCCGCTGCGCGAGCCGCCGTCGCGGCTGGCGACGGTCGATGCCGTGATCGTCAACGGCGCGCTGTCTGCGCCAATGCCTGCCCACGGCCGGCCGCAGTTGACGATGAATCTGCTGATCGAGCGAGCATTGCCGCTGGCCGGTGGCGAGCCGCGTTCGCTGGATAGCTTTGCCGGCCAGCGTGTTCGGGCGATCGCCGGCATCGGCCATCCGCAGCGCTTCTTTGCCACACTGGAAGCCGCAGGGCTTGTCGTCATACCGCAAGCATTCCCGGATCATCATCGCTACACGGCCGGCGATCTCGCCTTCGATGACGGCCTGCCGCTGCTGATGACCGAGAAGGACGCGGTGAAGTGCGCAGCCTTCGCGCGTGATGGTCTGTGGTGCGTGCCGGCCGACGCGCAGCTGCCGGAAGCCGATGCGGTGCATGTGCGAAAATTGCTGTCTGCTCTCCAGTCCCGTCTGCCCCTTTGAACACTCCGATGCCCATGGACAAGCGCTTGCTCGACATCCTCGTCTGCCCGGTTACCAAGGGTCCGCTGACCTGGCATCCGGACCTGCAGGAACTCTGGTGCAAGGCCTCGCGCCTCGCGTATCCGGTGCGCGACGGCATTCCGGTGATGCTCGAGGAAGAAGCGCGGCATCTGCGCGAAGACGAGCTGAAGTAAGCACGCAAGCAATGTCCGGATTCCGCGTCGTCATCCCGGCCCGGCTCGGCTCGACCAGGCTGCCGCGCAAGGTGCTGCGCACACTCGCCGGCAAGCCGCTGGTGCAATGGACCTGGGAAGCGGCTTGCCGTGTTGCCGGTTCCGAATCCGTGGTGATCGCCACCGACGATGCCAAAGTGCAGGCTGCTTGCATGTCCTTCGGTGCCGATGTGCGGATGACCGATCCGGCGCATCAGTCCGGCACTGACCGGGTCAACGAGATCGCTACGGCGGCCGGTTGGGATGACAGTCAGATCGTCGTCAACCTGCAGGGCGACGAGCCGCTGATGCCGGTCGAAATGGTCGTCGAAGCGGTGAAGCTGCTGGTCGATGATGCGAGTGCGGATATCGCCACGCTCTGCCATCCGCTGCATGCGCTGGAAGACTGGCTGAACCCGAACTTCGTCAAGGTGGTCCGCGCCGCCAACGGCCATGCGCTGTACTTCTCGCGGGCACCGATTCCCTGGCAGCGGGTAGGGACCAGCCCGACTTCGCCGTTGCCGGCCGGGCTCGCGTTCCGTCACATCGGCCTGTACGCCTACCGGGTTGGCGCATTGCGACGCTTCAGTCAGTTGCCGCCATCACCATTGGAAAGCTGCGAGGCGCTGGAGCAGTTGCGGGCGCTCGAAGCCGGCTTGCGGATCGCGGTCGGCGTCACCGACGTGCCGCCGCCGCGCGGGGTCGATACCGAGGCTGATCTGGCGGCCGTTGCCGCCGTGCTGGAGTCGCGCGGATGAGCCGCCGTACTGTCGTGCTGCCGCCCGATGGACCGCTATTGAGCTTCGGCCAGCGCGTTCGCGCCTGGATGAACATGCTGTTCGTCGATCACTCGATGTTTCGCTTCGTCTACAACACCCGGATGGCAGTGACGCCGGAACTGCATCGCTGCGGCCACCCGATGCCCTATCAGTTGCGCGGCGCGCAACGCGCCGGCATCCAGACTGTGTTGAGCCTGCGCGGCAATGAAACGCACCTGGGTTCGAACCAGCTCGAATGGGATACCTGCAAGCGGATCGGCCTGAACCTCGTCCATTTCCCGATCGCCTCGCGCAGCGCGCCGCAGCGCGATGAAGTGCTGGAAATCATCAGCCTGCTCGAGACCTTGCCGAAGCCGCTGCTGATCCACTGCAAGTCCGGTGCGGATCGCGCCGGCCTGGTATCGACGATCTGGCAGTTGCTGCGCGGCGAAAGCTTCGACACCGCGATGCGCCAGCTCGCGTTCTGGAGCCATGGCCACATCAAGGCGGCGAAGACCGGCGTGCTCGATCAGCTGTTCTACAGCTACCGCGATCATGTCGCCGTGCATCCGGGCACTAGCTTTCCGGACTGGGTCGCGAACCACTACGACCCGGTGGTGGTCGCCGCTTCGTTCAAGTCGAACTTCTGGGCCAACCAGCTCGTCGATCGCATCCTGCGTCGCGAATGAATCTGCCGAGACCCACAAAAAAGCCGCGTCTCTCGACGCGGCTTTTTTGTTTCGGCAAGGGCTCAGGATTCAGGCCGTAGCGTCGGGCTTCTTCTCGACCTCTTTGGTCTTTTCGGCGGGCGTCGTAGCAGCGAGCGCCGCTTCGATCAGCTCGGCCGGTGCCGGTGCCAAGACAACCGGCGGCGCGATCGGCGCTTCGACTTCCACAGCGACCGGCGGCGTCGACTCGGCTGCGACGAACTCCGGTTCCACTGTGGCGACGATGACCGGTTCCGCTTCAGCAACCAGCGGCGCGGCAGCGGTGACCAAGTCCGGCTCGGCGGCCGGGCTCTCGCTTTCGGCCGTCGGCGCGGTGAACGGTGACGGCTCGATCGTCGCTTCGATAACCGGTTCGGCGATCGCTTCGATCACGGCCGCTTCAAGCGGCATCGCCGGCGCGAGTTCGATCGGGGCGGTGGTGATGTCAGCGGCGATCACCGGTTCGGCGAACTCGACGGCAACCGGCGGTGCCGCAGCTTCGACCACGGCTGGCGCTTCGGCAGCAGGCTCGGCGACCAGCGGCGCTTCGAGAACCGTCAGCGCCTCGACCGCGGCCGGCGCTTCAATCGCGGCGGCCACCAGGGTGACGGCTTCGGCCCGCTGCTGACGCTGGTCGCGACGCGGGGCGTAGCCCGGTTCCTCACTGTCGGCGCGCGCTTCGATCGCTGCCGGGTCGAACATCGGCGAGGTGTCGTCGGCCTGGTTCAGACCGAGGGCGTTGTCGCCGTCGTTGTCGTCGCCCTCTTCGTCGCCAGCTTCGCCTTCGCTGCCCGGCGCGGCGTTCGGATTGCGCTCGCCGTTCTCGCCGGTGCGACCACGACCACGACCACGACGACCACGGCGGCCACGGCGGCCACTGCCTTCGCGCGCTTCACCGGCTGCAGTACCGGTGCCTTCGCTCTGGGCCAGGGCAGCGGCTTCGCCGTCGACCGGCGCGCCGCTGTTCAGCAGCTCGCTCATGGTTTCCGTCGGCGCAGCGCGGTCGGCAGTTGTTGATGCGACGACCGCGGCGGTAGCCAGCGCGGCAACCACCGGCGGCAAGGTGTCGGTATCGACGTTTGCCGCCGCCGCTGCCGCGCTGGTCTGCGCGGGCTGGTTGCGCAGGTTCTGCTGTTTCGGCTGATTCTGCGGCTGGCGCGGCTGCTGCTGGCCACCACGTCCTTCCCCACGACCTTCCCCACGAACCGGGCGATTGCCGTCATTGCGGCTTTCGCCGGCGGTTGCGGCGTTGCGCGGCTCGTTGTTGCGGCCGTCACGACGCGGCTGACCATCCTGCGGCGGACGCTGGCCACGACCTTCGCCGCGCCCTTCATTTCGTCCTTCATTGCGCCCGTCATTTCGCTGGGCACCATCGCGTCGCTGCTGGCCATCCTGAGGACGTCCCGCTTCGCGGCGACCGTCACCACGGCCACCATCGCGACGCGGCTGCTGGCCCTGCGCCTGATTGCCGCCACGCGGCGATCGCTGTTGACCGCTGTCGGACGGCTTCGGTGCTTCGGCCTTGCCGCCGAACAGGCCTTTCAGCCAACCCCAGAAGCCGCCGCTGCTGGCGACCGGCTGCATCACGGCGACTGGTACCGGGACGTGCTTCGGTGCTGCGACCGGTGCCACCGGATCCGGCGCATCGAGCGGCAGCGGTGCCGGCGCATTCGGCAGCACCAGCTTCACCGCAGCTTCGCCGCCGGCACCGCGCGGGGCCTGCTGCGGCGTGCCGGCGCCAGTGAGCGCGGCGCGGGCGTCGGCCTTGTAATCCTGCGGCAGGCGATAGCTCATGCCGGCGTTGTTTTCGAGGGTCAGATGATCGGCGCGAATCCGGGTGATCTCGTACTTCGGCGTCTCCAGCGTCTCGTTCGGCACCAGGGTGACCACCACCATGTAGCGCGATTCCAGCTCGGCGATGACGCCGCGCTTCTCGTTCAGCAGGTAGGTGGCAACGTCGACCGGCAGCTGCGCGATGACGCGGCCGGTGCGGTCCTTCATGCACTCCTCTTCGATCAGACGCAGCGCGGCGAGCGCCAGCGATTCGACCGAGCGAATCTGGCCGCGGCCTTCGCAGCGCGGGCAGGCGATCTGGGTGTGTTCGGACAGCGAGGGACGCAGGCGCTGGCGGCTCATTTCAAGGAGACCATAGCGGCTCAGGCGGCCAACCTGGACTCTGGCGCGGTCGATGTCGCAGGCCACCTGCACGGCCTTCTCGACATCGCGCTGGTTCTTCGAGCTGTTCATGTCGATGAAATCGATCACGATCAGGCCGCCGAGATCGCGCAGGCGCAACTGGCGGGCGATCTCATCGGCCGCTTCCAGATTGGTCTGCAGCGCGGTTTCCTCGATGCCGCCACCGCCGGTCGCCTTCGCCGAGTTGATGTCGATCGCGGTCAGCGCTTCGGTGTGATCGATGACGATCGAGCCACCCGACGGCAGGCGGACCATGCGCTCGTGCGCCGATTCGATCTGGCTTTCGACCTGGTAGCGCGAGAACAGCGGGATGTCGTCGCGATACAGCTTCAGCTTGTGCTGCTCGGCCGGCATCGAACGCAGCATCTGCGCCCGCGCTTCCTCGTAGATTTCGGCGTTGTCGACGATCACTTCGCCGATGTCCGGGCGCAGGTAGTCGCGCAGCGCGCGCAGCACCACGTTGTTTTCCTTGTACAGCGGGAACGGCGCCGGCAGCTCGACGGCGGCGGAGACGATGCGGCCCCAGGTCTCGGCGAGTTGATCGAGATCGGTCTGCAGTTCCGGTGCCGAACGGCCCATGCCGTTGGTGCGGACGATGATGCCCATGCCTTCTGGAATCGCCAGCGCAGCGAGCGCTTCGCGGGCTTCCTCGCGTTCCTCGCCTTCGGCGCGGCGCGAGATGCCGCCGGCCTTCGGGTTGTTCGGCATCAGCACCAGGTAGCGGCCGGCGAGGCTGACATAGGTGGTCAGTGCTGCGCCCTTGTTGCCGCGCTCTTCCTTTTCGACCTGGACGATGATCTCCGAACCTTCGGCGATCAGCTCCCGCATGTTGCCCTTGCCGGCGCCGCTGGCCGTGGTGCGGTAGTAATCCTTGTGGATCTCCTTCAGCGGCAGGAAGCCGTGGCGCTCGGCACCGTAGTCGACGAAGCAGGCTTCGAGGCTGGGCTCGACGCGAGTAATTTTACCCTTATAGATGTTGGACTTGCGCTGCTCGCGCGAGGCCAGTTCGATGTCAAGGTCGTATAGCTTCTGTCCGTCGACGATGCCCACGCGCAATTCTTCGCGCTGTGTGGCGTTGATCAGAATTCTTTTCATTGATGCGGTCTCGATAGCTGTCTGGTAAGACGCTCGACCGCGCAGAACGGGATGCGGCGCGTCTGGGGCGCGCCTCGATCGTTACGAAATTGTGATGGTTCGATCGTTGATTCATCCCCGCCTCGCGCGGGAACGCTGGATTGTGCGAAACGCCGGTCGAAAGACGGTCGGCGTGATAGTTCAGTTACTGGCTTGTCGCTGGGTTCGGCGCTTGTCCGGCGCTGACGGGGCGGGCGGTTTGTTACCATGCGGCCCGCCGGTTTGCGCCGGATCCCGACGGAAGCCTCAAATAAAGCCAGACTGAAGTCTGAAAAGTATTGGGGCCTGACACCGGAACTGTATTCGTCGCAACCGCGACAAACAGATCGAAGTGTGCCATAGAAACCGGCGCTGACGATAGTTTTGCGTTGCCGCTCAAAGGCATGGCGCAGACCGCCGAAACTCGTGGCGCTGTCGGGTATGGACGGTTTTTGGTGACGCCCCGGCATCGTCGGCAAGCGCTTGCTCAGTCGTCCTGTTTCATTTCTTCGCCAAGCCGGTATCGGCTTTGTTCCTTGTTGCCGAGATCGCCTTGAATCGCAAAGCTCCTCCTTCATCCTCCACCCGGCCGGCTTCGCGGCCGAAGCCCCGCTCTTCATCCGCCGATCGGCCGGCCGAGCGTTCACGCCCGGAAGGGTCCGATCGGCCGTCAAGGCCCGCTACATCCCGTCCAGGTGCACCGGCAGGCAAGTCGTACAAGCCGGCCTCGAAGTCGGCCGGTCGCGCCGATTTCCGGTCTGATTCCCGGCCAGCCGCCCGGCCCGGTTCGCGTCCGGGCGGGCCGAAGACCGGCAGTACTGCTGCGCCTGCGTCGGTGCGACCGACGCAGCGGCCCAGCTCGAAGCCGAGCCCCCGGTCAGCACGGCCACCGGAATCGCTGAGCGAATTCATGGCGGCGTCGAAGCCCAAGCCGAAACCGGGCGCGAAGTCCGAGTTGCGCAAGTCCGACCGGACCGCCCGTCCGAGCGCGCCGCGCTACATGACCGCCAAGAGCAGCGCGCCGAGAGCAGCGTCGCCGGGGCGGGACGGCCAGCGACCGGCCTCGTCGCGCGATGACAGCCGCATCGCTCGGCCGACCACGCGTCCGCCGACCCGATCAACGGTCAGGTCGGCAGAGCGGACCATCGCCGCCAAGCCGGCGACCGGCCCTGCTGCGACCAAGCGCGCTGCCAAGTCAAAGGTGGCGCCGAAGTTCACCCGGGAAAACCGCCCGGGCAAGGCCGTCGAAACGGCGACCGACAAGGAGCTGCTGCCGACCGTCGTCGTCCACATGACGATCACTGCCAACGAGGATGGGCAACGGGTCGACAACTATCTGATGAAGTGCCTGCCGGGCGTGCCGAAATCGCACATCTACCTGATCCTGCGCTCCGGCCAGGTGCGGGTCGATGGCGGCCGGGTCAAGCCCGACCGCAAGCTGGCGCTGGGCGAGGAAGTGCGCATTCCGCCGGTCCGCCTCGCCGAAAAGAGCGAGCAGATCCGCGCGCCGGATGCGGTGCTGAACCGGCTGCGTGAAGCGATCGTCTACGAGGACGAGCATTACCTGGCGATCTGCAAACCGGCCGGCCTGGCGTCGCACGGCGGCACCGGCATCGCCTACGGCGTGATCGAAGCGGCGCGCTGCTGGGGCAAGTACGATTTCCTCGAACTCGCCCATCGTCTCGACCGTGATACCAGCGGCTTGCTGCTGCTGGCCAAGTCCCGTGTCGGCCTGCTCCGAGCCCAGCGCGCGTTCCGCGAAGGCCTGGCCGACAAGCGCTACTTCGCGCTGATCGTCGGACGGCTGCAGGGTGGCGCGCGCGATGTCGATGCCGCGCTGGTCAAGCGCTCGATTCCGGGCGGCGAGCGGTTCATCGATATCGACGAGGAAGACGGCAAGCCGTCGAAGTCGCGCTTCGTGCCGCAGGCGCATTACAAGGACGCGACGCTCTGCGAAGTGCACATCTACTCCGGCCGCACCCATCAGATTCGCGTCCATGCGCTGGCGCTCGGCCATCCGGTGGCCGGCGATCGCAAGTACGGCCTGCGCGACGATCAGAAGCCGATCCGCGATCTGGGCCTGCGTCGCATGTTCCTGCACTCGCACTTCCTGCAACTGCCGGCTGATGGCGACTTCGGCAAGCTGATCCTGAACGCGCCGATGACCGAGGATCTGCGCGAGTTCCTGCAGGTGCTGGGGCCGGGGCGCTGAGCGGGCTTTCAAAGCTATTGCTCACGCAGAGAACAGCGAAAAGGCATGAGAGGCCGAAAAAATCCTGAACACAAAGGCACGAAGGAAAGCGAAAGCAAGGACACAAAGGAAAAGCCTTGGATCGTTGCTTACTCTGTGCCCTTGCTTTTTACCTTCGTGCCTTTGTGCTCCGGAGCTTTTCTCGCTTCTAGTTGTTCTCTGCGTGAGATCGCTGTTTTCATCAACCGACGCCGATGCCTGAATTCGAACTGCTGATCTTTGACTGGGACGGCACGCTCGCCGACTCCGCTGGCCACATCGTCAGCACCACGCAGAAAGCGATCCTCGATCTCGGCCTGCCGCCGCGCGAAAACCATCAGATCGCCGAGCTGATCGGCCTTGGGCTGCTGGATGGCATGCGCCGCCTGTATCCGGAGTTCGATCCGAACTGGGTGATGGCTCAGCTGTTCGCACACCGGCGCGAATCGGGGCTGAAGATCCATTCCACTCCTTTGTTCGACGGTGCCGCCGAAGCGTTGGCGGCGCTGCGCGATCAGGGATTCCGGCTAGCGGTGGCGACCGGCAAGCCGCGCGCCGGGCTGGACGGCGCGTTCGACGAGCACGACCTGAGGTCGCTGTTCGAGATCAGCCGCTGCGCCGATGAAACCGCCGACAAGCCGCATCCGCTGATGCTCGAAGAAATCCTGCGTGAGACCGGTGTGGCGGCGGACCGGGCGCTGATGATCGGTGATACCGAGTACGACGTGGCAATGGCCGCCGCAGTCGGCGTGCCGGCGCTAGGCGTGGCCTGTGGCGTTCACGCGCCGGGGCGCTTGCTTGCGGCGGGTGCCATGGCAGTGATCAAGGATGCGCGCGCGTTGCCAGCCTGGCTACGGTAGCGCGCAGCCCGCTTCAGCCAGCATCCGCCGCACCGCGATCAGCGGCAGGCCGACCAGGCCGGTGGCGTCGTCGCTGGCGATCGCTTCGACCAGCGCAATGCCCAGACCTTCGCTCTTGAAGCTGCCGGCGCAGTCGTAGGCCGGCTCGGCGTCCAGATAGCGTTCGATCTCGGCCTCACTCAAGTGCCGGAAGCGGACGTGGGTGTGGTCGACATGGCGCAGCAGCCGGCCGCTGGCTTCATGCAGCAGCGCCACGGCGGTGATGAAGCTCACCGTGTTGCCGGACTGTGCCTGGAGTTGCGCGCTCGCCCGTCCGCGGCTGCCGGGCTTGCCGAGCACGGTGTCACCGAGAGCGGCGACCTGATCCGAACCGAGCACCCAGCGATCCCGATGCTGTTGCGACAGCACCCGGGCCTTGGCGACGGCCAGACGTTCGGCCAGTTGCAGCGGTGTTTCGCCGGGCTGGCGGCTTTCATCGGCATCCGATGGCATCGCAACGAACGGCAGGCCGAGGCGGGCCAGCAGACTGGCGCGGTAGCGGGAACCGGACGCAAGAATCAGCGGCAATTCGGAATTGATCAGAGACATATGGGTGCGGAAGATTTCGATTTCGTGAAGGCCGCTGATAGAGTTGTTCGATGAACGAACCGGTCAAGAAAACTGCGCAGCGCATTCTGCCGCTGCACGCCAAGGTATCGAGTGCGCTGACCCGCGAGGCGAGCTACGCCGGCAGTCTGCCGGTGTCGCGGCTGGAACGTCTGAAACAGGCGCTGGCCGACCTCCACGACACGCTGCAGACCGATCTGCAGGTCGAGTTGCAACTGCGCCGTGACAAGACTCGCGCGCCGAAGCTGGAAGGGCGGGTGCGCGGTGAGCTGACCATGACTTGCCAGCGCTGTCTGAAGCCGTTCCAGTTCGTGCTCGATGCGGCGATCGATCTGCGCCTGGTGTTCAACGAAGAAGAAGAGAACCGGGTGCTGAAGGATGCCGAGCCGTATCTCGTCGAAGACGATCAGCTGCCGTTTCACGTCATCGTCGAAGAGGAAGTGCTGCTGGCGCTGCCGTTCTCGGCGCGCTGCGAACGGGACGATTGCACGCCGCTCTGATTTCGCCTGATTTGTTGTACATGTTCGGGTTCAATCAGGGTAGAATTCGCGCCCCTGGGCGAACCTAGCCCACCGGAGTTCCCCAATGGCTGTCGCAAAATCAAAGAAGTCCCGTTCCCGCCGTGGCATGCGCCGCGCCCATGATGCGCTGAGCGCGCCGACCCTTTCGGTCGACTCCACCTCGGGCGAAACGCATCTGCGTCACCACGTCACTGCCGACGGTTTCTACCGTGGCAAGCGGGTGATCGAGATGAAGACGGTCGAAGTTTCGGAAGAAGCCTGAGCTTACCTCAGCGTGCCGAACGGCTGAACAGCCGTTTCTTCCGGCCCGCTGCGGAGCGCAATCATGCCTGCCATGAACGCGCCAATCCTTCTGGCCCTTGACGCGATGAGCGGCGACCATGGTCACCGCATCGTCGTGGAAGCGGCTTTGCGTTCGCTCGATGAACATCGCCACCTGAGCCTGATCCTGGTCGGCGATGAAGTGGCGCTGCGCAAGACGCTGGCGTCGCATCGTCACATCGAGGATTCGCGTCTGCTGATCCATCACGCCTCGGAAGTGGTGGCGATGGACGAAGCGCCGTCGAAAGCACTGCGCGGCAAGAAGGATTCGTCGATGCGGGTTGCCATCGACCTGGTCAAGCAGCAGCGTGCCCAGGCCGCCGTCTCGGCCGGCAATACCGGCGCGCTGATGGCGATCGCCAAATTCGTGCTGAAGACGCTGCCGGGCATCGACCGGCCGGCGATCATTTCGCCGTTGCCGACAGTCAAGGGCGCAACCCATGTGCTCGATCTCGGCGCCAACGCTGCCTGCAACTCCGAACAGCTGTTCCAGTTCGCGGTGATGGGCTCGGCGCTGGTCACGGCGCTGAACGGCATCGAGCGGCCCCGGGTCGCCTTGCTGAACATCGGCGAGGAAGAGATCAAGGGTAACGAGACGATCAAGCAGGCGGCGGCGCTGATTTTGGCGTCGAAGCTGAATTACTGCGGCTTCATCGAAGGCGATGGCATCTTCCTGAATCCGGCCGATGTCGTGGTCTGCGATGGCTTCGTCGGCAATGTCGCGCTGAAAGCCGGCGAGGGCGTGGCCAAGCTGGTGGGCCATTTCATGCGCGAGGAATTCACTCGCAACGCAGGCACCAAGCTGGTGGGTCTCATTGCCCGCTCGGTGCTGCGCGCGCTGGCCAAACGCATGGACCCGCGTCGCTACAACGGTGCCAGCCTGGTCGGCTTGAATGGCAACGTGATCAAGAGCCATGGTGGCGCCGATGCGCTGGCCTTCGCCAATGCCATCACGGTGGCGATGCGGGCGGTCGAGCACGACGTGCCGGCGCGTATCGCCAGCCTGCTCGCTGAAGCCTTGAGCGCCCGGCCCAAGCCCGTAACGATCTAGCGGGTGCCGTGAACCGCTTCCGCGCCAACCCAAAGCTTCTGGCGCCACTGCTCGCCGGCATGGCGATGATCGGGCCGTTCTCGATCGATGCCTTCTTCCCGGCCTTTCACGCCATGGAAGCTGAGCTCGACGTGACCGCGGCGGTCATGCAGCAATCGCTGAGCCTGTATCTCGCGGCCTATGCGGCGATGTCGCTGCTGCACGGCCCGCTGTCCGATGCCTATGGCCGGCGCGGCGTGATCCTGTGGTCGATGCTGCTGTTCGCGGCGGCCACCGCCGGCTGCGCGCTCGCCACCTCGTTCGAGATGCTGCTCTGCTTCCGCGTGCTGCAGGGCGTCTTCGGCGGTGCCGGCATGGTCGTCGGCCGGGCGATCATCCGTGATCGTTTCGACGGCACCGATGCCCAGCGACTGATGTCGCAGGTCAGCTTCATCTTCGGCTTCGCCCCGGCAATCGCGCCGATCATCGGCGGCTTCGTGCTTGGCGCGGCTGGCTGGCGGGCGATCTTCTGGCTGCTGGCCGGCTTCACCCTGCTGCTGGTTCTGGCCTCGCTGGCCGCATTGCCGGAAACCCATCCGCGCGAACGACGCACGCAATTCGCGCTGCGGCCGCTGGCGCGCACCTATCGCGCCGTGGCCCGCGATCGCCGCTATCTGCTGCTCGGCTTTGCTGCGGCGCTGAACTTCGGCGCGATCTTCACTTACATCTCGGCGGCGCCCTCGGTGGTGCTCAACATCCTGCATTTGAGCGAGACCGAATTCGCCTGGCTGTTCGTGCCGATCATCGGCGGCATGATGTCCGGCTCGGCGCTGTCGGCACGGCTGGCCGGCAAGATCGACGCGGTGCGCACGGTGACGATCGGCTTCATCCTGATGAGCACCGGCGCCGCGCTGAACCTGGCCGGCAGCCTGCTGATGACCCCGTCGGTGCCCTGGTTCGTGCTGCCGATCGGCCTGATCGGCATGGGCGTGACCCTGGCTTTCCCGACCTTCACCCTGCTGATGCTCGATCGCTTCCCGGCGGTGCGCGGCGCTGCCGCCTCGGTGCAGGCGACGATCAGCCTTGGCGTCGCGGCCGTCGTCTCGGGGCTGCTGTCGCCGCTGGTCAGCGCTTCGCCGCTGGGGCTGGCTTGTGCGTCCACCGGGCTGACGATCAGCGGCTATCTGCTCTGGCGCATCTATCTGCGGATCACGCCGAACTGCGGCCCGGACGTGCTGAGTGCCCGGCTCGAGCCTGCGTCGGCGGCCACGCCGTCATCGGCGCACGTGCAGAGCTAATACAGAAGGCGAGGCTACTTGCCCTTGCCTCCGCGCTGGCTAGTCGTCGCTGGCGGCGCGCCGACGGTTTTCAGCAGCGCGACGCAATCATTGTCCTCGCCAAGGCCGAGCTGGATCGTCGGGATCAACGCCGCCAGCGGTGTTGCCACGATGCCGAGGATCGCTGCGGCAGCACCGCGCAGCGCCAGCGATTTGTATTCGGGTGCCACCGTCGGCGATTTCAGCGGCCCCTTGATGATGATCGGTGCTGGCAGCGAGCCGATGTTGAAGTGCTTCGGCTCGGTCTTGAGTTTGTAGTCGATCTTCTCGTCGCTGAGGTTGATCGCGCCGCTGCCGATGACATTGGCCTCGGTGGTATCGAGCAGCAGAGTGCGGGTGTCGACCTGTCCATCCTTGAGGCCGAAGTCCGCGATCATGCAGCGCAGGTCGGTACGGCGCGGAATGCCGAGCGCGGACAGCACGGCATTGCCCAGATCGAGCCCGGCGAGGTCGATCAGGATGGCGCTGAGATTGCCGCCGGTCATGAACAGCTTCAACTGGCCATCGCCGCGACCGAGCATGGTCTTCAGCGAGTTGCCGGTGGTGTCGATCCGGCCACTGCCTGCGATCACACCAGTGCCGCGAAAGATCGTGCTCTTCTTGAGGATGTGGCCGAGATCGACTTTGCGGAAGTCGATGTCGGCGATCGCGTGCACCTGATCTTGCTGGCCGTCGAGCGAAATGTTGAGGGCGATGGCACCGGTGCCGACCGCGAAGCTCAGCGGCTTCATGGTCAGCTTGCCGTCGACGATGTCGAGCACGGCAATGATGTTGTCGAGCGGCATGTCCTCGGTCTCGATCCGCTCGGCCTTGTAGCTGACGTGCATGTCCGCGGAGCGCAGCTTCGGCAGGTTGATCGGCTGATCCGGCAGCAGCGTCGCCTTCGCTTCCTGCAGGTCACGCTCGGCCTTCTGCTGCTTGGTATCGTTGGCGGCACCGTCCTTCCCAGGCGGCGCGCCGATGAAGCCGGCGAGATCGGCCAGCACGACTTTCCGGGAGACGAGATTGGCGGTGATCTCGGGGCGATCCTTGCGCGGCAGGTAGTAAAGATCGCCGCCCAGATCGCTGGAACCGACGGTGCCATTGAAATCAGTGAAGCGGAACTTCTGCTCGCCGTAATCGAGCATGCCCTTGAGCTTGTAGGGCGGTGTTTCCGGCAGCGGGATATTGGTCAGCGGGAACAAGGCGGCGAGATCCTTGCCCTGCAGTTCGAGACTGACATTGGCACCGCCGAAACGCAGCGGATCGAGCAGGGTGCCGTTCAGGGCGATCCTGGTCGCGCCGTTGGCAGCGGTGAAATCGATCTTGTAGGGATGGGCCGGATCGCGCAGCCCGAGCACGGTGCCGCCGATCAATTTGGCCGTGATCGGCTGTGCGCTGTAACGGCCATCGGCGGTGACGATGATTTGCGCTTCGGTGCCGGCGTCCGCGTTCTCGGTGTGCGCGGTCAGCACGAAGTCGGCCTTGTGGGCCGGATCGAGCACGTGTGCCGTGCCGTCGATGATGCTCAGCGTGCCGATGTCGATCGCAAGTCCGGGCTGGTTCGGATCGCCCGGCCGCAGGTCGAGCACCCAGTTGCCGGCGCCTGACGGCGTCGGCCGTAGATCACCGCGCAGGCGGTCGATGATCAGATCCGGCAGCACCACTTTGCCGTCGAATAGCGCCCAGGGATTGATGTGCACGCTGAGCTGACCGACGCTGGCCAGCGAGCCGTCTGGCATTTCGGGCGTCATTTCCGGCGGATTGGCGATGACGATGTCGTCGAGCACGATCCACGGATGCCAGCGCAGCTTGACGTCGAGATTGGCGATCGTGACCGGGCGGTTCAGCGCTGCCGAGGCGCGCGCCTCGACGATTGGCTTGAACCAGTTCCAATCCCACAGCAGCACGATGAGCAGCAGAACGATCAGCGGGTTCCCGATGATCTTGACGCCGATCCGGCGCTTGCGTGGCCGGCGTGGCGGGAGGGTGGTCGGCATGGTCAGGCGGCTCTTGATGGCGAGTTCGAGCCTGTGGGGCAGCAGGAAGCGAGCCCGCGAATGCTCTACCAGGCTGCTACTGCACCAGCTGATTCAAATTGAAGATCGGCAGCAGAATCGCCAGTACGATCAGCAACACCACGGTGCCCATGGTCAGGATCAGGATCGGTTCGAACAGGCTCATCAGCGCCGAGATCAGCGTTTCCAGTTCGCGTTCCTGATTTTCGGCGGCGCGATCGAGCATGTCATCGAGCTTGCCGGATGACTCGCCGGAGGCGATCAGGTGCATGGTGATCGGTGGGAACAGCCGGCTTTCGGCCAGCGATTTGTTCAGGCTCGCGCCTTCGCGCACGCGCTTGGCGGCGGCGTCGATGGCTTCCTTCATCGGCAGGTTTTCGACCACCTGCGAGCCGATTCGCAGCGCATCGAGAATCGGCACGCCGGCGCCGAACAGGATGCCGAGGGTGCGCATGAAGCGGCCGGTGTTGGCCCCGCGCACCAGACGGCCGATCAGCGGCAGGCGCAGCACCCAGTGGTGGTACTTGCGGCGGAAGCCGTCGTTGTTCAGCGCTCGTCGGAACGCGAATGCGCCGAGCAGCAACGCGATGAAGATGCCGAAGCCATAGTTCTGCAGGAATTCGCTGGTCGCGATCAGGCCCTTGGTCAGCGGCGGCAGGTCGGCACCGATCGAGTCGAACACGCCGACGACTTTCGGCACCACGTAGGACATCAACAGACTGATGACGCCGATCGCAACGACGGTGAGGGTCGCCGGATAAAACGTTGCCAGCATCACCTTGCTGCGGATCGCCTGCGAGCGCTCGGCGTAGTCGGCGAGGCGTTCGAGCACTGAATCGAGCTTGCCGGCCGATTCGCCGGCTTCGATCGTCGCCCGGAACAGGGTTGGGAAGGCGCCGGGGAATTCGCCCATCGCCCGCGCCAGGCTGTTGCCTTCGGTGACCCGCGAACGCACGCCCAGGGTCACCCGCTGCACGCGCTTCGATTCGCTCTGCTGCGAGACCGCCGCCAGCGCTTCATCGAGCGGCAGGCCGGAGCGGGTGAGCGTTGCCAGCTGACGGGTGAACAGCGACAGCTCGGTGGAATTCAGACTGCCGCCGCGAGTGATCGGCAGGCTGGCCCGCGAGCTGCGGCTGGCCTTCTCGGCGACTTCCTTGATGTCCAGCGGCGTCAGGCTGCGTTCGCGCAGCAACTGGCGAACCTGGCGCTGGGTATCGCCCTCGATCAGGCCCTTGACCTGCCGGCCTCGGGTGTCGAGTGCGCTGTATTCGTAGGCGGACATTGGGGAGCCGTGGCTAGTGGTTAGTGGCTAGTGGCTCGACGAACAGCCGGGCACATCCGTCTAAAACGTCGTCGTTACCAGCCACTGACCACTGACCACTGACCACTGCCTTAGTCCTCGATCGTGACGCGCAAGATTTCGCCGAGCGTCGTATCACCGGCGATCACCTTGTTGCGGCCGGACTGCAGGATGCCCGGGCCGCGTTCGCGGGCGGCGGCTTCGAGGATCTGTTCGGAGGCGTTGTCGTGGATCAGCGTTTCGAGCTTGCGATCGACTTCGATGATCTCGTGGATGCCGCTGCGACCGGAGAAGCCGGTGTGCCGGCACAGCGGGCAGCCGACCGGCTTGTACAGCAGCAGATCGCTGCGATGCGGCACGCCGAGCTGTTCGAGCTCGGCCAGCTTCGGCTGGTACGGCGTCTTGCAGTGCTTGCACAGGGTGCGCACCAGGCGCTGGGCCATCAGGCCGACCAGCGACGATGACAACTGGTAAGGCTCGACACCCATGTCGCGCAGGCGAGTCACGGCACCGACAGCGGTATTGGTATGCAGGGTCGACATCACCAGATGGCCGGTCTGCGAGGCTTGCACGGCGATCTGCGCGGTATCGAGATCGCGGATTTCGCCGACCATCACCACATCCGGATCCTGACGCAGGATCGCGCGCAGGCCGCGGGCGAAAGTCATCTCGACGCGAAGATTGACCTGGGTCTGGCCGACGCCGTCGATGTAGTACTCGATCGGGTCTTCGACGGTCATGATGTTGCGGCTGCGGTCGTTCAGGGTCGACAGCGCCGAGTACAAGGTCGTGGTCTTGCCGGAACCGGTCGGGCCGGTGACCAGCATGATGCCGTAGGGGCGATTGATGATCCGCTTGAGGGTGGCGGTCTGGACTGGATCAATGCCGAGCTGTTCGAGATCGAGGCGCTCGGCCTGCTTGTCGAGAATACGCATGACCACCCGCTCGGCGTTGCCGCCTGTGGGGATGGTCGAGACACGGACATCGACCTTGCGGCCGCCGAACGCGCGGCTGATGCGGCCGTCCTGCGGCAGGCGCTTTTCGGCGATGTCGAGCTTGGCCATGATCTTGACTCTCGAGACGATCTTCGGTGCCAGCGAGCGCGGCGGATTGAGGATCTCGCGGAGCACGCCGTCGACGCGGAAGCGCACCGTCACCCGGGTCTCGAAGGTCTCGATGTGGATGTCGGAGGCGTTTTCCTTGATCGCTTCGACGAGCAGGCCGTTGATGAACTTGATGATCGGCGCGTCGTCATCGGTTTCCAGCAAGTCCTGCGCTTCGGCGAGCGCGGCACTTAAGGAATCGATATCGGCGCTGTCTTCTTCGAGGCCATCGGCGAGCGCGGCACTGGCGCCGGTCTGGCCTTCATAGGTGCGCTGCAGCAGGGCGTCGAACTCTTCAGCGCTGACATTGCGCATCTTCACCGGCCGGCGCACGAAGCGCCGCGCTTCCTGCACGGCATCGATGCTGACGCCGGGACGGCAGACCAGTTCGACGGCGTCGCCGCGATCGACCGAGACGATCAATCCATGCCGTTTCGCAAACGCGAACGGCGGCCGGCGCAGGGCGGGGCTCGCAGCTTCCATGACCGTGCGTGCTCGGCTCAGTTGCCAGACGGCGCGGGCGGCGGGATCTGTTCGGGCGTCGGCTCCTGAACGGTCGGCGGCACGCCGCCGGCGGCATCCTTGGCGGCCTGCTGGTCGGCCGCGTAGTTGTCGAACGGCACCAGCACCGGACGCGCGCCGCCGATCAGGGGCACGGCACCTTGCGCGGCGCGCAGCTCGGCATTGCGCACGCCGTCATAGCGCTTGCGGGTGTAGTAGTCGGCATCCTTGCGGTCGTCGAGGATCACCGGATGGATGAAGATCATCAGGTTGGTCTTGGCCTTGCGCACCGAGCGCGACTTGAACAGCGCGCCGATCACCGGAATGCTCGACAGCAGCGGAATGCGGCTCTGCGAATCGGTCAACTGGTTGTCGATCAGGCCGCCGATGAACAGGATCTGATCGCCTTCCACCGACACCGAATTGGTCACCGTGCGCGTGCTGGTGAGCAGGCTGGCGGTGCCGGCACCGCCGCTGGCGATGCCTGAGCTTTCCAGATCGATCTTCAGCTTGATGCCGTTGTTCTCATTGACGGTCGGCGTGATGCCCAGCTTCAGGCCGACTTCCTTGCGTTCGATGGTCTGGAACGGGTTGACCGAGCCGTTGCTGCTGCTGCCACCGCCGCCGGTGTTCGAGAAGCTGCCGGTCAGGAACGGCACTTCCTGGCCTACGGACAGCTTTGCTTCCTCGTTGTCGAGCGTGGTCAGCTGTGGCGTGGCGAGGATGTTGGTATCGCCGTCTGACGCGAGCGCGCGCAGCAGCACGGCGAAGAACGAGCCGCCCGAGGTGAAGCCACCGATGCCGGCCGTGGCACCGGAGCCGATCAGCGACGCCGCCGCCGTGACCAGGGTGCTGGCACCGCCGGTGGCTACTGCGGTGCTGGCGGTAGCGGCACCGCTGGCGGCCGTGGCCAGGCTGGACAAGGCACCCTGGGTGCTCTGGTTGAGGATGCCGGTGACCGCGCCGGTGCTCGGGCTGTAGGCGGCGTAATCGAGGCCGAGTTCGCTGGCCTTGGTCGCGCTGACTTCGGCAATGATCGCTTCGACCAGCACCTGACGGCGACGGATATCGAGCTGGCTGATGACGTTGCGGATGGCCAGCATCGCTTTCGGCGCTGCGGTGACGACCAGCGAATTGGTGTCCTTGTCGGCGATCACGCGAGTGCCATCGGCACCGCCGCCACCGGATGACGCCGCGGCGGGCGCGGCATTGGCACCGCCTGCTGCGGCGGCACCCGGACGGGAACTGGCGCTGGCCGCCTGGGCGTAGCCTTCGAGGATCGGGGCCAGGTTTTCCGCACTCGCGTAGTTCAGATAGAAGACTTGGGTATCGCCGCCGCTCGGGCCGGGCAGATCCAGGCGACGGACGATCTCGGCCATCCGGCCGCGCTCGCTCTTCTCACCGCCGATCAGCACGCTGTTGCTGCGCTCGTCGGCAATGACGACGCCGCTCTGGGCGGTGGGATCAGCTTGTTTGTTGGCCTGCGACAAGGTGGTGAGGATGCGGACGACGTCGGTGGCGGCGGCGTTTTCAAGCTTGACCACTTCGATCTCGCGATCGCCGCTCTGGTCGATCTGGGCGATCAGGCGCTCGATACGGAGGACGTTCGAGGCGCGGTCGGAAATGATCAGCGAGTTGTTGCCGGCGTAGGCGGCGAAGTGGCCGGACTGCGAGATCAGCGGCCGCAGGATCGCCACCAGCTGCGAGGCCGAAACGTTCTGCACCGTGTAGACGTGGGTGACGATTTCGTCGAACGGCACGCCACGGCCGTTGGAGATCAGGCCGCCGCCGTCGGTACGGGCATTGGTTTCCGGCACGATCTTGATCGCATCCCCGGCCGGGATTGCCGCGAAGCCCTGCACCTGCAGCACGGCGAGGAAGGTCTGGTAGACGCCGGCGGCATCCATCGGGCTGGCCGACACCACGGTGACCTTGCCGCGCACACGCGGGTCGATGATGAAATTCTTGCCGGTGACTTCGCTGACCGTCGCGATCAGCGTCGATATCTCCGCATCCTTCAGGTTCAGCGTGACTTCCGCGCCGCGATTGCGGCCAGGTGTCTGGGCCTGGGCGAGCAGGGCGCTGCCGGTAGTCGCCACGAGCAGCGCTGCGGACAGCGTCAGCGCTGCATGGATCAGGGTCTTGCGTGCGTTCATGGCGAGGATCGGAAGAGCATTCGGTTGCGGCGATTGTGCGAGATAGCCGCCGGTATCACTTATTCGAGATTGATGCTGAAGTTCTGCGGCTGGCCGCCGCGATCGACGGTGAGATTGATCTGGGCGCTCTGACTGAGATCGCTCAGCAGTTGCAATGAGCGGGCCGGATCGTTCAGCGCCACGCCGTTCACCGAGGTGACGACATCGCCGGGACGCAGGCCGGCGGCCGCGAACATGGTGCGGTCACGGCCGGGATAGATGCGGTAGCCGGACAGGCCACCGCCGGTGTTGACCGGCTGTACGCGGATGTAATTCGCGACCTTGGACGGATCGGCGAGGATTTCCGAACGGATTTCGCCGAGCGAGGTCAGGATGTCGTTCTCGCCGTCGTCGGCAGGACTTTCGACCAGTTCGTCGCCGACCTGAGATGGCAGCAGGCTGCCGCCCGGGTTGTCCTTGTCCAGCCGCAGCGTCTCCAGCTTGCCGCCACGCAGCAGGATGACGCGATCCGGGAAGATCGCCTGCAGTTGCACGCCGCGGGCGATGTCGTCACCGACGGCATAGGGTTTTTCGTCGCCGCCCTGGGTCGCGATCAGTGCCCGCGATTGGCGGTCCTTGTCATTGCGGCCGTTCGACAGGATGCCGAGCAGGGTCAGATTCAGATTGGTGTCGGGTGCGGAGGCGAGGTCGGCGAGCACCGGCTCGGTCGGCACCGTGTACTGGCCGAACAGATGAGCATTGGCAACCTTGCCGAGATCGACCCCGGCTTTGGCCGCAACACGAGGTGCGGTGGCCGAAGCCGGCCGCCACTGGGCGCTTTCCGGTACCGGCACCAGAGCCCAGACCAGACTCGCCGCCATCTTCGCGATCACCAGCACCAGCAGCAGGCTCGCCAGTTCGGGCAGGCGGCGGCCATAGCGAGCCGCGAGCGCAGGCATCGCGCCGGGCAGGGCATTCAGTCGGGAAGGGGAAAACGTGGCCATCGGCGGCATGATAACGGGGCTTTGACAGCGGCGGGAATATTGTGGTGCAGCCATGTGACATCGAACGTGCTGCTGCGCTCACTCCGTCGACAGGATGGCTGCCAAAGGCTCCCGGCTTCGGCAACGCTGGACAATTCGGTACACTGCAGTCATGGCAGACCGCGATACTCGCAGCAATCAGGACGCCGGCACCGGCCTCATCGTCGATGAGGCCAAACCGCGCCTGCAACAGCCGCCGATGTACAAGGTGGTGATGATCAACGATGACTTCACGCCGATGGAGTTTGTCGTGCAAGTGTTGCAAACGTTCTTTCATCACACCCGCGAACAGGCCGTGCAGATCATGCTGCAGGTCCACCAGGCGGGACGCGGGACGGCCGGCATCTTCCCCGCCGAGATCGCCGAGACCAAGGTTGCCCAGGTCAACAGCTTTGCGCGGAAGAATCATCATCCGCTGCTGACGGTGATGGAAAAGGTTTGAGTCGGGCTGAGCCGGTTGTGCAGCAGTCGCCTTTCTGACACTGCTGCGGTGCCGGTTTCCTGTCACCGACACCCCCGGCCGGTTCGCTACTGTCAGGGAGTCAGCTCTACAGGTCGCTCCGCGGCAAGTCGATGCGAATGGCCCGCAACGTTCGTGGTCATGATCGATACCGCTTGCCGGCGGAATCTCGGGGCAGCGCTGCCCCGCTCTGACCAGTCTCGAAGTGGTGTGCCTTTTGCTTACTCCTATTTCGGTTGACGACATTGCATGATGGGGCTGGAAAAGCCTCCATCACCGCCCCAACGTACCGACATCACCTGTTCAGGAAGCGACCATGCTCAGCGATGAACTGCAGAAAGCTCTCGATGCCGCGTTCTTAGCGGCGCGTAGTGACGGTCATGAGTTGCTGACCGTCGAACACCTGCTGTTGGCGCTGTTGTCAGACTCCAACGTCAGCGAAGTGCTGACCGCCAGCGGTGGCGATCTCGACAAGCTCGAAACCGGCCTGCGTGAGTACATCACCCAGAACATCCACTCGAACAAGGACGCCGGCGGCAACCAGGAAGTACAGCCGACGCTGTCCTTCCAGCGTGTGCTGCAGCGGGCGATCTATCACGTGCAGGCGTCCGGCAAGAAGCGTGTTTCCACGCTGAACGTGCTGGTGGCGCTGTTTGCCGAGAAGGACACCCACGCGGTCTACCTGCTCAATGAACAGGGCGTGACCCGCCTCGATGTCGTCAACTACATCAGCCACGGGATCGCCAAGAACAACCAGCCGGCAGCGCCGCAGGAACAGCAGAACGACAACGAGGACAAGGACGACTCCGGCAAGAGCGGCGGCAAATCCGCGCTCGAGCAGTTCGCCGTCAACCTCAACCAGCGCGCCATGCGCGGGCTGATTGATCCGCTGATCGGCCGCGCCCACGAGATGGAGCGGGTGATGCAGACGCTCTGCCGCCGGCGTAAGAACAATCCTTTGCTGGTCGGTGAAGCCGGCGTCGGCAAGACCGCGATCGCCGAAGGCCTGGCCTGGCTGATCACCGAGAACCGGGTGCCGGAACTGCTCAGGGACGGCATCGTCTTCAGTCTCGATCTCGGCTCGCTGATCGCCGGCACCAAGTACCGCGGCGATTTCGAGAAGCGCTTCAAGAGCGTGATCTCGGAACTGACGCGCACTCCGGGGGCGATCCTGTTCATCGACGAAATCCACATGATCATCGGCGCTGGCGCAGCGTCCGGCGGCGTGATGGACGCGTCGAACCTGCTCAAGCCGATGCTGGCCAGCGGCGAACTGCGCTGCATCGGCTCGACCACCTACCAGGAATATCGCGGCATCTTCGAGAAGGACCGCGCACTGTCGCGGCGCTTCCAGAAGGTCGACGTGCCGGAACCGAGCGTGCCGGAAACCATCCAGATTCTCGAAGGCCTGCGCGCCCGCTTCGAAGAACACCACCAGGTGCATTTCACCAGCGGTGCGATCCGCAGCGCCGTCGAACTGGCGGCCAAGCACATCACCGATCGCCACCTGCCGGACAAGGCGATCGACGTCATCGACGAAGCCGCTGCCCGTCTGCGCCTGCTGCCCGAGGCCAAGCGCCGCAAGACCGTGCAGGTTCGTGACATCGAGGAAACCGTTGCCAAGATCGCGCGGATTCCGCCGAAGAGCGTGTCGTCGAACGACAAGGACCGCCTGGCGACCATCGAGCGCGATCTGAAGCTGGTGATCTTCGGCCAGGACAATGCCGTCGAAACCCTGGCCTCGTGCATCAAGCTGGCGCGCTCGGGCCTTGGCAATCCGGACAAGCCGATCGGCAATTTCCTGCTCGCAGGGCCAACCGGTGTCGGCAAGACCGAGGTCACTCGCCAGCTCGCCAGCCAGTTGGGCATCGAACTGATCCGCTTCGACATGTCCGAGTACATGGAGCGGCATACCGTGGCGCGCCTGATCTGTGCGCCTCCGGGCTATGTCGGTTTCGATCAGGGCGGCTTGCTGACTGAAGCAGTGATCAAGCATCCGCATGCGGTGGTGCTGCTCGATGAAATCGAGAAGGCGCATCCGGACGTGTTCAACCTGCTGCTGCAGGTCATGGATCACGGTACCTTGACCGACAACAACGGCCGCGCAGCGGATTTCCGCAACGTGATCCTGGTGATGACGACCAATGCCGGTGCCGAGGAATCGTCGCGGCGCGGTATCGGTTTCACCGAAGCGAATCATTCGACCGATGCGCTGGAAGTGATCCGCCGCGGCTTCTCGCCGGAGTTCCGCAACCGTCTCGACGCGATCATCCCGTTCGCGCCGCTGGGCAAGCGCGAGATCGCCCGCGTGGTCGACAAGTTCCTGATGCAACTCGAGGAACAGCTGGCGGCCAAGCACGTGACCATGGATGTCGAGCAGGAAGCCCGCGACTGGCTGTGCGAGCACGGCTACGACGTCAAGATGGGTGCCCGTCCGATGGCGCGGACGATCCAGGAAAGCATCAAGCGTCCGCTCGCCGAGGAACTGCTGTTCGGCAAGCTGGCCCATGGTGGCCGGGTCACCGTCAAGGTCACCGACGACGACAAGATCGGCTTCGATATCGAAGCCAAGGAGAAGTCGGTGGTGGCGGTCGAGCCGGCGTGAAACAGTGGCTCGTGGTCAGTGACTAGTTGCTAGTCACGACAAAAAAGCCCGCTTCGGCGGGCTTTTTTCTTGCTCCTAACGAACCACTAAACACTGACCACGAGCCACTGCTTTATTTGTCGCGGAACGTGATCCGGCCCTTGGTCAGGTCGTAAGGCGTCAACTGCACGGTGACCTTGTCGCCGGTCAGGATGCGGATGTAGTTCTTGCGCATGCGCCCGGAAATATGGGCGGTGACGATATGGCCGTTTTCGAGTTTGACCCGGAACGTCGTATTCGGAAGCGTTTCGGCGACGATGCCGGGCATTTCGATGTGATCTTCTTTTGCCATTAGGGCCACGGAGTTTGAGGAGGCGGGATTATCCGGGAACGAACCCGGGCTGGCAATTCCTGCCTCAAATGTCAACCAGATCCTGCCAGCTTCCGTTGCGCAGCACTTCCAGCGGATGAAAGCGTTTCTTGTAATCCATCTTGGCGCTGTCGGGCACCCAGTAGCCCAGATAGACATAGGGCAATCGCTGGGCCTGGGCCTGTTCGATCTGACTGAGGATCGCGTAGGTGCCCAGGCTGCGAGTCGATGCTTCCGGCTCGAAGAAGGTGTAGACGGCTGACAGCCCGCGCGGCACCCGATCGACCACCGACACTGCCATCAGCGGGCTGTCCGGCTGATCGCCCGCACGTAACTCCCAGAACTCGGTCGCACCCCAGCCGCAGGCGAGGAATTCCTCGAAGGCCTTGGCATCGTCCGGGTCCATGCCGCCATCGCGATGGCGGGCGGCGAGATAGCGGCGATAAAGCCCGTAATGCTCGTCGTTCAGCGTCGTCTTGATCGACAGCACCAAGTCAGCGTTGCGCTTCCAGCAACGCCGCTGGGCGCGATCCGGCACGAACTCGCCGACCACGATGCGCGCCGACTGGCAGGCGCGGCAGTTCAGGCACATCGGCCGGTAGGCGTAGTCGCCGCTGCGCCGGAAGCCCTGATCGAGCAGCGCGCCGTACAGCCCCGGTTCCAGCGGAAAAGCCGGATCGACGAAGGCGCTGCGTGCATGGCGCTCCGGCAGGTAGCCGCAGGCATGCGCACTGCCCATCAGCAGGCGGAGGCTTTGCATGGTCATGGCGAAAACCGATGCAAGAACGGTGCGCGCCAGAGGCTCATGCCAGCAGCCCGGAAAAGTGCTGCTGCGCGTCCGGCACCTCGATGTCGTAACGCCATAGGCCGACGCGTGACGGAGACTGCAGCGCAACGCGCAGCCGCGACAGAAAACGCTCGCGGGAAATCTCGACCGCACCCAGGGTGCGCAGATGCTGGGACGCGATCTGGCAGTCGATCAGCTCGAACGACCAGGCTTTCAGTTGCTGGCATAGCCAGTACAGCGCCAGCTTCGAGCAATCGGTTTCGGTGCTGAACATCGATTCGCCGAAGAACACCTGGCCAAGCGCGACGCCATACAAACCGCCGACCAGACGGCCGTCGCGCCAGACTTCGGCCGAATGCGCATGTCCGGCTTCGCGCAATTCCAGATAGGCGCGCTTCATGTCGGCTCCGAGCCAGGTGCCGTGGCTGCCGCGTCGCGAACCGGTGCAGCCGTCGAGCACTTCGCCGAAGGCGCGATCGAGGGTCACCGCGTAGTCCGGCTTGCGGATGCGCTTTTCCAGCGAATGCGAGATGTGGAACTGGTCCGGTACCAGCACCGCGCGCGGGTCCGGGCACCACCAGAGGATCGGCTCGTTCGGGTTGTACCAGGGGAAGATGCCGCCGGAGTAAGCGCGCAGCAGGCGGTCGACGGACAGATCACCACCGATCGCCAACAGGCCGTTGGGGTCGCGCATCGCGCGATTGGGCGGCGGGAAAGGCTGGTTCGGGTCACGCGGGTCCAGCCAGTGCAGGCGGACCGGGTTATCCATCCCGGTTATCCATCTTGGCCGCCCCAGTTGGGTCGACGATGCGCTTGTAGGGCGTGTGCTCGTCGAGCAGCGCTTCACGCTGTTCGACGTAAGCGCGCTCGCGTTCGAGATGATCGCTGACTGCATCGAACAGCCTTGGCTCGGCGAGCCAGTGCGCGGAGCGGGTGATCTGCGGCGTGAAGCCGCGCGCCAGCTTGTGCTCGCCCTGGGCACCGGCATCGAAATGCTGCAGGCCTTCGCGGATGCAGTAGTCGATACCCTGGTAGTAGCAGGTCTCGAAATGCAGGCTGTGATAGCGATCGGCCGCGCCCCAGTGACGCCCGTAGAGCGTATCGCCACCGCGCAGCGTGATCGCGACTGCCACCATTGCCGAGTCCTCGTAAGCCAGAACGAGTCTAACCGGCGTGTCTTGCTGGCGTCCGTAGTCGAGAAAGAATTCCGGGGTCAGATAAGGTGCCTGGCCGCGCTCGGCGTAAGTGCTGGCGTACAGCGCATAGACCCGCGTCCATTCAGCTTCGCTCAACTCATGACCGGCGCGGATCTCGAAGCGGATGCCGGCTTCGGCAACCCGTCGGCGTTCGCGGAGGATCTTCTTGCGCTTGTCGCTGGTGAAGGTCGACACGAAATCGGTGAAATCGCGGTAGGCACCATTCGGCCCTTGGTTGAACCAGTGGAACTGCACGTCGTTGCGTTCGACCAGGCCGGCGTTCTGGTAAGCCGCGAAATCGGCATCGTCGACGAACAAAGCGTGGCAGCCAGACAGTCCGGCGGCGCGGGCGATGTCGGGCAGTCGACCGGCGATCAGGAGCCGCGCGGCCTCATCGCGGGCGCCGAGTCGCGGCCCGCTGCAGGGCGTGAACGGAATCGCGTTGATCAGCTTCGGGTAGTACGGCCGGCCGATGCGGCGGCTGGCATCGGCCCAGGCGAAATCGAACACGAACTCGCCGTAGGAATGGCCTTTCGCGTACAGCGGTGCAACGGCGATAAGGCCCAGTTCATCGCTGAGCACCACATGGCAGGGCGACCAGCCGAGTTCCGGACTGACGCAGCCGTGCTCCTCCAGAGCACTCAGGAAGGCATGACGGGTGAACGGGTAGGCGGCCGGAAACAGCGCGTTCCACTGCTCGGCTGGCAGCGACGCGATGCGGTCGAGATGGCGGACGCGCATCGCGTCGTTGCGGGTTCCGGAACGTCCGGTGTGAGGAGGGCGGCCGGCCTCAGTGAAACGTCAGTACCGCAACCTCGGCCCCGCGCAACGCCCATTGCACGCAGGTGTCGTGCTCGAAGCGGGAAATCTTTTCCGCGTCGGACGGCGGAGCCGCTTCAGCGAGGCGGCCGTCGGCATCGAACTTGATCGCCGCGCCGGCCGTCTGGATCTTCATTTCGGCAGCGGCTTCGTCATCCCAGGACACCTGCAGATAACGCACACGACGCTCGGCAAACTCAGGCAGTTTGTTGGAGCCAGCCGCGATCAACGCAGCTTCGGCCGGGGAAAATTCACGGATTGCACCGTCCGGGGCCAGCACGAAATGACGCACTTCCATAGTCATCGCAAACCCTCCGAATTCCAGTTCTTGGCAGTTCTTGTCTGACAGAAACATGACGCTGACCGGCGCGATTTCAAGGCCTATCCTGGGCCTGTCCGGTAACCGGACTACCGAAGGTCGGCTGATATACTCCGGCCATTCCCGACGCCCGTTCACCGTGCCTTCTATCGCCCGCCTCTTCCGCTTTGGTAGCAAGAAACAAGCCGCGCAACCTTTGACGCGGAAGGGTGGTTCGACGGTGCCCGCCGCTGACGCCACCTGGATCGAACGCCTGCCGAATGAGGCGGTGTTGCTGATCTGCGTTGGCGTTGCGGTGTTCTTGCTGGCCGCGCTGCTGAGCTTCCATCCGGACGATCCGGGCTGGTCCTCCTCCGGTGTCGGCCATCAAACCCGCAACCTCGCCGGTGCCGCCGGTGCTTGGCTCGCCAATGGTTTGCTGAGCTGTGTCGGCTATGTCGCATTCCTGTCGCCCTGGGCCGTGTTGTGGCTGGGTTTGCGCGCCTTCCGCGGCTTCGATTCGCCGATGCATCTGCCCTTGGGCTTGCGGGCCGCGGCCTGGTTTGTTTCGGCGCTGAGCCTGGCGGGGCTTGCCGCCATGTATGGCGGCGACGCCAGTCGCTGGCTGCCGCAGGGCGGCGGCGGCATTGCTGGCAGCCTGCTCGGCAACGGCTTGCGCAGCGTGCTGAATCCGGTCGGCGCAACGCTTTTGTTACTGACCTTGTTCGTCGCCGCATTGCCGCTGGCGATGGTGTTTTCGTGGCTGGCGGTGCTCGATGCCATCGGCAACCGGGCGATGGCCTGGTGGGAACGCCGTCAATTGCGCCGCGCCCAGCGCAGCAATGACGAGATTGCCGATGTGATCGGCACTGCGGCCGATGGCGCGCTCGACGAGCCGCTGGTCCGCGAGCCGCGCCGTCGCAAGCCGCGCTTCGAACCATCGCTGAGCAGTCCGGAACTCGACCTGTCGGCCGTCGAACCCTTGTCGATCGCCGATCAGGCGGATGACCGGGCAGATGACCGGGTTGGGCCGTCGCCGCCTGCTGCCTTCATTGGCCACTCGTTTGCGCTGCCGTCCGAACCCGCACCGCCTTGGGCCACCGAGGCCGAGGTCGAGGTACCGGCCGGCTCGAAGCTGGTGATGGTCGCGCCGAAGCCGAAGAAGCTGCCCAAGCCGGATGCCATTCCGGTGCCGGTGTTCAACGGCGAGCCGCTGCCGCCGCTGTACCTGCTCGATCCGCCGAAGCCGGGCGGCCGCCGCTACACGGCTGAGGAAATCGATCGCCTGTCGCGCGAACTCGAACGCCATCTGGCCAGCTTCGGCGTCAAGGGCACCGTTGTCGACGCGATGCCTGGGCCGGTGATCACCCGCTTCGAGCTGCAGCCGGCTTCGGGTGTGAAGGGGTCGCAGATCAGCAATCTGTCGCGCGATCTCGCTCGTGTGATGTCGGTGGCCTCGGTCCGTGTCGTCGAGGTCATCGAGGGCAAAAGTGTCGTCGGTCTGGAGATTCCGAACCAGAAGCGCGAGATGGTTTCGCTCTCCGAGATCCTGGCGTCGAATGCCTACACCAGCGCCACCTCGCCGCTGACCATGGGCATGGGCAAGGACATCGCCGGCAATCCGGTTGCCGTCGACATGGCGAAGATGCCGCATCTGCTGGTCGCCGGCACCACCGGTTCCGGCAAGTCGGTGGCGATCAACGCGATGATCCTGTCGATGCTGTTCAAGGCCACGGCCGATCAGCTGCGCCTGATCCTGATCGATCCGAAGATGCTGGAACTGTCGGTCTATGAGGGCATTCCGCATCTGCTGACGCCGGTGGTCACCGACATGAAGGACGCCGCCAACGCGCTGCGCTGGTGTGTGGCCGAGATGGAACGCCGCTACCGGCTGATGTCGGCGCTCGGCGTGCGCAACCTCGCCGGCCTGAACAAGAAGGTGCTCGACGCGATCGAGTCCGGCGAACCGATTTCCGATCCGCTGTCGACGATCCCGGATCTGTTCGCCGATGCCGAGCTGTCCGGTCCGGTGCTCGGCCCGAGCCTGGAGCCGATGCCGCATATCGTCATCGTCATCGACGAGCTCGCCGACATGATGATGGTGGTCGGCAAGAAGGTCGAAGAGCTGATCGCCCGCATCGCGCAGAAGGCGCGCGCCGCCGGCATTCATCTGATCGTCGCCACCCAGCGCCCGAGCGTCGATGTCATCACCGGCCTGATCAAGGCCAACATCCCGAGTCGCGTCGCGTTCCAGGTGGCCAGCCGCATCGACTCGCGGACCATCCTCGACGAGATGGGCGCGGAAACCCTGCTCGGCCACGGCGACATGCTGTATCGGCCGATCGGCGCCAGCCGCATCCAGCGTCTGCATGGTGCCTTCGTCGACGACCACGAGGTGCACAGGGTCGTCGCCTATCTGAAACAGGTCGGCGAGCCGAACTACATCGTCGACATCCTCAACGGCGAGCCGGAGGAACGGGCTGCTGCAGAGCCGAGCGCCAACGATGCCGAGTCCGATCCGCTCTACGACAAGGCGGTGGCGATCGTGCTGGAAACCCGCAAGGCGAGTGTTTCCTGGGTACAGCGGCGTCTGTCGATCGGCTACAACCGCGCCGCGCGGATGGTCGAGCAGATGGAAGCGGCTGGCATCGTCGGGCCGTCCGGGCCCGGCGGCAATCGCGAAATCCTCGGGCCTGGCGGCCGCGACTGAAGCGTCCCCCGATGGCCAGAGGGCCGCGCCGCTTTCCCGGCGCGGCCCTCTGTGTCAGATTACGCCGCCTTGCGCGAGCATCGGCACTGACCGGTGCCAGGCGCCAAGGGCCACATCCCGATCTGTACACACTCAAGTTCTCGAGAGGATTCACTCCATGAAGTCGATTTACGCCGCTGCTGCCGTCACGCTGGTCTCCGTTCTCGCCGTTGGCTGCAAGCCAGCCCCGGCTCCGGAAGCCGCTCCGGCCGAAGCCGCCCCGGCTGCTGAAGCTGCGCCGGCCACCGCTGGTGCCGAACTGTCGGTCAGCAAGTCGATCTCGATCGCTGCCCCGGCCGACGCCGTCTGGGCCAAGGTCAAGGACTTCAATGGCATGAACACCTGGCACCCGGCGATCGCCAAGTCGGAAATCGTCGAAGGCACCAACAACACCGTTGGCGCCGTGCGTCAGCTGACGCTGGCCGGCGAAACCCCGACCACGATCAAGGAAAAGCTGACGGCGCTGGACGATGCCGCCAAGTCCTTCTCGTATGAAATCATCGAAGGTCCGCTGCCGGTCAGCGACTACTCGTCGACGCTTACCGTCGCCGCTGAAGGCGCCGGCAGCACCGTCACCTGGTCGAGCAAGTTCAAGGCCAAGGGCACCGACGACGCGACCGCGACGAAGACCATCGAAGGCGTCTACACCGGCGGTCTCGACAACCTGAAGAAGGTTATCGAAACGAAGTAAGCGACAGACTTCGTAGCGGTAAGGAAAAGGCCCACATGTCAATCGCATTTACGCTCTCTATAGATGCGTAATTTAATATAGTCAATGACATGGGTTGCCGTTAAAAATATGGGGCGCAAATTAGGCGCCGAACACCAAGGTAGAGCCCGCCTTCTCGGCGGGCTCTTTTTTTGGATATGTGCTGTAGCTCGTCGCAAATTGCCGATCCCGCTTGCTGTGCTGCCAATCAGATGAAGCTACCGGCGTCAGATTGCTGCTCTACCCCATAGCTGTCATCCATTGCGGCTAGATGTTCTACCGCCGGCTCCAGTTTCAGATTGCCAAGGACCCAACAGCTAAGGATCCGAGAGGTGGCCGCCCACGCGACCGGCTCGGAGATGCCCCAAGCCGTTGTTCAAGTTGCTCAGCCGTGTACAAAGCGCGATGAATTTCAAATCACCAAGCTGGTCACCTTAGGTCTGCTCGGATACCTGCGGAAGACGCCGGGCGTGATCCCAGTCCATCGCTTGAAGGCGTGAGAGAAGTTGGCGAGGTCGCTGTAGCCGAGCGCGTTCGAAATCGATTCGAGCGACAGCGACGCGTCTGTGAGCAGGAGCATGGCGCGGTCCTTGAGCACGGATTCGCGAAGGTCGCGAAAGCTCGTATCGGCTTCGGCGAGTCGGCGCTTGAGCGTACTCACGGACATGTGCAGCTTCCGGGCCGTGTCCTCGATGGAGATCAGGCTCCGTTGCGTGTCGAGCAGTCTCCGCACCCGCTCGTCGACATCGTCGGCAATGCCCAGGCTCGCCATGCGGGTCTGCAGTCCCGCCAGTTCAGTCTGGTAGGCGATGGGATCGGCGAAGCGGCAGGCGGCCTGAAGTGTGGCGCGCGGCACCACGATGTGATGCAGCGGAGCATCGAAGCGCAGGCGGTCGGCCTCGAACTCCGAGTGCTGCTCGAAGCCGGCCGGTCTTGGCCACGCGATGTGGATGGTGAGGTCCAGCGGCTCGGCGGATAGCAGGGGCAGCAGTCGGATGAGCGCCGCCGCGCAATAGAAGACCGGGAAGCGATCCAGTACCGGGTCGTTGGACGTGGCGGTGAGCACAATGGCCACGTCGTCCGCGCGGTCTACAAAACGCGCGGACATGCTGTTAGAGATCAGCGGCAGGAAGGCGAGCAGGCGCAGGGCCTCGTCGATTGTCGCGGCGCTCACCAGCGGCAGGCTCAGCGGCGTATAGGACGTGAGCCGCGCCTGCTTGCCGGCGGCATAACCGAGCACGGCGACTTGATCGGCGCAGAGATCCGGATACACCTCGCGAAACCAGCGGAGCGGCGTCTGCACCCCCTGTCGCACCATCTCTGGTAGGTCGCGCCTTTCGCGCTGCATCGCAGCGTGAAACCGCGCCGCCGCCGCCGCGTCGAGCGCCGACGAGTCGAGCAGTTGCGCCAGGATATGAGCCGTCATTTGCGGCTCTCGACGGGAAGCTGCGACGTGCACCTGAGCTGTTCTCACAAAATTATGGGCCGGCGGAACATGGGCCAGACCCGTCGCTCGGCGCAGAATCGACAGCCTCGCAGGCCCATTGTGGGCACCCGCAGGGAGTATGCAGGACATGGCCATCATCCGATTTGCGCAGCACACGGGTACCGAGCAGGACGTGCCTCTCACCGAGGGCAGCAGCTTGATGGACTTGGCGCGTGCGCACAACGTGCCCGGCATTGACGGCGATTGCGGCGGTAGCTGCGCCTGCGGTACCTGCCACGTGATCGTGGACGCGGCTTGGGCTGCGAAGCTCGGCCCGCGCAACGAGGAGGAGGAGCGCATGCTGTCGATGACACCCGAGTGCCATCCCAACTCGCGCCTTGCCTGCCAGATCCTCGCCACGGCGGCACTTGACGGTCTGCGCGTGCAGATTCCCGAGCATCAGTTCTAATCCAAGCCCCCCGCCACCGGATCCGCACACTATGAAGACCGTCGCCACCGAGTGGGCCAACCAAGCCCTCAATCGCGCCCTGAACAAGGTACAGGCCACCGTGCCCATGGATCTGCAGATCCGGGGCATGCACCTTTTCCAGAAGGCCAGGCAGCACGTAATCAAGCGCCCGCCGCCGCCTCCGCTGGTGGAGCAACCACTGCCTCCGGTGGAGAGCCTGCCGCTGGAACGCATCGATGTGAGCAGCCCGTTCCTGTATCGGCAGGGCGTATGGAAGTCGTACTACAAGCGCCTGCGCGACGAGGCGCCGGTGCACTGGCAAGGCCATACGCCGTTTGGCGGCATCTGGTCGATCACGCGCTACGACGACATCCTGACCGTGGATAAGGATCATGAGCGCTTCTCGGCAGAGCCATTCATCATCATGGGTGAGCCGCCCGATGGCCTGGGCCTGGCGATGTTCATTGCCATGGACCCGCCGTGTCACGACCAGCAGCGCAAGGCCGTGCAGAGCGTGGTGGCACCGCGAAACCTGCAGGAGATGGAGTCGCTGATCCGCTTGCGCGTGCAGGAGGTGCTGGACGAACTTCCCACCGATAGCCCGTTCGACTGGGTGCCGCGCGTCTCTATCGAACTCACCGCGCGCATGCTCGCCACGCTGCTGGACTTCCCCTACGAGCAGCGCCAGAAGCTGGTGTACTGGTCCGATCTTGTTTCCGGCAGCACGTCGGCAACTGGCGGGACTTCCACGGCGGACGAGATCTTCGAGGGCCTGCCACAGATGGCGCGGCAGTTCACGCAGTTGTGGCACGACAAGGCTGCGCGCCTGGCCGCGGGCGAAAAGCCGGGTTTTGATCTGATCACCCTCATGCAGTCCAGCGAGGACACTCGCGATCTCATCCATCGGCCGATGGAGTTTCTGGGCAACCTGACGCTGCTGATCGTGGGCGGAAATGACACCACGCGAAACTCGATGAGCGGCGGCGTATACGCGCTTAACCAGTTTCCGGACGAGTTCCTCAAGCTCAAGGCCAATCCCGGCCTGATCCCGAACATGGTGTCGGAGATCATCCGCTGGCAGACCCCGCTGGCCTACATGCGCCGCGTGGCCAAGCAGGACACGGTGCTGGGCGGGCAGTTCATCCGAAAGGGCGACAAGCTGGTGATGTGGTATGCCAGCGGCAACCGCGACGAACGCAAGTTCGACCAGCCAGACGCGTTCATCATCGACCGCCCCAACGCGCGCCAGCATATGGCGTTCGGCTTCGGCGTTCATCGCTGCATGGGCAATCGTCTGGCCGAGCTGCAGCTCAAGATCCTATGGGAAGAACTGCTCGCGCGCTTCGAGGCGATCGAGGTGGTGTCCGAGCCGGAGATCGTGCAATCCAACTTCGTGCGCGGTTACTCGAAGATGATGGTGAAGCTCACGCGTAAGTCAGTCTGAAGGGGCCGCAACGTCTCCGGTCGGACTGCCGAGTCCGCGTCATCTAGTAGTCCGAAGCCATCTCGATGCCACGTAGTGGCCATTCGTGACCGTTGGCAAATGGCACTTATGTTTCGCGATACATAAGTGCCATTTGCCAACGGTCACCAGCGCCGCTTTGGGAAGCGAAAGTGAACCGCCCAGGCTTTCTCGGGGACTCGTTGGTTTGAGTCACTCTATCTTCTCAAGTGAAGGAGCCTCCGAGAAAGCCGGGGCGGTTCACCTGCCGCACTCGAAGATTTCCTCCCGCGCGGTGCTGCGCCGGGCGCAACGGCACGTTCCGAACTCCATCCCGACGCTCCGCCATCAACTCAGCGTAGCGCTCGCCGCGACGCTACCCCGATGTCCGTGCTGCGGAATTCGCAATCTCAAATTACGCTTGTGACACAGTAAGACTAACGAGAATGCATAAGAACTTCGGGGCCTTTTTCCGTTTCTGTGCACTGAATCGACAGGGCGCGGCGAGGCCGCTCAGCGGGGCTTCAGCCGACAGGCGATAATTTCGCCGTCTCGCTCTTCGTACCTCGTGGCCCCCATGATCAGATCGTTGTCAACGTTGCTGGCTGTCCTGCTTCTGTCGTCGACGGCCGAGTCCGCCGCTACGTCCATGGCTGGGGCCGATTCCGCGCAGGACGCGCTGAAGCGCTTCGTCGACGGCGTGCAGACCTTCGAGGCGCACTTCGAGCAGACCCAGACCGACGATCGCAACAAGGTCACGGCCCGCAGCAGCGGCCTGTTTCTGCTCGCCCGGCCGCCGGCATCGGCGAAGGTCGGCGTCGGCCGCTTTCGCTGGGCCTACGAAAAACCTTACGAGCAGTTGTCGATCTGCGACGGCGTGAAGCTCTGGGCCTTCGATCCCGACCTCAACCAGGTCACCGTGCGCAACGCCCGGGATGCGCTGGCCGGCACGCCGGCGGCGCTGCTATCCCAGCGCGGTGGTTTGAGCGATGCCTTTGTCGTGCAGGACGGCGGCAGCGATGGCGACGCCCGCATCGTGCGCCTGCTGCCAAAGGCCAAGGACGGTGATTTCAAGCTCATCGAACTGACGCTCGACAAGGCCGGCGCGCCGCAGCGCATGCGCTTCGAAGACCCGATCGGCGGCTCCTCGGAAGTGAAATTCAGCGCCATCAAGACCAATCAGAAAATCGACGACACGCAATTCAAATTCGTGCCGCCGAAAGGCACGGAAGTGGTCGATGGCGACAGCCCGCCGAAGGCCGGTGCTGCAACGCCTTGATGGATCGACACGCGGCGCTTCGTGATGCTTGAGCGTTCGGACCCCGTCCTGAACGCGCACGCGCCTTTAGCCGAGCGGATGCGCCCGCGCACGCTCGACGAAGTTGTCGGCCAGGCGCATGTGCTCGGGCCGGGTTCGCCGCTGCGGGTGGCGATGGAATCCGGCCGCATTCCATCGATCGTCTTCTGGGGCCCGCCCGGTGTCGGCAAGACCACCTTGGCGCGGCTGATCGCCAATCACTCGGACGCGCAGTTCCTGACCTTGTCGGCGGTGATGGCCGGCGTGAAGGACATCCGCGAAGCGATGGTCAATGCGCAGATGGAGCGCAATGCCAAACCGCCGCGCCGCACCGTGCTGTTCATCGACGAAATCCATCGCTTCAACAAGAGCCAGCAGGACGCGTTGCTGCCGTACGTCGAAGACGGCACGGTCACCCTGATCGGCGCAACCACCGAGAACCCGAGCTTCGAACTCAACGGCGCGCTGCTCAGCCGGCTGCGTGTGTTCGTGCTGCGTTCGCTCGACAGCGATGCGATCAGCGCGTTGCTGCGCCGGGCGTTGACTGATCCCGAACGCGGCATGGGTGAAGCGCCTGATGCACTGCCCGAGGCCTGGATCGAGCGCATCGCCGATTCCGCCGATGGCGATGCGCGCCGCGCGCTGATCCTGCTCGAAACCGCCGTCGAACTGAGCCGCGCTGCCGGCAAGAAGGATGACGCGCTGCTCGATCAATTGATCGGAAAAGGCCTGCGCCGCTTCGACAAGCAGGGCGAGAACTTCTACGACCAGATCAGCGCGCTGCATAAATCGGTACGCGGCAGCGATCCCGATGCGGCGCTGTACTGGTTCGCGCGGATGCTCGATGGCGGCGTCGATCCCGGCTATGTCGCGCGCCGTGTGCTGCGCATGAGCGTCGAGGACATTGGCCTCGCCGATCCTCGCGCGCAGGCGATGTGCATCTCGGCCTGGGACACTTACGAGCGGCTCGGCAGCCCGGAAGGTGAACTGGCGCTGGCCCAGGCCGTCGTCTATCTGGCCGTTGCTCCGAAGAGCAACGCGGTCTATCGCGCTTACAAAAACGTTCGCGCGGCGGTCGAAAAACACGGCTCGCTGGAAGTGCCGATGCACATCCGCAACGCGCCGACCAAGCTGATGAAGGGCCTCGGCTATGGCGACGGTTATCGCTACGACCACGACGAAGCCGATGGCGTCGCCGCCGGCCAGCAGTTCCTGCCCGATGCGCTGATCGGCACCGAGTTCTACAGCCCGGTGCCGCGCGGCCTGGAAATCAAGATCGGCGAGCGGCTGGTGCAGTTGCGGGCAGTGGCGAGACAGAAGCCGGCACGCTGACAAGCTCATTGCGTTCTGTGTATCATTTTATCTTTCGATACACACGAGGTGCCCCATGCGAACCAACATCGACATCGACGACAGCTTGATGGCGGATGCCATGGCCGCGACGGGTGCGCGCACCAAGAAGCAGGCAGTTGAGGACGGTTTGCGCTTGCTCGTGCGCATGCAGCGCCAGCAGGAGTTGCGCAGCTTGCGCGGCAAGGTGGCTTGGGACGGCAATCTCGATGCGAGCCGGCTTTCCGTGCATGAACCGTCGGCGTGATCGTTGCTGACAGCTCGGTCTGGATCGATTTCCTGAACGGCGTTGACGGGCCACAGGTTGAGATGCTGGACCGTCTACTTGACCGGGACACCGTCGCGATCGGCGATCTGATCCTCACCGAAGTCCTGCAGGGCATTCGTGACGATCGCGATTTCCGCCGCGTGTCCAGCTTGATGGCGGCACTGCCAAGCCATGAGATGGCCGGTTTCGACATCGCGCTGCGCAGCGCGCAGAACTACCGGCGGCTGCGGGCGCAGGGCGTCACCGTGCGCAAGACCATCGACCTGCTGATCGGCACCTTCTGCATCGAGCACGGCCTGACGCTGCTGCACCGCGACCGCGATTTCGACGCGATGGAGCACGGCCTCGGTCTCAAGGTGTTGCGGGCGCACGCCGCGTGAACGCGCCGCTGGTCCTCGCGGTTGCAGCCGGTGGCGGGCTCGGTTCGGTGGCGCGCTACGGCTTGTCGACCCTGCTGCGTAGTACCGCGCCCGGCTTCCCCTGGGGCACGCTGGCCGTCAACGTCGTCGGTGGTTTGGCGATGGGCGCGATCACGGCGTATGCCTTGACCAAGCCGGGTGCGCTTTCCGATCCGCTGCGGCTCGGCCTCACCACTGGCATCCTTGGTGGCTTCACGACATTCTCGGCGTTCTCGGTCGAAACCCTGCTGCTGTGGCGCGATGGCAGCGCGGCAACCGCGTTCGCGAACATCGCCGCCAACGTCATCTTGAGCCTCGCGGCCTGCGCATTTGGCCTGTGGCTGGGGCGCCAGCTAGCCTGATCCGGCCTGATCGCTGCAGCCTCGCCGTTATACTGCGCGGCACTTTTTACCCGGATGCTGACCGATGCTCGACCCGAAACGCCTGCGCGCCGATGCCGCCGCGATTGCCGCGCAACTGGCGCGTCGTGGCTATGTTTTCGATCTCGAACGCTTCAATGCGCTGGAAGCGCGGCGCAAGCAGATGCAGACCGAGACCGAAGCGCTGCAGGCCGAGCGCAACGCCGGCTCCAAGCGCATTGGTCAGGCGAAAGCCAAGGGCGAAGACGCGACGCCGATCTTTGCCGACATGGAGCGGATCAAGACGCAGCTGGTGGGCAACGAAGCCGCGCTGAACACGCTGCAGACCGAGTTCGACGAGTTTGCCGGCAGCCTGCCCAACGTCCCTCATGCCTCAGTACCGGATGGCAAGAGCGAAGCCGACAACGTCGAAGTCCGCCGCTGGGGCACGCCACGCGAAAGTACAGGCGTGAAGGACCACGCCGATCTCGGCGAAGCGCTCGGCCTGATGGATTTCGCCGCCGCCGCCAAGTTGACCGGCGCTCGCTTCACCGTACTGCGCGGCCAACTCGCGCGTCTGCATCGGGCACTTGGCCAGTTCATGCTCGATATCCATGTCAGCGAGCACGGCTACGAAGAGCTGTACGTGCCGTTCATCGTCAATGCCGCGTCATTCCGTGGCACCGGCCAGTTGCCGAAGTTCGGTGATGACCTGTTCTGGCTGAGCAATGTGCCGGGCGAGGGCGCGCAATGGGGCTTGATCCCGACTGCCGAAGTACCAGTCACCAACTTGCTGCGCGACGAGATTCTCGACGCCGCGAACCTGCCGAAGAAGTGGGTGGCCCATACGCCATGCTTCCGCGCCGAAGCCGGCTCGGCTGGGCGCGATACCCGCGGCTTGATCCGTCAGCATCAGTTCGAGAAGGTCGAGCTGGTGATGGCGACCACGCCGGAAGCCTCGTATGCGGCGCATGAGGAACTGACCGCACACGCCGAAAACATCCTCAAGAAGCTGGAACTGCCGTTCCGCACCGTGGTGTTGTGCACCGGCGACATGGGTGCCAATGCGGCCAAGACCTACGACATCGAAGTCTGGCTGCCGAGCCAGAACAAGTATCGCGAGATCAGCTCCTGCTCGAACTTCGAGGACTTCCAGGCGCGGCGCATGTTGGCTCGCTACCGTCATCCGGAAACCAAGAAGACCGAGCTGCTGCACACCTTGAACGGCTCCGGCCTCGCAGTCGGTCGCACCCTGGTCGCGATCATCGAGAACTACCAGAACGCCGATGGCACGATCACCGTACCGGCCGCACTGCGCAGCTATCTCGGCGGCCTCGAGAAGATCGGCTGAGCGAGCCGCGCCCGGTGCTGGTCTGTCCGCTATGTCGCGGCGCGCTGCTTTGCCAGCCGCCGACCTGGCGCTGTGCGAACAACCATTGCTACGACGTTGCCCGCGAAGGCTATGTGAACCTGCTGCTGGTGCAGCAGAAGCACAGCCCGGAACCGGGCGACAGCGCCGAATCGCTCACTGCGCGGCGAGCCTTTCTCGAAGCAGGCCATTACGGCCCGCTGCGCGATGCGGTGGTGGCGATGCTGATGCCGCTGGTGCCCGACGCGCTGCTCGATCTCGGTTGCGGCGAAGGCTGGTACACCAGCGCGTTCCCGGCGATCGCCGCTGAGGTCATCGGCCTCGACATCGCCAAGCCAGCGATCCGGCTCGCGGCGAAACGCTATCCCGGCATCACCTGGATCGTCGGCAGTGGCGCTGTCTTGCCGGTAGACGAGGCTTCGCTCGATGTCATCAGCTGCCTGTTCACCCAGTTGCACATCGACGAGATGCAGCGCGCGCTGAAGCCTGGCGGCCACGTGTTGGTGGTGACGCCGGCGGCCGATCATCTGTGGACCTTGCGCGCCGGGCTGTTCGAGGACGTGGTCGCCCACGAGCCGGACAAGTTTCTGGCCGGCTTCGCCGATCGTTTCGAGCTGGCGGCACGCGATGAAGTACGCGCGCCGCTATCGCTCGACAACGCGCAATTGCGCCAGTTGCTGGCGATGACGCCCTACGTCTGGAAAGCGCGGCCTGAGCGCCGCGCGGCGCTCGAACAATGCGAACGATTGGAGACGACGGCCGCGTTTTCGCTGTTGCTGTTCCGCAAGCTCTAGCCGTAGGGTGGGCAGGCGGTATCTGCCCACCGTGCGCCGAAGTCGAACGGTCGCGAATCGGTGGGCAGATGAAGCCTGCCCACCCTACGTTTCCATGTGGGGCTCAAGGCACCCATTCGATCGGCTCCAACGCCTTCAGCAGGAACGGCATCATCACGTCAGCCTGGTTCCAGCCCCACTGGAAGGCCTTGTCGAAATCGCTCGCCGAGGGCAGCAGGTTGAGCGGGCTCAGGGTGGGCTCGAAGCGCATCAGCCAGTCGAAGTAGGGCCGCTGCGAAGGCAGTTGCAGCTGGATTGCCTGGGTCACTGGCCATAGCCACAGATGGCGTGGATCGAACTGCGGATGGAAACAGTCCAGCGCCAGGTAGAACGCGTTGCGGGTGCCGATGCGGCCGCTGTGCACGCCCTCCCAGGCGATATGCGCCGGCACGTTGGCGGCGACACCGCCATCGGCGAACAGGGCGACCGCGTGCTCCTCGCGGAGCCGCGTCAGCACCGCATCGCTGATCGCATCTCGGTGCCTTGGTTCGTACTGCAGCACGGCGGGAATTGCAGCGGACAAGCCAACGGCATCGATCACCCGCAGCGCCCGCGTCGAAGGATCACGGCCGAGCACGATCGGCTTGACCACGCGCGGATTGAAGAAAGTGCCGATCAGCAGCATCCGTTCGGCGACCAGCCGCGACAGGCTCTTGTTGCGCACCTGCGTGGTCAGCAGTTCGCGCATCGTCGCCGGCATGTGGTCGTAGACGCTGGTGCGCATGCCGGCGATCACTGCTTCGTAGGGAATCTCCAGATCCTTGAGCCGCAGCGGCGAGCCGTCCGGGTGGTGCATCGCCGTTTCCATACCGCTGAGGTGCAGGCGCATCAGGCCGGGCAGCGTGTGGGTGGTGCCAATGTGGGGACGGGCGAAGATGTGCCGCGTCTGCAGGCCCTTGGCCCAGGTCATCAGGGCATCGATGTCGAGTTGCCGGGCACGGCTCAGGAAGGCGCCGATCAGCGCGCCGATCGAGGCGCTGACGATGTAATCGGACGAAGTCTGTTCGGCTCTCAGGCGCGCCGCCGCGCCGATGTAGACATAGCCGGCGCCACCGCCGCCGCCCATGATCGTGACCAGCGCCTTGCGGCCGACTTCGGCATCCAACTCGGCTTCATTGAAGCTGCCTTCATGGCACCGCAGCAGTTGCCGTCGCGCCGATACCAGGCTCGGATGCAACGCACGCAGCACCGCATTGGCACCGGGGCCAGACGCCGCTCCGGATCGCGTTCGTGGCTCAGCGACTTGTTCAGATCCAGCAGCACACGCTCGCGCAGCGGCGCGATCAGGTCCTGGGCCAGTTCGACATCTTCGCGGCGCGCGCTGCCATCGACTCCACCGGGTGCGAACACATGCAGCCGCGCGAAGCTCAGCAGGTAACGCAGTTGCTTGTACTCGCGCGAGACCAGGAACGAGGGCTTGGCGAGCACGGCGCGGACCAGCGACATTTCCATGCGCTGCAGGATCAGCAACTGCTTGTGCGTCGGTGCGGTCATCGAAAGCCGGGCCTACAGCGAGAGCGGCAGGACAAGAGCCGCTGCCGACTCCGGCCAGTGCTGGAACGGCCGCACAGCACCAAACTCGCGCACCTCGGCAACCTTCGACGGATCGATCTCGGCATAGAGCCAAAGTGGTTCGTTCAGCGGCCCGAGTGCGATCACGCCGTCATCGGGAAAGCCGCGATCCGGCGGGCCATAGACGCCGGCGCTGCCGATGTTGACGTCGACGGCCGGCGACCACGCGGCCTCGCCGACGATCGGCGACTGGATCACGTAGCACTGGTTTTCCAGCGCCCGCGCCTGGGCACCGACCTTGACCCGGTAGTAGCCGGCCAAGGTATCGGTGCAGCTCGGCACCAGGATGATTTCGGCACCGGCTTCGCAGGCCGCCCGGGCCAGCAGCGGGAACTCGGCGTCGTAGCAGATGTTGACGGCGATCCTGCCGAGCGCGGTATCGAACAGCTTCAGCGGCGGCTCGCTCCAGATGTTCCATTGCTCGCGCTCGAAGCGGGTCATCACCGCCTTGTCCTGATACTCGGCACGGCCATCCGGCGCGCAGAACCAAGCGCGATTGACCGTGCGGCCGTCGGTCAGGGTCCAGGGATAGCTGCCGGCGAGGATGTAGACCTGGTGCGCTTGCGCCAGCCGCCGGTGCAGCGTCAGCCAAGCCTCGCGATATGTCTGCATCACGGCGATCTGGCCATGCAGATCGGAGCGCGTCGCGGCATCGAGATGGGCGATCGACATCGAACCGTATTCGGGGAACACCAGCAGCCTCGCACCGCGCGCGACGGCTTCGTCCACCCACTGCGTGATCAGCGCCTCGACTTCGCGCCAAGCGTTCGGCGAGAACACCGGGAACTGCGCAGCGGCGATGGTGAAGGCACGCGCACTCATGGCAGACGGCGCAGCCAGAAGGTCATCGGCTTGGCGGTCGACACGGTTTCGCCGATGTCCGGCCACGAGAATGTGGTGACGATCTCCGGCGCCTTCAGATAGCCGCGCTTGCCCCAGAAGCGATCGTTCGGCACATAGCCGGCCGGCTTCAACGGATGATCGTCCGGACGCTGCACCGAGCAGAACGCGCAGACCTGCAGGCCCAGTTCGGCGGCGTGGGCTTCGCGCAGCTCGAAGAACTTCACGCCGAGGCCGAAGCCGCGGTACTCGGGCAGCAGCACCGATTCGCCGAAGTAGTCGATCGTCTCGATCGCGTCGCCGCCGGCAATGAACGGTGCCTGTGCTTCGGTGCCGGCATCGGCGAGCGGCAGCACGGTGGACGCACCGATGCAGCGCTCGCCATCCCAGACCAGAATCGCCAGGCTGCGCGAGCACTTCACGTACAGTTCGAGGTAATGCGCCTCGTAGTCGCGCGCGCCTTCGTACAGGTACGGAAAAGCGCGGAACACAGCGATGCGCACGGCGGCGAGCGCGTCGATCTGCGTGGCGATCTCGCTGCCGCGGAGTGGTTCGATTCTGAGTTCAGGCATAGGAGTTCTCGCTGATATCAGAACTCCCTCCCCCGCGATAGCGGGGGAGGGCTGGGGAGGGGGCGGTTGGTTTGTGCGCCTCTGCTTGATAACTGGGGCGCACGCTTCAAACGCCCCCATCCCGGCCTTCCCCCGCAAAGCGGGGAAGGAGCAAAGCTAAGCGCCGACCTGCTTCAACCAGTCATTCAAGTTGTAGTAGTTAGTCACTCGCGCGACCTTGCCATCACGAATATCGAAGAACGCGCCGGCCGGCAGGGTGTAGGTCTGGCCGTTCGCTTCCGGCAGGCCTTCGTCGGTCTTCAGATACTGGCCGAGCACCAGGAATTCCACCGCCGCGCGGCTGCCGTCGGTGTTGACGTTGATGACGATGTCGGCGATCTGTTCCGAATACGAACGGTTCATCTTGTCCATGAACTTGCCGAACGCGACCTTGCCGATTTCGCGGCCGCCCTGGTTGACGTCATGAATGATGTCGTCGGTCAGCAGGTCCAGGAAGGTCAGCCAGTCGCGGCGGTTGAAGGCACCGTAGTAGTCAGCGAGCAGCTTGCGGGTGTTTTCCACGGACATCGTCGGATTCCTCTTTCAGGGCCTGGAGCGCGCCCGGACCAGCTCAGGCGCGCAGAAAATCACCGGACTTGCCGCCAGTCTTTTTCAGCAGCAGCACATCGCGAATCCGCAGATTGGTGCCGGCGTGCGGTTTCAGCATGTCGTACAAGCAGAGCGACGCGATGCTCGCCGCAGTCAGCGCTTCCATCTCGATGCCGGTGCGGGCATGGGTGGCGACCTCGACCAGCACGGTCACCGTGGTCTCGGTGAACGCGTAGCTGAGGTCCAGTCGCTCGACCGGAATCGGATGGCACAGCGGCAGCAGTTCCCAGGTGCGCTTGGCCGCGAGGATGCCGGCGGCGCGGGAAATCTCCAGCGCATCGCCCTTGTCGAGCGTCTTCTCACGCAGGCGGATCAGCACATCGGCAGGCACATCGACCACGGCTTGCGCCACGGCTACGCGCAGGGTTACTTCCTTGGGGCTTACATCCCTCATCTGGCTCTCATCGGGCTCATGGTGTTGATACGGAGTAGGGGTTGGCGTCGCACTTTCCCCAAGCTGTCATTCCCGCGAAGGCGGGAATCCAGTTCTGGTTGGCGGAGCGGCAGACTTCAAAACTGGATCCCCGCCTGCGCGGGGATGACGAGGTGTGAGGGCAGCTCACAGTGATTCGACCGGCTGGATCGGCACGCCTTCGAGAAAACGCACAGCACCGTCGACGTAGTGTTCTTCCTTCCAGATCGGCACCGCCTGCTTGATCGTGTCGATGGTCCAGCGGCAAGCCTCGAAGGCTTCGGCGCGATGGCCGCCGCGGATCACGACGACGACGCTGATCTCGCCGATCGCGAGCACTCCGACCGCGTGCGCGACCAGCACATGAACCTTGAAGCGCGCTTCCGCAGCCGCTTCGATCTCGCGCAGCCGCGCTTCGGCCAGGCCGCGATGCGCGTGGTAGCTCATGCCGCTGACTGCATTGCCGAGATGCTCATTGCGCACCGTGCCGGCGAACACAGCCAGCGCGCCGGCATCGGCAGGCTGAGCTTCGACCAGCCAGTCGGCGAGGTTCAGCGCGCCGTTGCGGAGGCGGGGCAGGGACTTGATGGCGCTCATCGTTCAGCCAGCGGAGACCGGCGGAATCAGTGCGATCACGTCGCCGTCGTCGAGTGGCAGCGTCGGTGATGTGATCGCGTCGCCGGTGGCAATCGCCACGGAATCACGGCGGGCGGCAAAATCTGGGTAAAGGGCCGCGAGGGCATCAAGTGCGTCGTTGCCAGTTGCGCCAACGGAGAGATCGAGCGTGATCAAATCGGATCCGCACCAGCGCGCACTCGCGCCATAGCACTCGATGATCACGCGCATCGCTCAGCCGCCTAAAGAATTCATCGCAATCGGCCGATCCGAATATCCGGGATTGGCCGCATAGCCGGCATCCTTGTTCCAGACCGTCGAGCGGATGAGTGTGGATAGCGCGGCATCGTCGGCGCCATTGCGCATCGGGTCGCGCAGGCTGATGCCGTTCTTCGAGAACAGGCAGGGGTAGAGCGAGCCATCGGCGGTGATCCGCAGGCGATCGCAGCTGGCGCAGAACGGATTGGAGACGGTCGCGATGATGCCAACGCTATTGGTCTGGGCGTTGCCGTCATCAAGCTCGTAATAAGCCGCCGGATCGTTCGAGCGCGGCAGTGCGTTGACGGCGAACTCGGCGCGCAGATGGTCAAGGATGTCGGTCTGCGGTACGACCCGGTCACGCGTCCATTCGCCACGGCCGTCGAGCGGCATGAATTCGATGTAGCGCAGCGGCAGCTTTTCGCGCGCCGCATAACGGGCCAGCGGCAGGATTTCGCCTTCGTTGATGCCGCGAATGATCACCGCGTTGAGCTTGACCGGGATGCCGGCGTCGCGCGCGGCGACGATGCCGGCCAGCACCGGCTTGATCGAGCGACCGCCGGACAGTTTGGCGAAGATCGCCGGGTCCATCGCATCGAGGCTGATGTTCAGATCATCGACACCGGAGGCCTTCAGCGCCGGAGCGCGCTTTTCGAGCAGCGCGGCATTGGTGGTCAGGCTGACTCTTTCCAGACCGAACGGCCGTAGCGCCTGAGCGTCTTCGATGATGCCTTCGAGGTCGCGGCGCAGCAGCGGTTCACCACCGGTCAGGCGTAGCCGGTTGACGCCGAGTTCGGCGACGAACAGCAACAGGATGCGGGACAGTTCGGCGCGGCTGAGACGATCGGCCCGGTCCATGAACTCGGGACGTTCCGGCATGCAGTACGGGCAGCGGAAGTTGCAGCGGTCAGTCAGCGAAATCCGCAGCTTGCGCTTGATGCGGCCGAACCTATCCTGGATCGGCAGCGGGGCCGTAGCGGTCGGGCGGGTGAGCTGCGTCATGCGCCATTGTACGACTTGAATCTCGCCTCATGGCACCGCGGTTTTATGCTGTTTTCAGCCGGTTAGGCTGCACCGTGGCGGCGACGCATGAACACCGGCTCGGCATGATCGGCGGCCTGCTGGTAGGGCACGCTGAATTCGTGGACGGCGGCGAGGCAGGCGGCCGGGTCCTGGCCATCGCGCAGTTCGAAGCTGTTGAAGCCGCAGCGGAGCAGGAACTGGAACTGGTCGCGGACCACGGCTTTGCCGGTGGCGCGCAGCTCGCCCTTGAACTGGAAGCGTTCGGCGAGCAGGCGGGCCTGCGAGTAGGCGCGGCCGTCGGGGAAGCTCGGGAAGTCCAGTTCGATCAGCGGCCGCTCGGCGATTTCCGGCAGCACGGTGGCAACATCGACGGTGTTCGGGATCTTCAGACCGATGACGAGGCCGGAAGCCAGCAGAGCTTCGCGTTCGGCATGCCAGCGCGCGTAGCTGACGATCAGCTTGCCGGATGCCGGCAGTGCTGCGTCATCGGCCAGCAGCGTGTAATCGTCGGCCTCGACCTGCAGATTGCGAATCAGGGTCGTGCTCATGCCTCCGCCTCGACCTTGGCATACAGCCGGGTCTTGAACGGCGGCATGCCGACGCGGCGATAGCAGGCGAGAAAGGATTCGTCCTCGCTCATCCGCACGTCGAGATAGGTTTCGATCAGGTTCTGCACGGCGTTGGCGATGTCGGCACGCGACACACTCGGGCCGGTGCGATCGCCGAGGCTGGCGTCGTTGCTCGATGAGCCGCCGAGGGTGATCTGGTACCACTCCTCGCCCTTTTTATCGACGCCGAGAATGCCGATGTGGCCGACGCTGTGATGGCCGCAGCCATTCATGCAGCCGGACATGTTCAACTTCATCTCGCCGATGTCGTGCTGATCGTCGAGGTTCTCGAAGCGCTCGAAGATTTCTTCGGCGACGGCGATCGAGCTGGCGTTGGACAGCGAGCAGAAATCGAGGCCGGGGCAGCAGATCACGTCGGTCAGCAGACCGATGTTCGGCGTCGCCAGGCCGATGCCAGCCAGCGCCTGCCACAGGGGGTAGAGATCCTTCTGCTGGACGTCGGCGAACACCAGGTTCTGGGTATGCGTGACTCGCACTTCACCGAACGAGTAGCGATCGGCGAGATCGGCGACGGCGTCGAGCTGGGCAGCGTCGATATCACCGGGCGCAACACCCTTGGCCTTCAGCGACGCGAACACGGCCGAGTAGCCGGGCACCCGATGCGCCTTCAGGTTGCGGCGAGTCCATGCGGAAAACCTGCCGTTCGACGCCAGTTGCTGCGCGTAGCTGGTGTCGCTCGCGGCGTCAGCGGCATAGGCCGGCGAGCCGAAGTGCTGCTTGACCCGGTCGAGATCGGCACTGGTCAGCTTCAGGTAGGAATCCTTGATCTGCGCCCATTCGGCTTCGACCATCTCGGCGAACTTCACCGGTCCGGTTTCCTTGACCAGGATCTTGATCCGCGCCTTGTAGATGTTGTCGCGGCGGCCGAGACGGTTGTAAACGCGCAGCACCGCTTCGCAATAGCTGAGCAGATCGGCTTCGGGCAGGAAGTCGCGAATCTTGACGCCGATGATCGGCGTGCGGCCGAGGCCACCGCCGACATAGATCGTGTAGCCGAGTTCGCCGGCTTCGTTCTTGATGATGTGGACGCCGATGTCGTGCACACGGGTTGCGGCGCGGTCGGTCGTCGAGCTGCTCATCGCGATCTTGAACTTGCGCGGCAGCCAGTTGAATTCGGGATGCAGGGTCGCCCATTGACGAGCGATCTCGCAGTACGGACGCGGATCGACCAGCTCGTCGGCAGCGACACCGGCCAGATGATCCGAGGTGAAATTGCGGATGCAGTTGCCGCTGGTCTGGATCGCGTGCATCTGCACCGTCGCCAGGTCGGCGAGGATGTCCGGCACCGATTCCAGCGTCGGCCAGTTGAACTGGATGTTCTGACGCGTCGTCAGATGGCCGTAGCCTTTGTCGTAGGTGCGCGCGATGTGGCCGAGCATCCGCAACTGCTTCGCGGCCAGCAGGCCGTATGGCACGGCGATTCGCAGCATCGGCGCGAAACGCTGCACATACAGACCGTTGCGCAGCCGCAACATGCGGTATTCGTCGTCCGGCAGTTCGCCGGCGAGGAAGCGCCGGGTCTGGTCACGGAACTGGGCGACCCGTTCGTCGACCAGCTTCTGGTCGTATTCGTCGTATTGATACATGGCCTTACCGCTGGCAGACCCGCACGCTTCGGCGGGTGCGCACTTTACGTGGCGAGTCGGGGAATATCCTAATAACTTTCCTGATAGCCACCTCGAAAGGAGGCCGCTACAGCAGTTGCAGCTTGGCCACCAGTTCGTGGACGCGGCGCTGGCGGGTTTCCGGTTCGGTGATCGAGGCGACTTCGTCGACCAGTTCGCGGCTCAGTTGTGGCGCGAACTCGGTGATGAAGTCGGCCATGTAGCCACGCAGGAACATGCCCTGACGGAAGCCGATGTGGGTGGTGCTGCGCTCGAACAGATGATCGGCCGGTAGATGGACGAGGTCGTGATCGATGGTCGCGTCATAGGCCATCGAGGCGACGATGCCGACACCGAGGCCCAGCCGCACATAAGTCTTGATGACGTCGGCATCGACAGCGGTCAGCACCACGTCCGGCTTGAGCCCGTGGGCCGTGAAGGCCTGGTCGAGCTTCGAGCGGCCGGTGAAGCCGAAGGTGTAGGTGATCACCGGATGCTCGGCGATCGCTTCCAGGGTCAGCTCCTGCGGCCGATCGCGATAGCGCTGGGCAAGCGGATGGTTCGGCAGCACCAGGATGCTGCGGTTCCAGTGGTAGCAGGGCAGCATCACCAGCTCGTCGAAATGCTCGAGCGCTTCGGTGGCGATGGCGAAATCGGCCGAGCCGTCGACGGCCATCTTGGCGATCTGCGGCGGGCTGCCCTGATGAAGATGCAGGGTGACGTGCGGATAGCGCTCGCGGAAGCGCTGGATCACCGGCGGCAGCGCATAGCGCGCCTGGGTGTGGGTGGTGGCAATGCTCAGTTCGCCCCTGTCGGTCTGGCGAAACTCCTCCGCGATGTTGCGGATGTTGTCCGCTTCCAGCAGCAGCCGGGCCGTGTATTCGAGGATGCGCTGGCCGGCCGGCGTGATCTCGACCAGATGCTTGCCGTTGCGGACAAAGATGTCGACGCCGAGTTCGTCTTCGAGCAGCCGCACCTGCTTCGACACGCCGGGCTGCGAGGTGAACAGCGCATCGGCCGCGGCGGTGACATTGAGTCCGCGTTTGGCGATTTCCTGGATGTAATGCAGCTGCCGAAGTTTCATGAAGCGCCCTCTTTATTCCCGTGCGTTCTGAAAGAATACCAATTGCTTCTTTGGCCGTGCACGGACTTAATCGATACCGTGCCGCCCTCATTCCCGGATCATCTATGGACTCGCTCGGCAACGGACTCGGCTTTTCGATCGCAGGCCTCATCGTCGGCACCGCCGTCGGTGCGACCGGGGTTGGCGGCGGCTCGCTGATGACGCCGATCCTGATCCTGTTCTACGGCATCTCGCCGGCGCTCGCGGTCGGTACCGATCTGCTTTATGCGTCGATCAGCAAATCCTTCGGCGTGCTGCTGCATGGCCGCAATGGTTCGTTGGATTGGGCGATCGTCGGCTGGTTATCGGCGGGCAGCGTGCCGGCGACCCTGCTGACCCTGGTGATGCTCGACCAGATCGGCAGCAGCGCCCAACTGGACCGGCTGATCAAGCTGACCCTGTCGGGGGCGGTGATCGTCACCGCGCTGTTCACCCTGTTTCAGGAATTGCTCGCCTCGCGGCTGCGCGCAGAGGCGGTGCGCGGTGAACTGAGCCCGATCACGCAGCGCCTGCTGACGGTGATTGCCGGCGTGGTGATCGGCGCGGTGGTGACCATTTCCTCGGTCGGCGCCGGTGCCATCGGCATGATGATCCTGCTGCTGCTGTATCCGAAGCACGCGCCGATCCGCATCGTCGGCAGCGATCTTGCCCACGCCGTGCTGATCACCGCGATCGCCGGCGCCGGTCATGCGCGGATGGGTTCGGTGAACTACGAACTGCTCGGCTGGCTGCTGCTCGGCGCGCTGCCGGGCATCTGGATCGGCAGCCGGCTCGGCTTCCAGATGAACCCGCGCAGCCTGAAGCGGGCGATCGCCGGCATCCTGATCGTGGTCGGCTCGATGACCTTGTGGAAGACCTTGCATGTACCGGCACCGGTGATCGCTGCCACGCAGCTGCGTTGAGGGTCTTTCAAAGCTTGGCTCACGCAGAGAACGCGGAGAAACGCAGACACGAGAACAGCAGAAGCTCCCAGTCACAAAGGCACAAAGAACCGCAACGGCAAGGACACCAAGGAAAGGATCAGGATTCTCGTTGTGTCCTTAGCTTTTCACCTTTGCGCCTTTGTGTCCCGGAGCTTTTCAAACTTTGCTGTTCTCCGCGTCCTGCCCACCGAGCGCCGATAATGACGCGGTCCTGCCCACCGATCGCCGATGACCGATTCCGCCAGCAACCCGCCGCGCTATTTCCCGATCACGCTCAGGCTCGATGGCGCGCGGGTCCTCGTCGTCGGCGGTGGCGAGATTGCGGCGCGCAAGCTGCGCCTGCTGCTGAAAGCCGGCCCGCGCGCCGAGCTTGTCGCCCGCGAACTGAATCCCGAACTCACGGCTCTGTGTGCCGAAGGCGCGATTACCCATCTGGCGACCGAGTTCGATGTCGCGCAACTGGCCGGCGCGCGCCTGGTGATCGCCGCGACCGATGACAAGGCGCTGAACCGCGTGGTCGCCGCCGAAGCGACGGCGCGCGGCATCCTGGTCAATGCCGTCGACGATCCCGAGCCTTCGACCTTCATAACCCCGGCGATCATCGAACGCCCGCCGCTGACCATCGCCATCTCAACCGGCGGTGCCGCACCGGTCGTCGCCCGTCGTCTGCGCGAGCGCCTCGAGGCCGAGTTGCCGCAGAACTACGGCGCGCTGGCGGCCTACACCCAGAGCCGTCGCGATCGGGTCAAGACGGTGCTGGAAATCCCGAAGCGGCGTGCGCTGTGGGAGCGCTTTCTCGACAGCCCCGGTGCCGAAGCGGTGCTGCGCGGTGACCAAGTGGCCGCCGATGCGGTGCTCGAAGCCTTGCTGGCCAATCAGCGCCCGCTCGGCGAGGTTTATCTGGTCGGCGCCGGGCCGGGCGATCCGGACCTGCTGACCTTCCGCGCGCTGCGCCTGATGCAGCAGGCCGACGTGGTGCTCTACGACCGCCTGATCGGTGCCGGCATTCTCGACCTGGTGCGCCGCGATGCCGAGCGAGTGTTCGTCGGCAAGCGCCGCAACCTGCACACTGTGCCGCAGGACGAGATCAACGAGGAACTGGTGCGGCTCGCCAAACAGGGCAAGCGGGTGCTGCGCCTGAAAGGCGGCGACCCGTTCATTTTTGGTCGCGGCGGTGAAGAGATCGAGCGGCTGGCCGCTGCCGGTATTCCGTTTCAAGTGGTCCCCGGCATCACCGCAGCCAGCGGTTGTTCGACCTATGCCGGTATTCCGCTGACCCATCGCGACTACGCCCAAGCCTGCATCTTCGTCACCGGCCATCCGCGTGCCGACGGCCAGCTGACTCTGCCCTGGGACGCACTGGCCCGGCCCGGCCAGACCATTGCGATCTATATGGGTCTCGGCTCGCTGGCGATGCTTTGCGGCAAGCTGATCGAACACGGCCTGCCGGCGGACTGGCCAGCGGCGCTGATCGAGGAAGGCACGTCGGCGCAGCAGCGGGTGATCGCCTCGACGCTCGGCAAGCTGCCGGCCGAAGTCGCCGCCGCCGAGGTCAAGGGTGCCAGCCTGGTGATCGTCGGCGAAGTGGTGAAACTGCGCGAGCGCTTGGCCTGGCGCTAGCGCTAACGCCCGTCATTCCCGCGCAGGCGGGACCGATTCGCCGGGAGCGAATCGGAGCGCGAGCCTGCGGAGCAGGTTGAGCGCAGGGATGCGCTCAACAATCCAGTTCTCGGTCGTCAGCGGTGCGCTAAGGCCAAAACTGGATCCCCGCCTTCGCGGGGATGACAGTGTTCAAGATGTCCTTGGAAGCGCTCCAACCGCTGTTCAGGGAATCAGCACGATCTTGCCGGTCACCTTGCGGGCCTGCATGTCGCGCATTGCATCGGCGGCATCGGCCAGCGGATAGGCTTTCGAGATGTACGGCTTCAGCTTGCCGTCAGCGATCCAGGCGAACAACTGGGCAAAGTTCTCGGCGTTCACCTTCGGCTCGCGGACGATGAAGCCGCCCCAGAACACGCCGAGCGCCGCAGCGCCTTTCAACAGCAGGCGATTCATCGCGATTTCCGGAATGCTGCCGGCCGCGAAGCCGACCACCAGATAGCGGCCGCACCAGTTGATCGCCGAGAAGCAGTCCTGAGCCAGCTCGCCGCCGACCGGATCGTAGATCACGTCCGCGCCCTGGCCCTTGGTCAGTTTCTTGACCGCTTCCTTGAGGCTTACCGATGAGTAGTCGATGACTTCATCGGCACCCTGTTCGCGGCAGATCGCCAACTTGTCGGCGCTCGATGCCGCGGCGATCACTCGCGCGCCCATCAGCTTGCCGATCTGCACCGCAGCGAGGCCAACGCCGCCAGCCGCGCCGAGCACCAGCAGGGTTTCGCCTGGCTTCAAGGTGCCGCGCTGCTTCAGCGCGTGAATGGTGGTGCCATAGGCCAGCGCGAAGCCGCCAGCGATCGACAGATCGAAATCGGCTGGCAGTTTCAGCAGGCCATCGGCACTGGCATTGACTTCCTCGGCATAGCCGCCGATCGGCACGATCGCCGCGACGTGATCACCAACGATCACGTTGCCGACCTTGGCACCGACTGCCGTCACCGTGCCGGCCACTTCGGCACCGGGCGTGAATGGCGGCGTGGCTTTGAACTGGTACTTGCCGGCGATCTGCAGGATGTCCGGGAAGTTGACGCCCGCCGAAGCGATGCGGATGCGCACCTCATTCGGGCCGGGCGGCGCCAGGCTGACGTCTTCGAGAGACAGGGTTTCCGGGCCGCCGAGTTGCTTGCAGACGATTGCTTTCATGGGATGTGCTTTCGAGTGGGTTCGATCAGTGCGGCTGCGAGTGATCGTGGCCGTGGTGACGCAGCTGGTAGTTGCGCAGGTGGGCGATGGCCAGCATCAGCGCGCCGATCACCGTCAGCACCCGCTCGCCGTGGGCGTCGATCAGCCCGGTCTGGATGCCGAACGCGGCGAACACCATCAGCAGCAGGCCGATGACGCCGAGCCAGGCGACCAGGTTGTCGCGATGCCGACGCCAGCCCCAGCCGAGCGCGATGACGCTGGTCGGCACCGCGCCGAGCAGCAGCCATTGGTGGAAGCGTTCATCGGCGACCAGGCTCGACGCCGCCAGCGGCAGTGCAGCCACCAGCAGCGGCAGCGCCAGACAATGGATCAGGCACAGCCCTGACAGCAGCATCGCCAGCGCATCGAGACCGCGTACGGGGGTCTCGTCAGCGATGGCGGAAATATTGTTTGGACGATTCATCGGGGCGGAAGATTAGCATCCGGCTGCAGCATGAGGCCGCAACCGGATGCCGTGGGTCGATCAGATCGCCAGTCTGAAACCGACGAACACCGAAGCGCCCGGCAGCGGTGCCACGTCCTTGATGAACGAGGTGGCCCGGCGGGCATCGTCGTCGAGCAGGTTGCGGCCGCGGATGTAGACCTCGCTGTCCGACAGCGCCTTTTCGCTCAGGCGGAAGCCGTAGGCAGCGGTGAAGCCGAGCAGCTTGTAGCCGCCGGTCTCGGTTTCCAGCGAGGCGATGTCGCCCTGCTTGAACACGCGGGTGTAGTCGACGCTGGCGCTGTAGTGGCCGTACTTGCCGTCAACGCCCAGGCCGAAGCGGGCCGGCGTGACTCTCGGCAGCTTGGCACCGTTGTTCAGCTCGCCGATCACCTGGTCGCCGAAGCCGCGCAGGCTCAAGGTGTATGGCGACTGGATCAGTACATAGCTGGCCTGTCCTTCAACGCCGTAGAAGCGGGTGTTGGCCTGCCGGTAGTCGACCAGGCGGATTTCGCTGTCCGGGTTGAAAGTGCCGTTGCTGTCGACCCGGTCGGCGGTGCCATCGGCGTTCACCGTGCCGCTGCCATCGGCATTCAGGCCCTGATCGTTCTCGGCCAGATAGAGGTAGTTGCGGATGCTGTTGTAGTAGACGTTGCCTTCCCAGCTGAGCCGCTGGTCGTGGTGGTCGAGGCCGATCTCGAAGTTGTTGGCGGTTTCGATCCTGGCGTCGGTCAGGCCGCGCTCGAAGGTCGCCGTCGCGCCGTGCGGGCCGAACGAATACAGCTCTTCCGGCACTGGCGAGCGCTGGGCGTGGCTGTAGTACAGCTTCAGGTGGTAGTCCTTGGCGAGGTTGAAGATCGAGCCGAGCGACGCGCTGATCGGCGTGAAATTTCTATCGGGACGATCCGCGCCTTCCTCCGGCTTGTTGGTATCGCGCTCGACTCTGACGCCGGCTTCGAGCTTGCCGTAAGCCCAGGGCCGTTCCTCGATCAGGAAGGCGCCGAGTTGCAAGGTGTGGGTCGGCGGCACGAAGCCTTCCTCGCCAACACCGGCGAAGCGGCGGAAATCGTGCTGCACGCCGAACACGCCGCGCCAGCCGAGGATCGGCGCGTGAACCACCTCGATGCGCTCGTCGTTCTGCTTGTTGAAGAACTGGGTGCCGGGCTCGCCCGGGCTTTCGAACTCGATGTGCGTATAGCTGTTGTAGGCACCGCGAATCTTGATCGAATCGATCCCCGGCAAGGGCTTGTTGAGAATGCCCTGGGCGTCGTAGCGGGTCTGGTCGAGATCGATGAACGCCGTTTCTTCGGCCGGCAGGCCGTAGACGGTATTGAAGGTGCTGACCGCGAACGAGACCGAATTGCCGCCGTCGATGTAGCCGTAGGACAGTGCGCCGGACTGCGCCTGCGAACGGCTGTTGCCGAGGGTGCCCTGGCTGCCGCTGCCATCGACATTGGCGCTGCCGGGAATGTCGTATTCCCCGGATTTGCGCGCGCTGGCATCGACATGAAATTGGTTGTTACCAATACCGTAGCCGAGCTCGGTGCTGCCGTTGCGCGAATCGCCATTGCTGCCGTATTCGGCATCGAGGCTGCCGTGCAGGCCTTCGGTGACGTCGACCGGCAGGCGGTCGTTGATGACGTTGACGATGCCGCCCGAGGCGCGGCTGCCGTAGAGCAGGGTCGCCGGGCCTTTCAGCACTTCGATCTGGCGGGCGTGGGCGGTATCGATGCCGACCGCGTGATCGGGGCTGACATCGGAAACATCGAGCGAGCCGATGCCGTTCTCGAGGATGTCGACGCGCGGCCCGGCCTGGCCGCGAATCACCGGACGGCCGGCACCGGGGCCGAAATCGGTGGTTGAGATGCCGGGTTCGTTCTCCAGCGTTTCGCCGATGGTGTTGGCGCGCTTGCGGTCCAGCTCGGCGCCGGACAGCACGATGCTTGGCTGCACCAGCTCGTCGGCGGTCTTGCCAAGCGGGTTGGCGCGGACGGTGATGACGTCGAGTTCGACGGCCGCCTTCGGATCGTCATCGGCGCGCACGGCGGAAGGAAAAGCGATGACGGCGGCGATCAGCGGCAGCAGGCGGGGCAGGGCAACGGCAATGACAGCACGGCCGTGGCGGCCATGCGGGTAAGAAGAATTCATGAAAATCCTCGCAGCAAACGGAGCAAGCGCAGGCATCGAGGCCCGCGCGGAATCAGCAGTTCGTCAGGCGAGGTGCAGCGGCGGACCGCGAGGCGGCGGCCGGTACAGCGGTTGCAGCGCTGGCAGCTCAAGCGTTGCCAGCAACGGAGCTTCGATGCGCAGCGGCAGCAGCGCCACTGGTAGTTCGGCAGCCGGCGGCGGCGCGGCGGCGTGGCTGGCAACGCAGATTTCGCAGGCGACCAATTCATCGCCGGCGTTCAGCGCGTGCTGGGTGCCATGAACGACCGTCAGCCACTGACCGACCAGAAAGGTCAGCGCCAGCAGCCAGAGGTGGATTCTTGGTTTTTGCGTCATGTCGGGGATGAAGCGAGGCCGCGAATCCTACGACATTCGCGCGGCTGTGCAGTTCCGGCCGGTCTTTGGGCGGTGCTGAAGGCAGACGGCGAAAAGCGGAAAACAGACGACAACGCAAAGGCGCGGAGAACGGCGACGGCGAGGAAATCCAAAGCTGGAAGCTGAAAAAGAAAGAGTTTCTTGATTAGCAATGAAGCTCAGCCAAGAGCCTTTCTGGTCTCCCCTCTCCCTCCGGGAGAGGGGCTGGGGGGTGAGGGACTCTCAACAAAGGGCTTCCTTCGCCGGGAAGTCCCTCATCCCAACCCTTCTCCCGAAGGGAG
>JAUXYM010000004.1 GCA_030694365.1 Nevskia sp. | reverse complement strand
CGGGCCTTAACCCCCGCGCTCAAGCTCTCGGACGTCCTCAACCAATGGCTTAGCGTCCAATACTGGCTGGCTGAGCCGCCACGCAAACGAATCCCTCCATCCGTTCAAGCCGCACGGCTTTTAGGTTAGCGCATATGGGATGCAATCCGGGATTCGCTGCCTGAGCCGAGGTTGCACTCGAACTCCTCTGCTTTCGGCCGACGATGCACCACCGCAGCAGGAATTGGAGAATTAGTAAGGTGTCACCGTAATTCCGTCACCGTAATTCCACCGTAATTCGCGCAATGATTTTGCATGGTCGGCTCCGGCCCAAGCACCAGCCACATAAGAAGCGCACTCAATTAAGCTGCGGTACCAGACGCCAAGACCAATTTTGGCTTCCGAGGTGATGCCGTTGTAAATTAGATATGCAAAAACGATTGCAAAGCCGACTGTAATGATGACGGCTAATGAGAGTGCCACTTCCTTTTTGTGGGACGGGACGACAATGGCGGCAGCAACTACAAGAGAGAAGGTTGTTAGAGCGCGAATCAGTAGAATTGTATAGGTGCCAGTTACAGGCATGCCTGCCATATCACGAGAATTTATAAGCATGGATATTTCATCAAATCCATGCGCAATACTTGATGCAAAAATCACGGATGCATGAGCTATAAAACCGGCAACCATGGCTAAGGGGATGGCAGCCAACCAACGAATGATCGGTCTCATTTCAGTTGTATCACGTTTTTATATTCCAACTTAAATGCCTCGTTGTTGTGCGGCATAACGCAGGAGCTCGGCCTCAGATTTTCCACAGCGAAGCGGAGGCAAATACTTCAGCTGGGGCGCCGGGTTAGAGTTCAATGCGGAATGATTCCGAGCGGTTGTCTCCAATTTTTTCGTTGTAATACTTGGTGACACCAAACCCGACCTTGAAATGAATGTATGGCCCAGAGCCTTCGTCAGGCTTGTTTGCTAGTAACTCACCATGCCAGCCACCGGAGGTTTCTTTGATGAAGGCTTCGTCGCAGTTACGCATTACTTTTTCCAAAAGGCCGCGTATACCACTCTGATTGAACTCAGCTTGGTCTTCTTTTACGCTCATTTTTCTTTCTGAACCTCTCCGCACGGTAGGGCGGGAGGAGCGAAGCGTATCCCGCCGATCGAGTCAACCTGACCACGGAAGGCGTGATTTCTCTCGCCCTCCGCGGGCTACGTTGTCGGGGTCCGTCGATCATGACTCGACAGCGTCGCCCTGAAGGGCGACCCACAGCAGCATGCTGTTGCGAGCGGGACGGAAGCCGCTCAGGGATACGCCCTGACCATCTGCTCGATCGCCCCAAAGATCGAAGCCCCGGCTTCGTCGAGCATGTCGATGCGGATCTCGTCGCCGGGTTTCAGATACTCGGTGGTCGCGGTGCCGGTGCTCAGGATTTCGACGGTGCGCTGTTCGACCAGGCAGGCGTAGCCGACACCACCGTCGGCGATCGGCTTGCCCGGCCCGCCGTCGTCGCCCTGGTTCGATACCGTGCCGCTGCCGACGATGGTGCCGGCGACCAGCGAGCGGGTCTTGGCGATGTGGCTGATCAGCTGCGGGAAGCCGAACACCATGTCCTGCCCGGCATTCGGGGCGCCGAGCTTCTGGCCGTTGACGGTGGTCAGCAGCCGGCGATGCAGACGCTCGCCATCCCAGGCGGCACCGAATTCGTCCGGCGTCACCGCGCAGGGGCTGAAGCTGCTCGAGGGCTTGGACTGGAAGAAGCCGAAGTTCTTCGCCAGTTCGTCCGGAATCAGGTTGCGCAGCGATACATCGTTGACCAGCATCACCAGGCGAATCGCGCTGGCGGCCGCTTCCGGTGACGCGCCCATCATCACGTCGCCGGTGATCACCGCGAGCTCGCCTTCGAGGTCCAGGCCCCAGTCGGCATTGGCCAGCGGAATCGCGGCGCAGGGGGCGAGGAAGCTGTCCGAGCCACCCTGATAGATCAGCGGATCGGTCCAGAAGCTGGCCGGCAGCTCGGCGCCACGGGCGCGACGGACCAGTTCGACGTGATTGACATAGGCCGAGCCGTCCGCCCACTGATAGGCGCGCGGCAGCGGCGACAGGCAGTCGCAGGGATCGAAGCTCAGGGTGCCGGTAACACCGCCTTCGTTGAGCTTGTCCGACAGCAGTTGCAGATCGGGGGCGATCGCCTCCCAGTCGTCGAGCGCCTGCTGCAGGGTTCGGGTCTGCGACACCGGTGCAGCGTGGCGCAGATCGCGGCTGACGACGATCAGCCGGCCATCGCGGCTGCCGTCACGCAAGGTGGCGAGTTTCATCGGGTTTTCCGCCGTGGCCGGCGGTCCTGTAAAGGGCGTGAAGCTATTCTAGCCCTGCACTCCGCGCCGCTGGCAGGCTCAAAGCGACCCGTAGGCCGCCGCCTTCGGCATTGGCTGCGGACAGGCTGCCGCCATGCGCGCGGGCAATGCGTTCGACAATCGCCAGGCCCAGCCCGTGGCCTTCGGCACGCGCGGCATTGGCACCGCGGAAGAACGGCCGGAACAGCTTGCCGAGATCGGCTTCGGTGACGCCGGGGCCGTGGTCGCGAATCTCGATCACGGCCTGCGGCGTCGGCCCTTCCTCACCGCGCAGGCTGAGTACGATCTGGCCGCCGTCGGCACTGAACTTCACCGCGTTCGAGAGCAGATTGTCGACTGCGCGTTCGAGCAGGCCGTGATTGCCGTCCACCGCCAGCGCAGCCGCCAATTGCAGTTCGATGCCGATCTGCCGGGTATCGGCCTCGATGCCGAAGGCGCTCGCCCGGGACTGCAGCAGCGCAGCCAGATCGACCCGCTCCATGCTCATGCCGGGCAGGTCCGCTTCCATCCGAGACAGCGCCAGCGCTTCGCCGATGATGCGGTCGAGCCGGATGATCTCGGCCTCGGCGCGAGTGAAGTGGGTGGCCGACGCTTCCGGCGCGGAGCGGCTGGCGAGATCGAGCAGCAGATGCAGGCGCGCCAGCGGCGAACGTAGTTCGTGGGAAACGTCCTGCAGCACGCCGCGCTCGTGGGCGATCAGCGCTTCGATGCGCGCCGCCATGCGATCGAAATCGGCGGCGAGGCGACCCAGCTCGTCATCGCGGCCGCTCCACGGTGCGCCGACCCGGGTGGCCAGATCGCCGGCGGTCATCCGCCGCGTGGCATCGGCGATCGCCGCGACCGGCCGGGCGATGCTGCGCGCCACCCACCAGCCGAGCGCGCCGATCACCAGCATCGACAGCACCAGTTGCACCATCAGCAGATGTTCGATGCGCGGCCGTGGTGCGCGCGGACCGCGCACGGCGATCAGGCGCCGTTCGATGCCGTCACTGCCGATCAGCTTCTCGGCAACCACCAGCACTTCCGGCCGGGGCCGCAGCACCACCGAGTCCTCGCTGAGCAAACGATCGAGCACTCGGCGCGCCATCGGTGGTGTCGGACGATGCAGCAGGTTGCGATCACCCTCGTACAGGCTGGCCTCGATACCATCGAGCTGCCGGCGCTCGCGCCATTCGTCGAGCCCCTGCACGCCTTTGCGCAGGTAGACGCGGTTGGCGGCTTCGGCCATCGCCGTCCAGTCCGGCTCGCCGCGATAGGCGTTGCGCGCGAAGCGTTCGGTGACGAAGACGCTGATCACCAGGGTGGCGATGTTGGCGGCGACGAACCACAGCAGCAGCCGCGCGTACAGGTTCGGGGTCGGCAATTTCACGTCGCGCTTGGCGCCGCTGTCTTGCCGACGATCAGCTGATAGCCGAGGCCGCGCACGGCGTCGATAGCGGGTGCATCGGGCGCGGCATCGGCCAGCTTGCGGCGCAGGCGGCTGATATGGACGTCGACGGCGCGGTCGAAGCGTTCGATCTCCCGGCCCAGACCTTCGCGGGTCAGCACTGCCTTATCGACCACCTGACCGGGCCGCGTCGCCAAGGCCATCAACAGCGAGAACTCGGCACCGGTCAGGTCCAGCGGCTGGCTGTGCAGCAAGGCAGTGCGGGTCAGCGTTTCGATGCGCAGCGGGCCGGCTTCGACGCTGTCCAGCGGCGCGCTGCCGGCCGCCGTGCGCAGCCGTGCGCGGACCCGAGCCAGCAGCTCGCGCGGCAGGCAGGGCTTGGCGAGGTAGTCATCGGCACCGAGTTCGAGGCCGATGACCCGATCCACCGGCTCGCCGCGCGCCGACAGCATGATCACCGGCAGCGGATGCTTGCGGCGCAGCTCGCGCAGGGTCTCCAGACCATCCAGGCCGGGCATCATCACGTCGAGAATCAGCAGATCCGGCCTCGGGCCGGAGGCGCCGAGCCGGGCCAGCGCGGCGGTGCCGTCGTGCACGGTTTCGACGCTGTAGGACTCGTGGCGCAAATAGTCGGCCAGCAGTTCGGCCAGCGCGCGGTCATCGTCGACGATCAGGATGTGGGCCAAGAAAGCGGGACTGGTCATGACGGTACTGTCTGGCCCCCACCGCCAGTGCGCAAGCGATGGCCTCGACCTTTAGCGGGCCTTTACCGATCTTTACGGCGGCGCAACGTTTCGCCATGGCGGTCAGGCGTTCAATGCTCGGGCAGACCAAGGCCACGACGGCCTCCCCCCCAAGCAACAACATCCCAGCAACACAGGAGCACCCAGATGAATCTCAAGACCCATCTCACTTCGAAGAAATCCGCCATCAAAACCACATTGGCCGCTGCGCTGTGCGCCGGCCTGATGATCGCCGCGCCGCAGTTCGCCAACGCCCAGCCGCCGGCTCCGGATACCGCTGCCGGCACTGATCGCCCGCCGCACGAGAAAGGCCACGACGGTCGCCACGGCGGCCCGCGTCATGGCGGCGGACCGTTCATGCACGAGCTGAAGTCGCTGGATCTCAGCGACGCGCAGCGCAGCAGCGTCCGCGACGCGGTCAAGGCGCAGTGGCAGTCGGCGCATGACGAGCGCCAGGCAGCGCGGCAGCTGCATCGCAACGTCGAGATCGCCACGCCGGACAGCCCTGGCTACAGCGGCCTGGTCAACCAGCTCGCCGATGCCCAGGCCGTTGAGGCGCGTGACCGCGTGCAGAAGCAGGCGGCACTGAAGTCGCAGATCTTCGCGATGCTGACGCCGGCGCAGAAGACCGCGCTGACCGAGAAGCTGAAGAACCTGCCGGAACCGCCGGCCCGCCCGGAGAAGACCGGCTTCCGCGGTCGCTGAAGCAGCTGCTGCTAGCCCCCAACAGTGAGGCCGGGGGCTTTTTCATGGGCGACGTTCAGAGCTGGTGCGTCAGCTAGAGCGCCAGCTCTGGTGGTACTCCGTCCACTCGACCGCAGTCGCCGCATCGCTGACATCGAAAGCGTCGCGGGCATCGATCATCACCGCATACTCGTCGGTCATCGGTTTCGGCTGCACGTGCATCCGGCTCAGCGCTTTCGGATGCGGGCCGTGGGTGAAGCCGGCCGGGTGCAGGGTGACCATGCCGGGATGGATGTGATCGCGGCTGAAGAAGTCGCCCGAGTGATAGAAGATCACTTCGTCGAAATCGTCATTCGAGTGGAAGAACGGCACCTTGATCGCACCGGGATCGGTCTCGAACGGGCGCGGCGCAAAGGTACAGACCACGAAGCCGGGCGCGACGAACGTCGTATGCGCACTCGGCGGCAGGTGATAGCGATGCGAGCTCAGCGGCCGGATGTCGCGGACATTGATCCGCACCGGATGCAAGGAGCCGTGCCAGCCCAGCGCATCGAGCGGGTTGTACGGATAAGTGACCGTCGACAGCAGATTGCGGCGCTTGATCACCACGCGCCAGTCGCCAGCGTGCGCGGCTTGCGCCTTGAACAGGTCATCGATGCGCGGCAGATCGAGCATCGCCGGATCGAAGATTGCCTGCTCGCCAACCAGGCCCTTGTCCGGCAACTGATAGCTGCCGTTGCTGGCTTCGATCAGCAGCAGCTGCATCGCCTCAAGCACTTCAAGACGCCACATGGTGCCGCGCGGCAGCAGCAGGTAATCACCGGCCTCGATCGCCAGATGGCCGTAGTCACAGTACAGCTCACCGCGCCCGGCATGGACGAACAGCAGCTCGTCGCCATCGGCATTGCGGACCAGATGATCCATGTTCGTGGCCAGCGTCCAGAAACGCAGCCGGCACTGCGCGTTGTGCAGCAGCGTGTTTGCAGCCCAGGGGCTGGCACCATCGAGCGGCAACTTCATGCAGTCGAAGGCGCGTGGCCGCAGCGGACCTTCCCAGCTGGTCCAGCCAGTCGGCGGACGCGGATGGATCATCTGCGTTGCCGGACCGAAGAAGCCGTCCTTGCCGATCTCGCGCTCGACCGTGCCAGGCGGCAGATCGGCATGCGCCTGGCGCGAGGCCAGGCCTTCGATGTGGGGGATGTGGATCCATTTGCGCATGGCGAAGCTCCGGGCGGATTTTTTGAATCAGCTACGCGAGTTCGAGACCGTAGCGCAGCAGTGGCTCGAAATCGGCTCGATTCAAGGTCGCGAGTCGCGCACCATGTGTCATCGCGGTCGCGGCGATCATGCAGTCGGGCAGGCTGCGGGAGCGGCGGCCCGTGCGATTGAACAGGATGGCCGCGCGCTCGGCGATCAGCCGGTCGATCGGCACCACGGCGGCGGTGCCGAGCAGGCGCTCCCAGGCTTGCACGGTCTCGGCGGGGACCGGTCCGCACAAGAACTCAGACCAAGCCATTGCCGAAACGCTCAGTCGTTGGCCGGCCAGCAGCCATTGGTGCACCTGTGCGCTCATCGGATGCTCGCGATCGGCCCCGAAAATCAGCACGTTGGTATCCAGGAACAGCAATCCGGCCATGGTGCGCGCTAGCGCCAGACATCCCGGCTATTCGCGGCCCAGGCGGCGAAATCGACGCCCTCCGCACGCATCTTGTCGCCAGCGGCAAGCAGCGCCTCGAATGGATCTTGCGCTGCGCCGGCATCACTCGACGATGCCGAGGCCAAGCCCGCTTCCAGCAACGAGATTGCTTCCTTGTTCAGTGAGCGATGGTTACGTGCCGCGCGCGCCTTCAGGCTGCGATGCAGGTTCTCGGGCAGATTCTTGAGCAGGATCGACGGCATGGCAGGCACCCAAATCGAAAGCGCTATGGTAACAGTGTGTTACCAATCGTGAGCACTGCTTTTCGCTGCGCTGAAGCCATCTCGGCCTGTCAACACGCCCCGCCTGATCTGGTCTTCCTCGATCGACTCGAACAGCGCCTTGAAGTTGCCTTCGCCGAAACCTTCGTTGCCCTTGCGCTGGATGATCTCGAAGAAGATTGGGCCGATCACCGTCGAGGTGAAGATCTGCAGAAGGATGCCTTCGACGGGCGCGCCGTCGATGAGGATTTTGAGCTTCTGCAGCCGCGCCAGATTCTCGCCATGGTTCGGCACCCGGGCATCGGTCTTGTCGTAGTAGGTGTCCGGCGTGTCCATGAACACGACACCACGGGCACGCAGCGCTTCGACGGTTGAGTAGATGTCATCGGTGGCCAGCGCCAGATGCTGGATACCTTCGCCGCGGTAATCGCGGATGAATTCGGCGATCTGCGATTGCTCGTCGGCACTTTCGTTGATCGGAATCCGCAGCTTGCCGCAGGGGCTGGTCATCGCCCGCGACACCAGGCCGGTCAGCTTGCCTTCGATGTCGAAATAGCGGATCTCGCGGAAGTTGGCGATGCGGGTGTAGAAGCTCGACCAGACGTCCATGTTGCCCTTGGCAACGTTGTGGGTCAGATGGTCGAGTGTCGTCAGGCCGACGCCTTTCGGCTGCTGATCGGCACCGGTAATGGGCATGAAATCAACGTCGTAGATCGAGCGGTCGCCATAGCGATCGATAAAGTAGAGAACGCTGTTGCCGATGCCGTAGACGGCCGGCAGGTTCAACTCCATGTAGCCCGGCCTGGTATCGAACGGCACCGCACCCCTGGCCCACGGCATGACGGAACGCGGCGGGCGCGTCCTTCACCCGCCAGCCCATCGCGCAGGCACTGGGGCCGTGGGCGATCGCGAACTGCGCGAAGTGCGTGTACGGCGTGCCATTGACCAGGAAGTGGATGTCGCCCTGCTTGAACAGGGTCACGTCCTTCGAGCGATGCCGGGCGACGGCGGTGAAGCCGAGCAGCTCGAACAGCGTGTGCAGCTGCGCAACGCCGGCTGGCGTCGGCGCGGTGAATTCGACGAACTCGAAGCCGTCGGTCTGCAGCGGGTTGGTCGTCGTCATGGGCGTGCTCCGGACTTACTCGATGAAATCTGGATGAACTTTCAAGGCCCGTCATCCGCGCACAGGCGGGGATCCAGTTTTGACGTTCGCGTACCGCCGGAAGCCGAGAACTGGATTCCCGCCTGCGCGGGAATGACGATGTTGTTGAGTGCGGGCTCTAAGCCGCCAGCGATTTCGGCGGAAACAGCGGCGCATGCAGGCCAAGGCGACGGGCGTCGGCGACGGCGGTGAGCAGATCGGCCTGGCTCAGCTCGTGCAGTTGGCGAAACGAGTCGAGCACGTAGTACAGCGGCTGCAGCACGTCGATGCGGTAGGGCGTGCGCAGCACCTCGATCAGCGAAAACGGACGGTGCTGCGGCGCGGGTCCCAGCGCATACGCGGTTTCGCCGGGCGAGGACAGGATGCCGCCACCGTAGATGCTGAGCGCAGCATCCGGCCTGCGGAGCAGGCCGAATTCCACCGTGAACCAGTACAGCCGCGCCAGGAACGCGCGATCCTCCCGGCTCGCCGCCAGGCCGATTTCGCCGTAGCGCTGGGTGAACGCGGCGAACCAGGGGTTGGTCAGCAGCGGCGTGTGGCCGAACAGCTCGTGAAAGATGTCGGGTTCCTGCAGGTAGTCCAGATGCTCGCGACGGCGGATGAACGTGGCGGCCGGGAAGCGCTTGGCGGCCAGCAGGGCGAAGAATTCCGAGAACGGGATCAGCGCCGGCACCGCCGCCACTTGCCAGCCGGTCTCGCGCCGCAGCCGGGCCGACACCTCCGATAGCTGCGGCACGCGGTGCTGCGGCAGCTTCAGCAGGTCCAGCCCGTGGAGGAATTCCGGACAGGCGCAATCGGCGATCGCGGCCTGCTGGCGTGCGTACAGCTCGGCCCAGATCGCGTGCTCGGCTTTCGAGTAGGCCACGACGCCGCGCGCATCAGGCGCACGCGAAACGTAATCGGATGCGGGCAGCGGAGCTTGAGCCATGACGGCCTCCATGAGGCGTGATGCAAGGCAGCCAGCGTAGCGCGGCAGCCGCAGCGTTTTGCTGCGAACTTGTGCGCCTGCGTTAGGATTCACGCAATGATTCACCACGAATCATCAGAACACCGGAGAAATCATGCGCGCCGAGCTGGACCGTACCGATCTGAGGATGCTCGGCGAGCTGCAGCGCAACGGTCGCATCGCCGTGGTCGAGCTGTCCGACAAGGTGGCGCTGTCGCCGACCGCCTGCCAGCGTCGGCTGAAGAAGCTGGAGGATTCCGGCGTCATCGCCCGCTACACCGCCGTGCTCGATCCGGCAGCACTGGGCCTCGGCATCGAGGCCTTTGTCCGGGTGGCGATCGAGCGGCAATCGAAGGACGCGACGCAGGCTTTCGAAGCGGCGATCCGCGCCCGGCCGGAAGTGCGCGCCTGCTACGTGATGACCGGCGATCTCGACTTCCTGCTGCACGTGCAGGTGGCCGATCTCGCCGCCTTCGCCGAGTTCTCGATGCGGGTGCTGATCGGCCTGCCCGGCGTCAAGGACCTGCGCTCGTCGCTGGTGCTGGAAGCAATCAAGCGCGACGAAGGCTTGGCGCTGGGGGGCTGACTACATCCGCGCGAAACGATCCGCCGCATCGATGAGCCGCGACAGCGTGCCGTTCTCGCTGGCCGCATGGCCGGCGTCGGCGACCACCTGCAGATCGGCTTGCGGCCAGGCGCGGTGCAGGTCCCAGGCGGATTTCATCGGGCAGACCACGTCGTAGCGGCCCTGGACGATGACGCCGGGAATGTTCTTCAGCTTCATCGCGTCTTCCAGCAACTGGTTCGGGCGCAGGAAGCCCTTGTTGACGAAGTAGTGGCATTCGATGCGGGCGAAGGCTTCGGCGAAATCGTCGCCGCCGTAGCGGGCGACCATGTCGGTGCTCGGGATCAGTTTCGAAGTAGCACCCTCCCAGATGCTCCAGCTGCGCGCGGCATCGCGGCGCACTTCCGGGTTTTCGCTGGTCAGGCGGCGGTGATAGGCGGCCACCAGATCGCCACGTTCGGAAACCGGAATCGGCGCGATGTAATGCTCCCAGGCATCCGGATAGATCCAGTTGCAGCCTTCCTGGTAGAACCAGCGAATCTCTTCATCGCGGATCAGGAAGATGCCGCGCAGGATCAGGCCGAGCGTGCGCTGCGGATGGGTTTCGCCGTAAGCCAGCGCCAGGGTCGAGCCCCAGGAGCCGCCGAATACCACCCAGGCGTCGATGCTTAAGTGTTCGCGAATGGTTTCCATGTCCGCCACCAGATCCCAGGTGCTGTTCTCGCGCAGTTCGGCGTAGGGCGTGGAACGGCCACAGCCGCGCTGATCGAACAGCACGATGCGGTAGCGCTTCGGATCGAAGAACTGGCGGTGCCAGGCTTCGCAGCCGCCGCCCGGACCGCCGTGGACGAACACCACCGCCTTGCCCTGCGGGTTGCCGCTTTCCTCGATGTGGATCTCGTGCAGCTCCGAAACCTTCAGGCGGTGCGTGCGATACGGCTCGATCGGCGGATAAGGCTGGGCCATGGCTGCAGGAGGGGAATAGAGATGGAGATGAGGATTAGCTTACCCGACAGCCTCAAGCCATCGTCCGCAGGAAACCCCAGAGCAGCACCGCGAAGCCGCCGATCTCGGCCAGCGCCAGCAGCCACATGAAGCCGTGGATCGCGAAGCCGGGCAGCGTTCCATTGCCCAGCCGATGTGGATTGCGCAACTGGTTGTCGGTATCGCGCAGGATGCCGTGCAGCACATAGCTGGCGATCGCCAGCGCGAAGAACAGCAAGGGTGCTGCGACGGCAAACAAAGTGCCGGTTGCGATCAGCGGCGAGTACGGCACGAACTCGCGGATCAGCAGCGCCGAGAACGCGTACATCAACGCCGCACGATGGGCGATGTCGACATAGACCGGCGCGGTTGCTTCGGCACTGGTGGCGATGCAGCGATACTTCCTCCAGCCGGTCAGCAGGCCGGTCATGAAGAAGCTGCCGGCAGCGAGCAGGCACAGCGTTTCGGCGTTGACGGCGGTGGACATCGAGCGACCCCGGTGCAAGAGCCCGCCGGCAGACGTTTGCGGTCGACTCGGCGGAACGGTATTTGCACATTGATTGTCGCCCGATCGGGCGCTGCTATAGCATCCGCTTTTGAAGTTTCCAGCCGTCTCGAGCACCGAACACCATGTCGAAAAATCCGCTGATCCTGGTCCTGCTCGCCAGCATCGCTGCGCCACTCGCCGCCAGCGATGCGCCGGGTGCCGCTGCGGCGGCCGTCGTCGCACCTGCTGCCGTCGCGGTGAGCCTTGAGGATCCGAATTTTCCGACGCCGAGCCTGATCAAGCCGCGAGTCGCGTTCTGGAAGCAGGTGTTCGCCGACTGGTCCGAACACAACAGCGCGCTGCACACCAAGGACGATGTCTCGAAAGTGTTCACGGTGCTCGATTTCCGAGCCGATGCCGCCGTGCTGTCGCCGAACGAGCTGGCCGCCAAGAAGAACCGCGAGGAAAAAGCCGCCCGCGCCGAGCTGGAAGAAAGCCTGCGCGCGCTGCAGGCGCGCATCGATGGCGGCGAAGTGATCAACCCGAACCTGCTGCCGGCCGATCAGGCCAGGATCGTCGCGCTGTTCGGCAACGATCAGGACCCGAAGCGCTACGAGAACGCCGCCGAGGATCTGCGCTTCCAGCGCGGCCTGCGCGAGCGCACCCAGCACGCGCTGGAAATCTCCGGCCGCTACCTGCCGGAGATGGAGCGCATCTTCACCGGCTACGGCCTGCCGACCCGGCTGACCCGGCTGCCGCTGGTCGAGTCCAGCTTCAATGTCGATGCCTATTCGAAGGCTGCCGCCGCCGGGCTCTGGCAGTTCATTCCGTCATCGGCGCGCATCTACATGCGCCTGAACAATGTCGTCGACGATCGCCGCGACCCGTGGACCTCCACCGACGCCGCCGCCCGCCATCTGCGTGACGACTACGACTCGCTCGGCAGCTGGCCGCTGGCACTGACTGCCTACAACCACGGTCGCACCGGCATGGTCAAAGGTCTGCGCGAGGTCAACGGCACCACGCTCACCGATCTGATCGAGCGCTACAAGGCCAAGTCCTTCGGCTTCGCTTCGTCGAACTTCTACGCGGAGTTCATCGCCGCCAGCGAGATCGAGCGCGATTACCGCAGCCATTACGGCGAGCTGCAGCGCGAACCGCTGCTGCGTTTCGACACCGTGCGCACCCACGACTACGTGCCCTACGACACCCTGCGCAAGCTGGCCGGTGCCGATGACGAGGAGTTCCACCGCCTCAATCCGGCGTTCCGCCCGGAAGTGGTCAACGGCCGTCTGCGGGTGCCGCCGGACCATGAGATTCGGGTGCCGAGCGGTGCCGGCCAGCGCTTCGAGATCGCTTACGCGACCCTGACGCCGGACCAGCGCCACGACAGCCAGATCCGTTTCTACTCGACCCACGTCGTCAGCCGTGGCGACTCGCTGGGCAAGATCGCCAAGCGCTATGGCGTGTCGAGCAAGGACATCCTGGTTGCCAACAACATCGGCAATGGCAGCAAGCTGCGCAAGGGCCAGAGCCTGCAGATTCCGACCGGCGATGACCGGCTGGTCGCAGCGGTAGAAGCCAAGCCGGCGGCGGTGCGTTCGGTCAAGGTCAAGGCGGAAGCGCCGAACTTGTCGGCGGCCAAGGCTGCCGCCCAGCACCGCACCCACCGGGTGCGCTCAGGCCAGACGCTCGGCGCGATCGCCAAGCGTTATCGGACCTCGATCGACAAGCTGCAGGAGTTGAACGGCTTCGGCGAAAGCCACGTGCTGCGCGCCGGTTCGACGATCAAGGTGCCGCGCGGCTGAGGCGATCGGCAATGCCTCTTGTCGGGCATTTCGCGTCAAGCGGCCCCACAGGATCCGGTCATGCCCGCGAAGACGGGCATCCAATTTTGGCCGTAGCGCCCCGCATCGGAACTGGATTCCCGCCTGCGCGGGAATGACCGGTATTTGTAGGCAAGCCCTAGATCGGTACCACGCGGCTGCGTCTTGCCAGCCGGCGCAGCGCCGGCCGCAGGCCGAAGTACAGCGCGGCGATCGCCAGCGGCGCAGCGACGATCCAGGCGGCGACGCCGCCGAGCGCCACCAGCCCGAATTCGGCGATGAATTCCATCGGCCCGGCTTCGAAGCGGCTGATCATTTCGGGTATCGACAGCGCCACATGCGGCGCGCCGAACCATTCGCCGGCCCGGTAGAACGGCAGCAGCAGCACGAACTGCAGCGGATAACAGAGGTAGTTGACCAGCTGGATGATCGGCTGGTTCAGGCGCAGGCCCCAGGCGACCAGGCCGCACAGCACCGTGGTGGAACCCAGGATCGGGAACACCGCGATCACCGCACCGAGCGCGGCGGTCAACGCAATCTTTTCCGGCGTGATGCCCTGCCGAAGCTGGGCCAGCACCGGGCCTAGGACTTTTCGACGCCAGAACGATTGAACCGGGCTGGCAGCGACAGGGCTCGCCTCCCTCACCGAGCGGCCGGCTTGCGACGCAACAGGAAGTCTTCGATGGGCGCGTTCGGCGGTAGCTTGGCGAGTTGAATCAGCGCGTAGACCGCCATCGCCATGTTGCCGGTGGCGAGCACCGCGACCAGCCACAGGACCCGCGCCAGCCACGAGGTTTCCTTGTAGGCGATCCACAGCCAGAACCACAGGAAGGCGTAGACGGTGTCGAACAGCGTGGCCACGAACCAGGCGTTGTAGTTCGCGGCCGGGTTGGCGATCAGGTCATTGATCGCCGGCACGATGCTGACCTGGCCGGTGGCCCAGATCGACGCGCCAACCAGGGAGGCGAACGCGAGGACCGCAAACAGGCCGATGCCGAGTTTCATCAAGAGCTCAAGTTGGTTTGGTCAGCGTGATGTGCATCAGATCGATCGAGCCGGTACGGAAGCCGCACTCGCAGTAGCTCAGGTAATAGCGCCACATGCGCAGGAAGCGCTCGTCGAACTGCTTGACGATCTGCTCCCGCACGCTGAGCACGTTGCGATGCCAGGCGGCGAGCGTATCAGCGTAGTCCTTGGCGTAGAACCGGGCATCGCTGGCCATCAGGCCGGCCTGCTTCGATAGCGTTTCGAACAGGGTCGGCGGGCACAGCATGCCGCCCGGGAAGATGTACTTCTGGATGAAATCGCGCTTGCTGCGGTAGTTGTCGAAGATCGCCGGATTGATGGTGATGCCCTGGATCGCCGCCACACCGCCCGGCTTCAACGCCTTGGCTATCGCCTCGAAATAGCCCGGCCAGTATTCCTCGCCAACCGCTTCGTACATCTCGATCGACACCACCCGGTCATAGGTTTCGGTGACGTCGCGATAATCGCGGATCTCGAAAGTGACCCGGTCCGCCACACCAGCCTTCTCGGCCCGGATCTTCGCTTCGGCGTACTGCTCATTGGACAAGGTGATCGAGTGCACCCGGCAGCCCGAATGCTTCGCCGCATAGATCGCGAAGCCGCCCCAGCCGGAGCCGATCTCGAGCAGGGTGTGCTCGGGCCGCAGTTCCAGACGCTCGTACATCAGCTGGAACTTGTTGATCTGCGCGTCCATCAGCGTTTCGTTCGGCGTGATGTACATGCCGCTCGAATAGGCCATGGTGTCGTCGAGCCACATCTTGTAGAACTCGTTGCCGAGGTCGTAGTGGTACTCGATGTTCTTCTTCGCGGTGCGCTTGGTGTTGGCTTTCAGCTTGTGCTTGACCATGCCAAAGAAGCGGCCGAGCCAGTTCATCTCGAACGGGCCCTTGTAGTGCGGTTCGTTCAGGTACATGACCATCAGCAGGCGGGTGAGGTCCGGCGTATCCCAGCAATCGTCCAGGTAGGCATCGCCGATGCCGACTTCGCCGCCAGCCAGCAGGTGGCGCATCAGCCGCTCGCTCTTGATCTGCCACAGGCCGTGCGGGCCTGGTTCCGGTCCTTCAAAGCGCCGCTGGCTGCCGTTCGGCAACACGATGTCGAGGGTGCCGACCCGAACGCCGGACATCATGTACATCAGGATTTTCAACCCCCAGCTCAAGCCGGCGTTGTCGCCACGGGTGGCGAAATCGGCCGGCAGATCGGGCGAGAAGCCGTCCCGACTCATGAACTGCGGCAGGCTTTCGTGGCGATCGTGGTTGCTGTCGTTGTGGTTCATGGTGGCGGCTAGTTAGTCCAGAGGATGCCTGACGAGCCGGATCAGGAAGCCCCCGATATCAGCTCACTTCACGTGCCGGCGGCGCCGGCTTGCCGTGGAAACGGCCACCGCGCAACCAGATTTTCAAGGCTTCCCAGTGAATGCCGGCGACCACCTTGAGGGTCATCAGCGGCATCTTCAGCACCTGCTTGGCGATGGCGCGATCGGTGAGCAGTACCCGCTCGCCGGCCAGCGTTGCATCGAAAATCGGCACCCCGTCCCGCGTCTCGTGGATCACCACTCGCAACTGCTCGCCGGGATCGGCCAGCGTGAAGCGGTAGCGTCCCACGAGGTCGAAGAACGGCGACACGTGGAAGCACTTTTCCTTCTCATGCAGGAGGTCATACGGCATCGGCTGGCCGTCGGATGCGAGCAGATAGCAGTGCTTCTCGCCGAAGGTATTGCGCACCTCGGCGATCACCGCCCGCAGGCTGCCGTCGCGGTGTTCGCAGTACCACATCGAGATCGGATTGAAGGCGAAACCGAACAGTCTCGGGAACGCCAGCAGACGAATGCGGCCGCCATCGAGGCTGATGCCGGCACCCTGCAGCATCGCTTCCACCCAGCTGCGCAGCTCGCCCGGCTGGCCGCTGCCGTGGTCGCTGTCGTGGATCGCCAACACGTTGAAGCGGTTGCGCGACAGCAGCCGCAACGGTGCCACGGCTTCATCGATCCGGTCGATATCCCAGACGATGTAGAACACCCGGTAGACGAAGCGGTACAGCGGCGCGGTCAGCCGCCGGTGCATCACCCGGCTGGGGTATAGCGCCGCTGCGTCGTTTTTACTCCCTCCCCCGCCTGCGGGGGAGGGTTGGGGAGGGGGCGGTGGGTTTAGCGCGGCACTCACCAGCGAGCGGCCCCATCCCGGCCTTCCCCCGTGAACGGGGGAAGGAGACCAGCGGGAGACGGGCTTTTTTTCAAAGCGCAGTCCAGCCCGGCAAGCACGAAGCATCAATCCCCTGCACCGCCCGCAACCCGGACTTCAGGCCGTCTTCGTGAAAGCCGTAACCGGTCCAGGCACCGGCCCACCACAGGCCACCGCGGCCCTGGATCGCCGGCAGTTTCGCGTGAGTCAGCTTGCTGGCGGCGGTGTAGTGCGGGTGGTGGTAGACGATGTCGTAGATGATCTTGGCAGCCGGCACCGGCCGCTGCGGATTCAGGGTGACGATGTAGTTCACCGGCCCCGGGATGTGCTGCAGCAGGTTCATCCAGTAGCTGCCGGAAATGCGCTGGTCGTGAATCTCCGAGACCGGATGGGTGTAGTTCCAGCTCGCCCAGGCGGCGCGGCGCTTCGGCAGGAAGCTGTCGTCGCTGTGCAGCACCACTCTCGATTCGCTGTACGGAATGCCGGCCAGCACTTCGCGCTCGGCGTCGCTTGCGTCGCTCAGCAGACGCAGCGCCTGATCGGAATGGGTGGCGCAGACCACGCGATCGAAGCGCTGCTCGCCGCCCGGCAGCCGCAGCAGCACGCCGTCGTCCTGCGCACGGCGTATTCCGAGTACCGGCGTGTTCAGGCTCAAGGCACCCTGGTAGCGCGCCATCAACCGTTTGACATAGGTATTGCTGCCGCCGATGACCGAATGCCAGGTCGGCTGCTGGGTCGCGGTGAACAGGCTGTGGCTGTCGAAGAAGCGCATGAAGTCATCGGCCGGATACTCGGCGGCGGCCTTCGGCGAGCAGCTCCAGATCATCCCGGCCATCGGCAGCAGGTAGTCGCGGCGCAGCGCCTGCGAAAAGCCCTGGTCATCGAGGAACTGGCCCAGCGAGCCGCTCGGCAGGGTGCCGGCTTTCAACAACGCATTGCACTGCTTGTTGAGTTTGAGGATCTCCAGCAGCATGCGGATGTGGCCGGGCTTGAACAGATTCGTCCACTGCGCAAACACACTCCACATCTGGTCGCTGCCCTTCCATTCGTAACGGCCATCGCCGATCGATACCGCGAAGGACATGCTGGTCGGCCGGGTTGCCACTTCCAGTTCCTTGAACAGCGCGGTCAGGTTCGGGTAGTTGATGCCGTTGTAGACGATCCAGCCGGTATCGACCGCGCCCGGTCCCTGCGGCGTGTTGATGGCGATGGTGTTGGTGTGGCCGCCGATGCGACCGTCCTGCTCGATCAGCGTCACCTCGTGCTTGCGCGCAAGGAAATAGGCAGCAGACAGGCCCGAAATGCCGGAGCCGATGACAGCGATTTTCATGGGAGAAGCAGGGGTCCGTGGTCAGTGGCTAGTGTCTGGTAAATGGCTGCCCTGAGTGTGGCCTTGTCTGACCACGAGCCACTGACCACTAGCCACTGCTGTTACGGCTTCGGTGCGGCGGAAGATGCAGCCGCCTTCAGCAACGGTGACAAGGTCGGCCAGACGGCATCGAGAATCTGCGGTTGCGCCTCGGTGCGCGGGTGGATGCCGTCGTCCTGGAACCAACGCGGCCGGTCCTCGGCAATCGCGGTGAGGAAGAACGGCATCAGCGGCGCTTGCTTGGCTCTGGCGGCATCGGCGAACACGCGGCGGAAGCGTTCGGTGAACACCGGGCCGTAGTTGTTCGGAATACGCATCTCGAAGACCACCGGTTTGGCGCCGGTCGCGAGCACCAGATCGCTCATCTTTTCGAGATTGACCTGCATCTGCTGCAGATCGAGGCCGCGCAGGCCGTCATTGGCACCGAGTTCCAGCAGCACCACGTCCGGCTTGTGGCGGGCCAGCGCCGCCGGCAGCCGGGCCAGGCCACCGGCGGTGGTTTCACCGCTGACCGAACCGTTGACCACGTTCCAGGTCTTCAGGCTGGTATCGGCTTGAGTTCGGAGCTTCCGCTCCAATAGATCAACCCAGCCGCTGCGGGTATCCACACCGTAGCCGGCACTCAGGGAATCGCCCCAGACCAGCAGCGTCGGTGCAGCCCAGACACTGCCGGCGAACAGCCAGCCCGCCAGCATCAGGAACAGACGAACAGGGAGTTGTATACGCATGAGCGCAGATGCCAGCGATTCGAAATCGAAAGTGATTGTGGCTGAAAACATCGTCCAGCAAATCGTCAGCGGCGGTGAGCGCATCGCGATCCTGAACGGCGTCAATCTGGCGATCACGGCGGGTGAATCGGTGGCCATCGTCGGCGCTTCCGGCTCCGGCAAGACCACTTTGCTGTCCCTGCTCGCCGGGCTGGATTCGCCAACTTCCGGCGAGATCATGCTGGCCGGCCAGCGGCTTTCAAGCCTCGACGAAGACGGCCGCGCAAGATTGCGCGCCGGCCGTGTCGGTTTCGTGTTCCAGTCGTTTCAATTGCTCGCAGGATTGACCGCGCTGGAGAACGTGATGCTGCCGGCCGAGCTCGCCGGCCGCAGCGACGCCGAAAAGCTCGCCCGCGACACGCTGGCCCAGGTCGGCCTCGCCGCCCGCACCGGCCACTATCCGTATCAGCTGTCCGGCGGCGAGCAGCAGCGAGTCGCCGTCGCTCGCGCCTTCGCCGCCGGCCCGGAAATCCTGTTTGCCGATGAGCCAACCGGCAATCTCGACTCCGCCACCGGCGCCAGGATCATCGACCTGCTGTTCGCATTGAATCGCGACCGGGGTGCGACCCTGGTGCTGGTCACTCACGATCCGCAGCTCGCCGAGCGCTGCGATCGCGTGCTGCGCCTGAACGCGGGCCGTTTCGATGTCTGATTTCGCCGCCGTGCCCGCCAGCGCCATTCGCTTCGCCTGGCTGCGCTTGCGACGCGGCTGGACCAGCGGCGAACTGCGCGTGCTGGTGCTGGCGCTCGCTGTTGCCGCCGCCGCGGCGATCGCCGTCGGCCTGTTCACCGATCGGGTGCGGCTGGCGCTGGAATCCGGCGCCGGCGAACAGCTTGGCGCCGACGCGATCATCAGCGGCCGCGATCCGCTGCCCGAAGCCACGCTCGCGGAGCTGCGCGCGCTGGGCCTGAAGATCGTCACCGTTACCACCTTCCCGAGTGTCGTCGCCCGGATCGATGGCGAGGAAACCCAGTTGGCGACGATCAAGGCCGTCGAAGCCGGTTATCCCTTGCGCTGCGCGCTGCTGCTGGCCCGCGAGCCGTATGGCGCCACCGAAGTCGCACCGCCGCAACCGGCATCGGGCGAAGTCTGGGTCGACCAGCGGCTGTGGACCGTGCTTTCCTTAAGCCTCGATGCCGGGCTGCAGGTCGGCAGCAGCACGCTGCGGGTCAGCCGCATCGTTGCCGGGGAACCGGGCCGCAGCGGTGCTTTCGCCGAACTGGCACCGTCGCTGATCATCAACGCCGGTGATCTTGCCGCCACGGCGCTCGGCGGTCCCGGCAGCCGCCTGCAGCTCAGCTATCAGCTGGGCGGCACGCGTGACCAACTCGCGGCCGCCGAGGCGCTGAAGCTGCCGGACAAGTTCAAGTTCACGACGCCGGAAAATGGCCGCCCGGAAATCAGCAATTCGATGAACCGCGCCCGCAGCTTCCTGAACATCGCGGTGCTGGCGACCATCCTGCTCGCGGCAGCGGCGGTGGCGCTGTCGGCGCGCCAGCACAGCGTCAAGCTGCGTGACGAAGTGGCCCTGCTGAAAGTGCTCGGCGCGCGTCGCGGCTTCATTCGCCGGGTGCTGGTGCTGCAGATCCTGCTGCTCGGCTTGCTGGCCGGTGGCGTCGGTGCCGCGATCGGCATTGCCGGACAGGCGGTGCTCGCCAATCTTGCGGCACCGGTGCTGAACATCGCGCTGCCGGCACCCGGCTGGCTGCCGCTGCCGGCGGTGCTCGGCCTGGTGCTGCTGATGCTCGCCGGCTTCGCGTTGCCGCCGGTGCTGGCCTCGGTGAACACCGCGCCGGTGCGGGTGTTCCAGCGCGCGGTTGATCCTGAGCGAGGATCGGCTTGGGGACTCGCTGCAGCGATCATCGCGATTGCCGCGCTGCTCTGGCTGCAGGCTGGCAGTCTGAAGCTCGCCGGGTTCGTGCTTGGTGGCGCGCTGGCCACGGCCGGCATGCTCGCACTGTTCGCCTGGATCCTGGTACGCGGTCTGGCCGGTATCCGTTCGCGTGGCGGCATCGCCTGGCGTTTCGGTCTTGGCAACATTGCTCGACGCAAGGGTGCGGCGGTCGCCCAGATCGTCGCGCTCGGCGTTGCACTGATGGCGCTGCTGCTGGTCACCGTGGTCCGCGAAGACCTGCTCGCCACCTGGAAGAACAAGCTGCCGCCCACAACGCCGAACCAGTTCCTGATCGGCATCCTGCCCGAGCAGCGCGAGCCGCTGCAGGCCTTCTTCAAGACGCGCGGCGTGGCCACGCTCGATCCGGTGCCGATGGTCCGCGGCCGCCTGCAAGCGGTGCGCGGCCAGGAGGTGACCGCCGACAGCTTCGACGACCCGGAAACCCGCCGCTGGATCAACCGCGAGTTCAACCTGAGCTGGACCAACCACTTCGGCGAGGACAGCGAGTTCATCGACGGCCAGCCCTGGGGCGAGGAAGCCGCTGGCCACCCCTGGCTGGCGGTCGATGACTACGCCGTCGAACGCCTGAAGCTGAAGCTCGGCGACAGCATCACCATCGACTTCGCCGGCACGCCGTTGACCCTGGAAGTGCGCGCGGTGCGCAAGATCAAGTGGGACAGCTTCAAGCCGAACTTCTTCCTGGTCACGCCGCCCGGCGTGCTCGATGCCGAGGGCCTGAATCCGCCACTGCAGTGGATCGCCAGCTTCTATCTGCCGCGTGACCAGCGAGCTTTGCTTCGAGACTTGATCCGCGAATTCCCGAACGTCACCGCCCTCGATCTCGACGCCGCGCTGAATCAGGTGCGGACCATCGTCGATCGCATCGTCGGCGCGCTGGAATTCATCTTCCTGTTCACCCTGCTCGCCGGGCTGATCGTGATGCTCGCGGTGATCGAAGGCTCGCGCGCTGACCGGGTTCGCGAAACCGGCGTGCTGCGTGCGCTCGGTGCCTCCGCGCGGACCATCCGCCAGGGCTTGATCGCCGAATACCTGGTGCTCGGCGGTCTGGCCGGTGCAGTCGCCGCGTTCGCCGCACAGGCGCTGGCCTGGGTGCTGGCGGCGCGAGTGCTCGAACTGCCGTACGGCCCGCGGCCGCTGCTGTGGCTGGCGGGTACTGTCGCCGGTGCGTTGATCGTCGCCGCCGCTGGATACCTGAGCCTGCGCAAGGTGCTGCAGACCTCGCCGCGCAGCGTGCTTGCCGGGGGCAATGGGTGAGCGGCGAAGCGCGCCTGCCTCCGGGCAGTCTCGATGCCATCGAGGCCGAAGCCTGGGCCTTGCTCGAAGCCGGCGGCGGCTCGTTCAGGGCACCGTTCCATGCCGGCTCTTTGGGCACCATCGGTGATGACGGCCCGAACCTGCGGACGGTGATCCTCAGATCTGCCGATGGCGCCCGCCGGCGCATCTGGTGCCACAGCGATATCCGCTCGCCGAAAATTGCCGAGCTGGCCGTCGACAACCGCATCGCCTGGACCTTGTACGACGAAGCCTTGCGCCTTCAGTTCCGCGCCTGGGGCCGGGCAAAAGTCCATCACGATGACGACGTCGCCCGCGCCCGCTGGGAATCGACCGCGCTGAACAGCCGGCGCATCTACCACGCCATCGCGCCACCGAGTTCGATCAGCCCGATCGCCACCGGTGGCCTGCCGCCGGAACTCGACGACGAGCGCTGGACGCCAGCCTTCAGCGAGCGCGGCGCGGCCAACTTCGTGGCGCTGGAAACGCAGATCACCCGGCTCGAAGCGCTGTACCTGCATCACGCCGGCCATCGCCGCGCGCAGTTCCGCTACGGCGATGATGGTGTCCGCCTGGCGGCGGACTGGCTGATTCCCTGAGTCGACTGGCCAGACGGCCCGACGATCATCGTGCAGGACATGTACCTGTCCCCGAACCACAGTCGCCAAGTGCAGCAAGTGAATCGCCAGCTCGAATTATCTGGTGAATTACGTGTTCCCGATCGTTGGTCATCGGGCCTCTTGGGCGATAGTCATCCTGTTCCGTTTATGGTGCCAAGCCTGATCAAGTTATAGGTGCAATCCCATGCGCGGCAAAAGCCGATTTTCGCCAGGATTCCATGAGATTTCCCGGGGCGTCGCGCGCAGTTTGGCGGCCGGCGGTGCGCGTCGGCACAGCTTGTGGCGCGGAATGGCGGTGCGCTCATCGGCCTGCAAGAAAGCTCATCGCCAGACGCGACCAAGAGCAGTTATCCACGCGCAAATCGCCAGCCTTGACCGAGGCTCATTCCAGGAACCGAGGAATTCAGGCGACGAACGGCATTTTGGGGCTTGAATCTGAAAATTGAATGCGGCAGACTCCGGCAGCGCTCGATAATAAATACAAGAAATATCGACGCCCAAAAAAAACCCCCTGAATCAGGGGGCAAGGTGCGAGAAAGGCCGAAGCCTTTCTGGAGGAGACATCCGCAGTGCAATCGAGTTTTTCTACTTTTGCACTGCGGTGAATGACTGTTGTTGCGGTGCAGTATAAACACGGTCGATGTCGAGGTCAAGAAATGTGGCCGACCATTTATCGTTGAAAATCAGCCGCTTGTCGCAGACGCACAAAATATTTGACGGAACCGTCAAAATAATTGATCGCCGCAGTCGAGCTTCGACCGGCGACAGGCCGAGGGCTGCAAGGCCCTGAGCCTTTTGAAATCAAGGCTTTGGCCTGGCCTGAACCGTCGATCTGCCCCCGAATGCCGTGGTTCGTGTTTTTCCCGGGCTGCCCTGCGTTTGCCGATCCAGGCGTGCTTCCGATCCGCGCTGAGGCCGAGGCGACGCCTCATTGCTATCTCGTTCGTTACGCCGCCGTCTCTTGCGATACCCACGCGGTATCAGTTGGCAGGGGCAAACACCTAGCATCTGTGGGCTCGGCGGGCTGCTCGGCAAAGGGGAAACGACGGTCATCTTTCTCTCCAGTTTCGCGACAGCCCGCTTTCAGCGGTGCCGATGATCAGGTCTTGGCCTGACGTTATGACTAGGTGACTGTATCGAGCGTGCCAGTGGCCGAGTGTGCCGCCAAGGTGGTGCGAACAGGTTCTCAGGCCATTGATTGGAAAGCGTTTGATGTCTTCTTGACGTGGCTGGCTTGTTGACGATGCGTCTGCCCTCTTGGAAGAACTTCAGTCTCAAATTTCGGCGCAGCACCTCGTTCCACTATTTCGTGACCGAATCAATATTGAGGCGGCCCTCAAAATGTTGAACAAGCAGGCCGACGGTGGCAGGAAGTGACTCAGGGTTTTAGACCGCGCCGGCCGCCTCAATAACAAAAAACACATTGATTTTATTATTGATTCCGCCACGTGTCGGTCTCGCTGGGAAGATCGGACGTCAAATTCAGACGTATCACTTTATTCCACTATTTCGTGACCGAATCAATAATCAATTAGACAGAGACGCAGATCAGCAAACTTGATCCAATGGTTTAACCTGATGATCAAATCTGCTGAGCTTCGAGCCTCCGGGCATGTCTGCATCGCCCCCGCAGCCGCTGCGAAAAATCTGTCGGAGCCGCCGCCGGTGGCGCTGACCTATCCGGACTTCGGCGATCTGTTGGCCCGCATCCGCTTCCTGCCTGAAGAGGGCCGGATCTGGCTCGTCGACCAGCGCATGCTGCTGATGCATAGCTCGGCCTTCGGCGTGCTGCGCCGCGAGCTGATCGAAAGTCTCGGCACCGATCGCGCCCGCGGGCTGTTGACGCGCATCGGCTACAACTCCGGCGCTCACGACGCCGAGCTGTCGTGGCGACTGCGCGGCAGTGGCGGCACCGGGGTCGCCGTGTTCGGCGGGCCGCAGCTGCACATGCTCGAAGGCACCGCGCGAGTTGAAGCGATCCGCATGGACGTCGATGAGGAAAAAGGCCATTTCGATGGCGAATTCATCTGGCACGGCTCGGCCGAAGCCGAAGAGCACATCCGCCTGTACGGCATCGGCAGCGAACCGGCCTGCTGGCAGCAGATCGGCTACGCCTTGGGCTTCAGCAGCCGTTTCATGGGCCGGCCGGTGCTGTTCCGCGAAGTGGAGTGTCGGGCGCAGGGCGCGCCGCACGGTCGGATCGTCGGCAAGCGGGTCGAGGCCTGGGGCGATGCCGGCGGCGATCTCGCGTTCCTGCGCGCCGACGAACTGACCGCCGGCCTCGCCACCGCGGCACCGATCGGCAATGCCGCCCAGGAACTGCTCGGCGATACCGAGGTGGTCGGTGCCTCGGCCGGCTTCAACGCTGCCTGCCACATGGTCCGCCGGGTCGCCGATACCCAGGCCACCGTGCTGTTCCTCGGCGAAAGCGGCGTCGGCAAGGAAGTGCTGGCGCGCAGCCTGCACCGGGGCAGCCCACGCGGCATGGGTCCGTTCATCACCATCAACTGCGCGGCGATCCCGGAAACCTTGATCGAATCCGAACTGTTCGGCGTCGAGCGCGGCGCCTTCACCGGTGCCACCACGGCGCGGCCGGGCCGCTTCGAGCGTGCCCACGGCGGCACGCTGTTCCTGGATGAGATCGGCATCCTCAGCTGGACCGCGCAGGGCAAGCTGCTGCGGGCGCTGCAGGAACGCGAGATCGAACGAGTCGGCGGCACCCGCACCCACAAGGTCGACGTGCGGCTGGTCGCGGCGACCAATCTCGATCTGCGTGAAGAGGTTCGCGCCCGGCGTTTCCGCGAGGATCTGTTCTTCCGGCTGAATGTCTTCCCGATCACCGTGCCGCCGCTGCGCGAGCGCCGCGAAGACATCCCGATCTTCATGAATCACTTCCTGCGCAAGTTCAATCTGCGCAATGCCCGCAAGGTCACCGGCTTCACCGGCCGGGCGATCGACGCGATGCTCGGCTACGACTGGCCGGGCAACATCCGCGAGCTGGAAAACATCGTCGAACGCGGCATGATCCTGGTGCCCGAGGGCGGCGCGATCGACGCCTTCCACCTGTTCTCCGGCGGCGAGCAACTGGCCAGCAGCAGCTTGAGCCTCGATCGCGGCGGCAGCCTGCGCAGCGATCAGCAGACGGCGGCTGCCGAAGCCGCGCCGCCCGAAGAGCGGGCCGGCCAGGTCGTCGCCGATCTGCTCGATGCGGTCGGCAACGGCACGGCCGAGGGCCTGTCGATCGATCGCATCGAGCTGCTTCTGATCGAGCGCGCTGTGGCCCAGGCCGGCGGCAATCTGTCGGCGGCGGCGCGCCTGCTCGGCATCACCCGGCCGCAGCTCGCTTATCGTCTGAAAGCCGCGCGGCGCGGCACCCCCTTCGGAAACCCCCTCGGAAACCTCTGCCTGATGAACGCCAACTCCCGCCTGCACACGGCGCTGGTCCTGCTGGTCGCCGTGGCGCTGATCCTGTCGGCGATCGCGCCGTTTGATCGCCTCACCTGGGTCATGGAAGTGCTGCCGGTGGTGCTGGTCGCCCCGTTGCTGTGGTTCAGCCGCCGGCGTTTTCCGCTGACCACCTTGCTGTACGTGCTGATCGCCGTGCACGCGCTGGTGCTGATCGGCGGCGGTACCTGGACCTATGCCCGTGTGCCGATCGGCAACTGGGTGCAGGAGGTGTTCGCGCTGTCCCGCAATCCCTACGACAAGCTCGGCCATCTGCTGCAGGGTCTGGTGCCGGCCTTGGCGACGCGCGAGCTGCTGATCCGCCATCGCATCGTCGCTGGCCATGCCTTCATCGCCGGCTTGCTGTCGGTCTGCGTGGCGATGGCGATCAGCGCGGTCTACGAGCTGATCGAATGGGCGGCGGCAGTCGCGCTGGGCCAGAACGCCGACGATTTTCTCGGCACCCAGGGCGACCAGTGGGATACCCAGTCGGACATGCTGATGGCGCTGATCGGCGCCACCCTGGCGATGCTGCTGCTCGCCCGCTGGCAGGACCATGCGATCAGTAAGGTGATTGGCCGAGTGCGAGCCCGCCAATGACGTTTGCCACCCGGCTGTTGTCTACTGCACGTCCCTGAACGAAATCCGAGGAGTTTTCGATGTCGCAATCCGTGACCAGCAATCGCCGCCTGGTGTTGGCCCAGCGCCCGCCCGGCGCGCCGGATGCCTCGACCTTCCGCCTCGAAACCGCCGCTGTGCCTTCGCCCGGCCCGGGCCAGATGCTGCTGCGCACCCTGTGGCTGTCGCTCGATCCCTACATGCGCGGCCGTCTGAACGATGGCCCTTCGTATGCCGATCCGGTGGCCTTGAACGAGGTCATGTGCGGCGGCACGGTGTCGGTGGTCGAGGCCTCGCAGCTGTCGGGCTACGCGGTCGGTGATGTCGTGCACAGCTACGCTGGCTGGCAGGACTACGCGATCACCGATGGCAGCGATGTGATCCTGAAGCTGCCGAACGGCGCGGCTCATCCCAGCTACTACCTCGGCGTGCTCGGCATGCCCGGCTTCACTGCCTGGCATGGCCTGATCAACATCGGCAAGCCGGTGGCCGGCGAAACCTTCGTCACTGCCGGTGCCACCGGTGCCGTCGGCCAGATTTCCGGCCAGTTGGCCAAGGCGGCTGGCTGCCGCGTGGTCGGCATTGCCGGCGGCCGCGCCAAGTGCGATTACGCGGTCAAGGAACTCGGCTTCGATGCCTGCGTCGACCACAGCGCGCCGGACTTCGCCGCGCAGCTGGCCGCCGCCTGTCCGAACGGCATCGACGTCTATTTCGAGAACGTCGGCGGCACCGTCTGGGACGCCGTCATGCCGCTGTTCAACGTCAATGCCCGGGTGCCGGTCTGCGGCCTGATCGCCCACTACAACGGCGAAGGTTTTGGCGGTGCCGATCGCCTGCCGGGCACCATGTTCGCGGTGCTGGTCAAGCGCCTCGAGCTGAAGGGTTTCATCATTTTCGATCAGTACGCCGCCCATTACGGCAACTTCCTGGTCGAGATGGGCAAGCGCCTCGCCGATGGTTCGGTGAAGGTGCGCGAGGACCTGATCGACGATCTCGAAGGCGCACCTGCCGCGCTGACCGGCCTGCTGGCCGGCAAGAACTTCGGCAAGCTGGTGGTCAAGGTCGCCTGAGCTGCCGTTTCGGCTTGACCTGACGGGTGGCCAGCGCTGGCCACCCGTTTTCGTTTCAGACCCTAGGGAATCGCCGCCAGCGTCAGCCGGCCGGTAGCCCCGAGCAACTGCAGCGCGGCCAGCGAGCGATCGTGCTGGCTGGCGGCGAGGTTGACGGTGGCGGTCAGCAGCTCGCGCTGGGCATCGAGCAGATCGAGCGTGGTGCGAGTGCCGACGGCCTGCTCGCGCTGGACGCTGTCCAGCGCCAGTTCGCTGGCCTTCACCGCAGCTTCGTAGGCGGCGATCACCTGCGCCGAGGACTGGTACATCGCCCAGGCCTGGGCGATCGCCTCATTCGAGGCACGACGGCTGTCGGCAGCGCGGGCTTCGGCGGCCGAGGCTTCGGCTTTCGCGGCCGAGACCCGCGAGGCCACCGCACCTCCGGCGTAGATCGGCAGGGTCGCTTTCAACTGCACCGACCAGTAGGTCTGGCGGTCGTAGGTGAAGGTGGAATCGTCGGCGTCATTGGCTTCCGCTTCGATCGACAAGCGCGGCAGATGGCCGGCCCGTTCGGCGCTGATCCGCGACTTGGCGGCGCGATCCTCGGCATCGGCGGCGCGCACCGCCGGCGTATCGGCTGACACCGCCAGCGCTTCGGCGAGCGTCGCCGGCACCAGCGGCTTCGGCCAGTCGCCGGGCAATTGATCCGGCGGCACACCGACCACGCGCTCGTAAGCGGCGGCGTTCACCGCTTCGGTAGCGCGGGCCCGATGCAAGCTGGCGCAGGCTTCGGCCAGCCGCGCTTCGGCCTGGGCGACGTCGGCCTTGGTCGCTTCGCCGGCATCGAGGCGTTTGCGGCTGTCGTCCAGCGCCTTTTGAAGGCGCTGGACATTGGTTTCGTTGAGGCCGATCACGGCGCGGTCGCGCTTCACATCGAGCCAGGCGCCGGCGGCGGCGAACAGCAGTTGCTGGACAGTCGCGGCCTCGTTTTGCTCGGCACCTTCGTGTCGGGACCGCGCCGCGTCGACCTGAGCGGCGACCAGGCCGCCGCTGTACAGCGGCTGGCTGGCGACCAGGCCCCAGCTCAGCGGCTGGCGGGCACCGGCCTGCGGGAACTGGGCGTCGGTATAGAGCCGCGAGCGGCCGCCGATGACAGTGGCATTGACGCTCGGCAAATAACCGGCGCGCGCGGCTTCGACTTCTGCCGCGCTGCCGCTTGCCGACAGGTGGGCAGCGGCAAGACGAGGATCCTGCTGGAGCGCGCGTTCGGCGGCTTCGTGCAGGCTGGTGGCGCCGGCTTGCGCTGCCGCGAACGACAGGGAAACGGCAATCACGACGCGGCTGCGGGGGAGGCTGCGGTTCATCTTTAGGCTCTTCACAGGGAGTCAGGGCGTCGCGCGCAGCCATGCAGGAACAGGCTGACCACGCCGGCGATGTGCTGGGCGGCGCTGCGGCCGGGCAGGAACGGATCGAAGCCGAGCAGGGCGCGATGCTGGGGGTTGGCCTTGACCATCTCGATGAACTGCACGGCGGTGAATTCCGGGTCCGGGCAGACCAGGCGGCCGGCCTCTTGCTGGCGGCGGAAGTAATCGCCAAGCAGCTTGTGCGCGCGCGCCGGGCCGCTCTCGTAGAAGCGCTGCGCGAGTGCCGGGAAGCGCGGCATCTCGGCGATCATGATGCGGAACAGCTCGCGCCGTTCGGGATCGAGAAACACGGTGACGAAGCGCTGCGCCAGCGAGGTCAGCGTGGCTTCGATGTCGTCATCGGCCTGCGCAGGCACCTTGAAGCCCTGCATGAATTCGTCGCAGCGGGCCGCGATGATGTCGCCGAACAGGCCTTCCTTGTTGCCGAAGTAGCGGTACAAGCTGGCTTTCGAGCCGCCGACCCGGCGCATGACTTCCTCGATGCTGGCACCTTCATAGCCCGACTCCAGGAACACGTCGCGTGCGGCGGCGAGCATCGCATCGCGCCTTGCCGTGCCGCGCGCGCCCCGCGCTTCCGGCTCGGCCGCCGTCGCCAGCGCGGTTTGCCGCTTGTCGCGCACAGCCTTCTGCTGGCCCTGGGGCCTGGTTTTCACAGCCGCAGGTTTCGCTGCTTCGGGTTTTGCTGGAGGTTTGACTTTCGCCACGGCGGGGGCACAAAATGAAATGTAACGTTCACTACACTATCAGCCGGTTTCCGCTGCTGCAAGCCGCCCGCAAGTAGTCAGGCACCCGCCTCCGCAGGAAGCAACCCGATGGCCACCACGATCGACTCCCCCGCCCCCGCCCCCGCCCCTGCCCCCAACTCCGGCACGGCGGCCTCAAGCGCATCACGCCGGCTGCTGCGCCTCGCGATCCTGCTCGTCGTGCTGATCGCCGCCGCCGTCTGGGGCTGGCGCTGGTGGCAGGTCGGGCGCTTCTTCATCGCCACCGACAACGCCTATCTGCGTGCCGACATCAGCGTGCTGACGCCGAGAGTCGGCGGCGAGATCGTCAGCCTGAAAGTGCGCGACAACCAGACCGTGGCCGCTGGCGATCTGCTGCTGGAAATCGATCGCCGCGATTACGCGGCTCGTGTCGACAGCGCTCGCGCCAGCGTGGCCGAAGCGCAGGCGGCGCTGGCCGGCAACGGTCAGCAGCGCGGCCAGCAGGATGCTGCGATCGCCGAAGCGCGGGCTCAGGTCACTGCCGCCCGCGCCAGCGAAGTGCAGACCCGTGGCGAACTCGACCGCGCCCGCAGCCTGCTCAAGGATGGCGTCGCCACCCGCCAGCGGCTCGACAACGCCGAGGCCGCGCATCTGAACGCCGTCGCCTCGGTGGCTCGCGCCGCTGCCGGCGTGCAGGCCGCCGAACGGGCGTTGACCACGCTCAGCGACAGCAGCCGCGCCGGGCTCGAAGCGGCGCTGTCGGCTTCAGAAGCACAGCTGAAGCTGGCCGAGATCGATCTGGCCTCAACAGCCATCGTCGCGCCGGTGGCCGGCACGGTCGGTGATTTGTCGGCGCGGCTTGGTGAGAGAGTGCAGTCGGGCCAGCGCCTGCTGTCGCTGGTGCCGCTCGATCAGCTCTATGTCGAAGCCAACTTCAAGGAAACCCAGCTGAATCAGATGCGCATCGGCCAGCCGGTCGAGATCGACATCGATGCCTTCCCTGGCCTGCTGCTGCACGGCCATGTCGACAGCTTTTCGCCGGCTTCCGGTGCCGAATGGGCGCTGCTGCCGGCGCAGAACGCGACCGGCAACTTCACCAAGATCGTCCAGCGGGTGCCGGTGCGCATCGCCCTCGACGACCGCGCCGCGCTCGCCAGCCGGCTGCGGCCGGGGCTGTCGGTCGAAGTCAGTGTCGATACACGAGCCGAGCCTGAAGCCGGCGCGGCCCAGCACTAAGCGTCCAGAACGTGGCTGCAATGTTGCCTACCGCTGTCATGCCGACCGCCGCCGAACGGGCGCGCAGCCGGCTGGCCTGGTTCGGCTTCATCGCCATGCTGTTCGGCACCTTCATGGCGATTCTGGATATCCAGATCGTCGCCTCGTCGATCAATCAGTTGCAGGCCGGGCTGTCGGCCAGTGCCGACGAAATCCAGTGGGTGCAGACCTCGTATCTGATCGCCGAAGTGATTGCCATTCCGCTGTCCGGCTATCTGTCGCGGCTGCTGTCGACGCGGGTCTATTTCGTCATCTCCGCGCTCGGCTTCACCTTGGCCAGCGTCGCCTGCGCAACGGCCTGGAATCTGGAATCGATGATCGTGTTCCGGGTCATCCAGGGCTTTCTCGGTGGCGGCATGATCCCGACCACGTCGGCATCGATGTACCTGATGTTTCCGCCGGCCGGGCGGGTGCTGCCGCAGGTGTTGTTCGGCCTGATCGCCACTCTGGCGCCGTCGATCGGGCCTACCGTCGGCGGCTGGCTGACCGAGTCGGCGTCCTGGCACTGGCTGTTCCTGATCAATGTGCTGCCGGGCTTCGCGGTGGCTTACGCGGTGTGGAACCTGGTCGAGATCGATCAGCCGCAGCCGGAACTGCTGAAGGTCATCGATCTGCGCGGCCTGCTGTTCATGGCAGTGTTCCTCGGCTGCTTCGAATACACGCTCGATGAAGGCCCGCGCAACGACTGGTTCTCGCAGGCTTCGGTAGCCGTCTGTGCCGTGCTGGCGGTGCTGGCCGGCATGCTGTTCTTCCATCGCATGTTCACCGCCGAGCATCCGGTGGTGAATCTGCGGGCGTTTGCCGATCGCAATTTCGCGCTCGGCACGGTGCTGGCGATGGCCGTCGGCATGAGCCTGTACACGCTGATCTATCTGACGCCGCTGTTCCTCGGCCAGGTGCGTGGCTACAACAGCTTGCAGATCGGCCACGTGATGATCGCCCAGGGCGTGGCGATGTTCCTCAGCGCGCCGCTGGCCGGACGGCTGGCGAAGCTGATCAGGCCGAAAACCATGCTGGCGATCGGCATCTGCAATGTCAGCATCGGCGCCTGGCTGAACAGCCGGCTGACCGCCGACTGGAGCGTCGTCGAATTCATCGTGCCGCAGATCTTCCGCGGCAGCGGCTTCCTGTTCTCCATGTTTTCGATGACCAACATCGCGCTCGGCACCTTGCCGATGTCCGAGGTCAAAAATGCCAGCGGCCTGTTCAATGTGATGCGCAACATCGGCGGTGCCATCGGTCTGGCGCTGATCAACACGCTGATCAACGAACGCAGCTGGCTGCACTGGCAGATGCTCAGCGAAGCCGTGCGGCCGGGCGCGGCACCGGTGCGCGAGATGCTCGCCACCGGCCAGACCATCACCGGCAGCGAAGCGGGCGCGATGTCCTTGCTGATGCGGCAGATGCAGCAGCAGGTAGCGGTGATGACCTACGGCGACATGTTCGCGCTGGTGTCGATGATGATGGCCTCGGTGCTGCTGATCCTGCCGTTGATCCGCGCGCCGCGCACGGCTCCCGGAGCCGGGCCGGGCACGGAAGCTGCCGCCACTGGTCATTGAGGTACGTCAGTGAGACGGGACGCGCTGAGCTACAGTCCCGATCAACCTTTTTTCGATGGAGCCGTTCATGTCCCTGAAGCCCAAGCTGCGTCACGCCGTCCTGGTTCCGCTGCTGGCGGCAGCGCTGCTGGCCGTGCTGCCCGCTGCCCACGCCCAGCTATTGCTCAAGGAGGGTCAGGGGCTGACGGGTGCGCCGCAAGCGGTGCCGGAGAAAGGCAAGGACGGTACTTCGCCGGTCGTCCAAATGCCGGAAGTGAAGGTTGAAGGCGAGGTCGACCAACTGACCAAGGGCGATCGTAAGCGCCGCAATCAGGCCAAGCGGCTGCCGGGTCTCGGTACTGAGGAAGAGCACAAGCTCGATCGCCTCGAAAAGCTGCAGCAGTGGTACGGCGATCTGGCCAAAGACCCGAACAATCTCAACGACGATTCGCAGCAGTTTCTGGAAACCGCCGTCGAAAACGAGGATGCCAAGGGCGTCACCCGTCCCGGTGCGTCGACCCGCGTGCCGCGCCGCAATCCGGCCGACTACAAGGATCCGCTGGCCAAGCCCTGATCGGCGCTGAAGCTACTCGCTGCGCTTCCAGCTGACTTCCTGGCCACCGTCCTGGCGGGCCAGCACCCGGCAGCAGACGAACAGGTAGTCGGACAGGCGATTGAGGTACTGCGGCACCAGCGGGCTGATCGCCTCGTCGGCATGCAGCGCCCACACCGCACGCTCGGCACGGCGTGCCACCGCCCGCGCCAGATGGGCCGCCGCTGCCGCCGGATTGCCACCCGGCAGCACGAATTCCTTCAGCGGCGGCAGGCTTTCGTTGAGCGTTTCCAGCTCGCCGTCGATGCGCGCCAGATAGCTTTCCTTGACCAGTTCGAAGCCCGGCATCGACAGTTCGCCGCCGAGATCGAACAGCTCGTGCTGGGTACGCGCCAGCGGAGTGCGGATGCTGTCCGGCAGGGTCTGCACCAGCATCAGGCCGACGCAGCAGTTCAGTTCATCGACATCGCCCATCGCCTGCACGCGCAGATGGGTCTTCGGCACCCGTTCGCCACTCGACAGGCCGGTGGTGCCCTTGTCGCCGGTGCGGGTGACGATTTTTGAAAGTCGGTTGCCCATGAAAAGCAGTGTCCGGTGGTGGGTGGTCAGTGGTCAGAAGATGAAGCAGTTTCCAGTTGTTGGTTATTGGTTTCCAGAGAAGCAGAAGCGGCCTTGCTTCTCTGGAAACTAGCCACTAGCTACTAGCAACTGCTTCTCGCCGTCAGAGGTACTGCCAGCGCAGCGTCGCATAAGCGGACAGGCCCGGCTGACGATAGCCGGCGGCGGTCTGGTAGTCGCGGTCGAGCAGGTTCTCGATCCGTGTCGACAGGCTGAAGCCCTGCGGCAGGCGCACGCCGGCACCGAGGTTCCACAGCGTGTAGCCGGCGTTCCGGGCACCGAAGTCCGCCCGTTCGCTGCTGCCGAGCACGTCGGTCGAGACATAGAAGCGGCCGATGTCGCGACGCAGTTGCGCGGTGACGCTGCGCCGGGCGCGACGCAGCAGCGAGCTGTCGTCGCTGCGATCCTTCGGGTTCTGGATGATGCCGGTCAAGGTGCCGCTCCACAGCGCGTCGGCGTAGCGGTAGGTCGCTTCCAGGCCGCTGTTCTTGGCGCGGTCGATGTTGACGGCGCGGAAGCCGAAGTCGACGTCCTGGTTGTTGGCCGGATCGTATTCGACGCTGATCAGGTTCTTGATCCGGGTGCGGAAGGCGCGCAGATCCCAGGTCTGGTTGGCACCCCAGCGCTGGCGGACGCCGACTTCGAGGTTCTGCGCGCGTTCCGGCGCCAGATTCGGATCACCACCGAAGCCGAAGCGATCGGTGGCGTCCGGGGCCCGGAAGCCGGTGCCGGCGGCGGCAATCAGCGTCGTCTTGTACAGCGGCTTCACGTACAGGTCGTAGCCGTATTCGGCATTCCAGGACAAGCGGCTGCCGAAGGCATCGTGGTCCAGCACGCTGCCGGCCAGCAGCAGGTGATTGTGGTCGTTGTCGTACTGGCCCTGCAGGAAGGCGTTGTAGAGATCGATGGTCTGGTTGATCGGCGCGCCGAAACTGCTGTAGCTATCGACCCGCTCCTGGCTGACCTGGCCGCCGAACAGCGCGCGCAGGCCGGGCAGCACGGTGACCGTGTTCTGCCAGTCCAGTTGCGGGCGGATGGTGCGCACGCTGTCGGTCTGGTTGTACTGGCGGCTGCGGTCTTCGCTGCGGCTTAAGCTCAGGGTCGAATCCCAGTTGCTCAGCAACTGCGACGAGGCGGCCAGCGCCAAGGTCTGGTTGCGGAAATCCAGAGCCGTCGGGTTCAGGCCGAAGGTCGGATCACAACCGCCGCCGAAGTATTCGGTCTTGCCCTGGGCGTTGAACGCGCGGGCCTCGAAGCGGGCGATGCCGGTTTTTGCCGTGCCTTTGACGTTCACGGAATTGTTACGGAACTCGCTGTCGACATCGGTGCCGACGCAGGCCGGGAAGCCGTCGGTCTTCTGCTGTTCGGTCTCCACCGACAGGCCGTAGTCGCCGATGGTATTGGCGTAGTGCGCGCTGCCGCCAACGGTGCCATAGCTGCCGCCGCGCAGGCTGGCGTCGATCTGCTGCTTGCCCGGCGAGCGGGTGATGATGTTGATGACGCCGGCGATCGCATCCGAGCCGTACAGCGTGGTACGCGGCCCTTTGACGATTTCAATGCGCTCGATCATGTCCGGCACCAGGTTCTGCAGCGCCGCACCGCCGGAGGTGGCCGGATTGACGCGGACGCCGTCGATCAGCACCAGCGTGTGGTTCGACTCGCCACCCCGGATGAACACCGAGGCGGTCTGGCCGGGGCCGCCGGTACGGCCGATATCGAGACCGGCGTTGAAGCGCAGCAGGTCGGCGAGGTCACCGGCCTGGGCAGCTTCGATCTGGGCGCGATCGATGACGATGGTCGCGGCCAGGGTCTGCGATTGCGGCTGCGGCGTGCGCGACGCGGTGACCAGCACCGGATCGAGGGTGACGCTGGCGGCGTCATCCGCAGCATTGCTGTCGGGAGCAGCGGTTTGGGCAAAGCAGAACAAGGGCGCTGCACAGAGCGCCGTCAACAACACGGATTTCATCGATTTCTCCTGCGACCCGCGTCCCCGCAGGTCACCAGCCGGACTCGCCGCGCGCAGGATGCGCACGGACCCGTTCCAGGCCGGTCTCCGGGCTCATGGGTGAAACGGCGTGCGGCCGCTTCCTTCGACGCCTTCCCGGATCGAGACACGATCCAGTGGCGTTGGGCCGAAGTACTCCCATCTACCGTTGCGGGGGCAGCGCCGGAATAGCGTTCGATGACAGCGAACGCGCACCAGCTTCCCGTTTAACCCGGATCCCCTGTCGAGCGGGGATGCGGGCACCTGCGAACGGAGAAATGATATCAAGACCCACGATCTGGCCGCCGGGATGTTGCTGCGCCGGCCTGCCGGGAGCCAGCGGTTTATCATTCGCCGCCCCGCGAAGCGCGGTCTGCCGGAGTGCTGTGTGACCAGTCCTTATCTCGCTGCGGCGCTGGAAGCCGCTGAAGCCGCTGCGGCGGTGATCCGCATGGCTTATCGCGGCCAGTTTTCGGTCGACTACAAGGCCGATTCGAGCCCGGTGACCGAGGCCGACATCGCCGCCGAAGCGACCATCAAAGCGGTGCTGAAAAGCCACTTCCCGAACCACGGCTTCTACGGCGAAGAGCTGGGCCGTGAGGCCGGCGATAACGAACACCTGTGGCTGATCGACCCGATCGATGGCACCAAGAGTTTCGTCCGCGGCTATCCGATGTTCTCCACCCAGATCGCGCTGATGCACAAGGGCGAGCTGGTGCTCGGCGTGTCCTCGGCACCGTGCTGGGATGGCGCGCTCGGCGAAGTGATGTTTGCCGAGAAGGGCCAGGGCGCCTGGTGCGACAACCAGCGTCTGCAGGTTTCATCGGCCAACACGCTGGCGAAGACGAGCTTCTCGACCGGCAATCTCGCGCGGCTGGCGAACAGCCCGGCCTGGGCGCGGCTCGGCGAGCTGATTCCGAAGCTCCACCGCATTCGTGGCTACGGCGATTTCCTGCACTACCATCTGCTGGCGGCCGGCAAGATCGACGCCGTCGTCGAGTCCGACGTCAACATCCTCGACATCGCCGCCCTCAGCGTCATCGTTCAAGAAGCCGGCGGCGTGTTCACCGATCTTGAAGGCCAGCCGCTCGGCCTCGACACCACCAGCGTCTGCGCCGCCACACCCGGCCTGCACCAGCAGCTTCTCGACACGCTGCGCTGGACCCCGACGGCCTGACCTCCCAACTTTTCCCACTCGGACCTGACCATGGGCTACGACTACAGCGGCAAGACGGTATTCGTTTCCGGCGGCACCAGCGGCATCAATCTCGGCATCGCCCACGGCTTCGCGAAAGCCGGCGCCAAGCTGGCGGTGATGTCGCGCAGCCAGGACAAGGTCGACGCGGCGGTCGCTGAACTCAAACAGCACGGCGGCGAAGTGATCGGCTACTCGGCCGATGTCCGCGACTACGCGGCCGTCGATGCCGCATTCAAGGATTGCTCGCTGCGCCTCGGCAATATCGACGTGCTGATCTCCGGCGCTGCCGGCAACTTCCCGTCGCCGGCGATGGGCATCTCGCCGAACGGCTTCAAGTCAGTGGTCGATATCGATCTGCTCGGCACTTTCCACGTCGTCCGCGCCGCGTTTCCGTACCTGAGCAAGCCGGGCGCATCGGTGATCAACCTCAGCGCGCCGCAGGCCTGGATTGCGATGGAATTCCAGATGCACGTCTGCGCCGCCAAGGCCGGTGTCGACATGGTCACCCGGGTCGCGGCGATCGAGTGGGGCCCGCTCGGCGTGCGGGTCAATTCGATTTCGCCGGGGCCGATCGAAGGCACCGAAGGCATGCGCCGCCTCGCCCCCAACGAGCGCGCCAACCAGATGGTGCTGGACAGCGTGCCGATGGGCTGTTTCGGCAACACCGACGACATCGCCCAGGCGGCGATGTGGTTGTCCAGCCCGCTGGCCCGCTACGTCACCGGCGTGGTGCTGCCGGTCGACGGCGGCTGGTCGCTGGGCGGCGTCACCGCGATGGGCAACGGCATCAAGAAGGCGCTCGGCGGCTGAGTCAGCAGCGGCTGATGGCCCTTCAGATCCCCATCAGATCGCCACTTCCGGCTCGCCGTCCTGATCCGCCTGGTAGACGCTGTCGGTCAGCCAGCAGTCCTTGTACGGGCCGTCAGTCTGCTTGCTGAGCGCGAACACATAGCGGTGGCTGACACCGCTGCGGTCGATCAGCTCGACGCCCTGGATCGCCTGTCGGCCTTCGCTGATCAGCGGTGCCAGGGTCGAGCTGCGGTGGTTGAGCATGGCTGGATAGGTTTCGCGGATCAGCGCTGCGAAATGCGCCAGCGGCCCGGTCTGGCTGCGGTTGCCGGGCGAAGCGAAGCCGAACACGATCGTGAAGCCGGCATCGCGCACCGGCTGGTCGACCTTGGCCAGTGCGGCCAGTTGCAATTGCACGACGGCGGCCGGCGACAGCGCCGGATCGGGGCCGATCGCCAGCTTGGTCTGATCGGCTGCGATCGTGCTGCCAGGCAGCATGGCCAGCAGCGCAAGAAAGCCAGGAATCATGCGCAGCAGCAGCGGTCTCAAAGCCATCGCCAACCTCGTAAACTGGTTTCAAGGGAACGCGCCGAATATAGCGCGGCCCGAACCGAGAACTTCCCGAAGACATCCGATGATCATGAATTGCCACCCGAGCCGTCAGAAACGCCGTCAGAAACTGTTGCTGAGCCTGTTGTCCGCCACCGCAGTCGTCGCTTGCGCGACCTCGCCGCTCGGCCGCAGCCAGCTCAAGCTGTACCCGGATTCCGACCTCAACGAGATGGGCGTCACCGCGTTCGCGCAGACCGCCAAGGAAACCCCGGTGACCGGCAACGGCCAGACCACGGCCTATGTCAACTGCGTGGCCAATGCCATCACCCGCGAAGTCGGCGGCGTCTGGGAAGTGAAGGTGTTCGAGTCCAAGGACGTCAACGCTTTCGCCTTGCCCGGCGGCAAGATCGGCGTCTACACCGGCTTGCTTCAGGTGGCCAAGGGGCAGGATCAACTCGCCGCCGTCATCGGCCACGAAGTTGCCCACGTGATCGCCGGCCACTCGAACGAGCGCGTATCGCAGCAGCAGGTCGCCGGCCTCGGCATGGGGGTCGCCCAGTTGATCGTCGGCGGTGGTGCCGGCGGCGGCGCGCTGATGTCGGCACTCGGTGCCGGTGCCCAGTACGGCGTGCTGCTGCCGTTCTCGCGCGCCCATGAAAGCGAGGCCGATCTGCTCGGCCTCGACTACATGGCCAAGGCTGGTTTCGACCCGCGCCAGGCCGTGCAGCTCTGGCAGAACATGGCCCAGGCCGGCGGCCAGAAGCCACCGGAATTCGCATCCAGCCATCCGTCCGATGACACCCGAATCCGCCAGATCGCGGCGCGCTTGCCGCAGGATTTGCCGGTGTATCAGCAGGCGCAGGCGGCGGGGAAGAAGCCGAAGTGTGGTTGAAATTCGAAAGGTGAAGAGATGTACGTTCCAACGCACTTTGCCGAGAGCGGCACGGAAGCTCTTCATGCACTGATCCGCGCGCAGCCACTTGCGACGCTGGTGACGATGACTGCCGACGGACTCGAAGCGAACCATATCCCGATGCATCTGGAGTCAGCCGCGTCGCGGCTGGGCACGCTGCGTGGTCACGTGGCGCGCGCCAATCCGGTCTGGCGGACTTTCGATCCCGGTGTCGAAACGCTCGTGGTGTTCACGGGTGTCGACGCCTATGTTTCGCCTTCCTGGTACGCGACCAAAGCGGTCGACGGCCGCGTTGTCCCGACCTGGAACTACGAGGCAGTGCACGTCTACGGCCGCCTGCGAATCGTCAATGACGCCGGCTGGCTGCGCGATCAGCTCGATGCGCTGACCGGCCAGCACGAGTCCGGGTTCGACGCACCGTGGCAGATCGACGATGCTCCCGCCGAATTCATTGCCAGGCTGATGCAGGCGATCGTCGGCTTCGAAGTCGAAATCAGCCGGATGGTCGGCAAGCTCAAGCTCAGCCAGAACCGCTCGGCTGCCGATCGGGCCGGCGTCATAGCCGGGCTCGAAGCGCAATTCCAGGGGCCGGGTTGCCCGATGGCTGCCTTGATCAGGCAGGCGTCCGCCTAAAAGTCAGCCGCCCGCCGCCACAAAATGACAAGCCGCGTACTGCTCGCCATCAACCCGCCGCAGCAGCGGCACGCTCTGTACACAGGCGTGTTCGGCGAGTGGGCAGCGCGGGTGGAACACGCAGCCCATTGGTGGCTGTGCCGGGTTCGGCGTGTCGCCGCCGAGCAGCCGGCGCTTCGTCGGTCTGCTGCCATCGGCTTCGATCACCGGCGCGGCTTCGAGCAGCGCCCGCGTGTACGGGTGGCGCGGCCGGGCGTAGACGTTGTCGGCGCGGCCCTGTTCCATGACCTTGCCGAGGTACATCACCAGTACCCGGTCCGATAGCTGACGAACCACGGCGAGGTCGTGGGCGATGAAGATCATCGCCAGATTGCGTTCGCGGGCCAGGTCGGACAGCAGGTTGATGATCTGCGCCTGGATCGAGACGTCGAGCGCCGATACCGGTTCGTCGCAGATCAGCAGCTTGGGCTCGACGATCAGCGCCCGGGCAATGCCGACGCGCTGGCCCTGGCCGCCGGACAACTCGCGCGGCTTGCGGTCCGCCAGTTCCGGGCCGAGGCCGACCCGATCGAGCAGCGCCAGCGCGCGGCTGCGCCGATCCGCCGCATCGAACTCCGGCCGCAGCGCCTTGAGCGGCTCGGCGACGATGTCGACGATCTTCATCTTCGGGCTCAACGAGGCCAGCGGATCCTGGAACACCAGTTGCACTTCACGGCGCAGCGGCCGCCAGTCCTTTCGACTCAGCCCGATCAGTTCGCGGCCGTTGTAGCGGATGGAGCCCGAGGTGGCTGCCTGCAGGCCAACCAGGGTGCGGGCCAGGGTCGATTTGCCACAGCCGGATTCGCCGACGATGCCGAGCGTCTCGCCGGGCTGAAGGTCGAAGTGCAGATCGTCGATGGCGCGGATGTCGGCTGCGCGGCCCCAAGACATAAACCCGGGAAGCAGGCCGCGCCTGGCATAAAGCACGCGCAGGCGGCGGACGGACAGGAGCGGAGGGGTGGCCATGAAAGCGATGCGCAAGAAAAGGGCCGGCGGGCCTGTTGACAGTTACTTCGGTCGCTGCGCTGCAGGTCAAAAAGCCGCCAAGCGAGGCGCGGACCGCAGGCCATAGTCTACCTATGGTCAAGGTTCGCAACGAAGTCTTGGCGGCTTTTTGGCCGCAGCCCTTCGGGGCGGGGCCGTTTGAGCCCATTGCTGCCTCGCTCGTCGCGCCAATAGGTCGACTATTGGCCGCTCCTCGCTCGTTGCACTGGGCTTAAACGACCTCCGCCGCAGTGACCGAAGTAGCTGTCAACAGACCCTAGTCGGCCCTTTCATTTTACGGCTTATGCGGCTCGATCATTCGAGCAGCGAGCGCAGCATCCACGCGGTCTTCTCGTGCAACTGCAGACGCTGGGTCAGCAGATCGGCGGTCGGTTCGTCGCTGGCCTTTTCGGCGAGCGGGAACACCGAACGTGCCGTCTTCGCGCAGGCTTCGTGGCCCTTGACCAGTTTCTTGACCATCTCCAGCGCCGCCGGCACGCCTTCGTCCTCGTCGATGCTCGATAGCTTGGCGTACTGGCCATAGGTGCCCGGTGCCGGGAAGCCCAGCGCGCGAATGCGCTCGGCGACCAGATCCACCGCCAGCGATGATTCGGTGTACTGGCCCATGAACATCAGGTGCAGGGTGTTGAACATCGGCCCGGTGACGTTCCAGTGGAAGTTGTGGGTCTTCAGATACAGCGTGTATTCGTCCGCCAGCAGGCGCGAGAGACCGTGCGCGATCGCGGCGCGGTCAGCCTTGCTGATGCCGATGTCGATGGTCGCTTCAGTGGTCGTTGGGCTTGGGGCCGGGACCGGCTTCGGCGCCTTCGGTTTGCTCTTTTCCTTGCTCATGGGGGTTCCTGTCAGGAGTGGGCGGGTTGGAAAGGTAGCGCTCAGACCGCAGCCGGTGATCTCGGTTCGGCCGGGGTCTGCAAAGCCTAGCTCGCGCTGAGCTTCTGCTTCCGGTAGTAGGTGAAGATGTCGTTGAGGCTGCGCCGCGGCTGCCAGGAAAAGGTTTCGCGGAACAGGCGACCGTCGAGGATCACCGGATACTTGAAGTAGTTGACCAGATACGGCGGGAAGAACGCGTTCCAGTTCAGCACCGAGGCCACCAGTTTCGGCAGCGACGGCGGGATCGACAGCACCGGCAGCTTGCGGCAGCCGCACTGGGCCACGGCTTCCTGATACGGCACGTAGTCGTCCGGGGCGACGTTGTAGATGCCCGGCTTGTTCTGTTCGAAGGCGGCGATCATCGCGTCGGTCATGTCGTCGACATGCAGGAACTGCATCAGCGGCGAGAAGCCGATCAGCACCGGCACCAGGCTGCGCGACAGCAGGATCGACATGGTGTTGCGCACGCCCGGGCCGAGCACGTTGCAGGGCCGCAGGATGGTGATGTTCAGCTCCGGATGCTTCCACAGATAGATGTTGGCGAGGCTTTCCAGCTCCACCGAATCAACCAGATCCTGAGTCACCTCGCTGGCCTTCAGCGGCGCGTCCTCATCGATCAGCGCCGGGTTGTAGGCACTGGCGCCGTAGACGTAGTACGTCGAGTGGATGATCACCTGGCCGACCTTGTACTTGCGGCACAGATCGAGCAGCCGCTTGCAGCCGATGACATTGGCGTTGTAGCGCTGCTGGCGGGTTCTTTCGTGCGCGAAGATGCGGCCGATATGGATCACCGCATCGATCTTGTGGCTGGCGAAGATGTCCTCGAAGCCGCGCTTGTGCAGCTCGACCAGATAGCTCGGGATGCCGGCATCGGTCTCGACCCGGCGGCGGAAATCGACGGCGATGACGTTGTACTGGCCGTGCAGACGGGCGATCACCCGCTTGGCCAGCGAACCGGCAGCGCCGGTTATCAGCACGGTTTTCTTCGGCGCGGCGCGGCTGCCGGTTCTGGTCGCCATCAGTAGAGGCTCGTGCGTTCGTCGAGGCCGATCTGCATCAGCCGGCGCAGTTCGGTTTTCACCGTTTCGACTTGTTCGGTCACTTCGGCCTCGCTCGCCGCCGGCGAGAAATGCATCGGCCTGCCGAAGTTCAGATAGACCCGCGCCGGCAGCGGCAGCAGGCTGGGGACGATCGGCAGATAGGGCAGGCCGAGCAGCTTGGCGATCGGCGCCAGGTTGATGACCGCGGGCATGGTTTCCTCGCAGCCGACGATGCCCACCGGCACGATCGGCGCGTGGTGGTTCATCGCCAGATGCATGAAGCCGTTGCCGAAGCGCTGTAGCTGGTAACGCTTGCGGTACAGCTTGCCGGAGCCGCGAATGCCTTCCGGGTAGACGATGATCGCTTCATCCATGTCGAGCATCTTCGAGCAGTTCACCGGATCGCCGATGACGCCGCCGAGCGCATTCAGGAAGTTGCCGAGCCAGGGCACGGTGGGGAAGAAGCGCTCGATCATCGCCCGGGCCAGACGCGGGCCGTGCGGGTTGGTCGCCGCAGCGACGCCGACCAGCACGCCATCCATCGGCAACTGGCCGCTGTGATTGCCGACGATCAGCACCCGGCCTTCGCTGGGGATGTTTTCCAGGCCGTGGGCGGTGACCCGGAAGTAATGATCGTAGAGCCGCTTCGCGGCCCCGAGGGCGAGCTTGAAGCTGTCTTCGTTGTAGCCCCAGGGGTCATAGCCGAAGCTGCCGACCGGCTTCGGAATGCTGGCCACCAGCGCTTCGATGTCGGCCGTGACCAGCCTGGCGGCAATGCGCTGCTTCACGTCGAGCGAGCCGAGACTGAGCATGTGGAGGGTTGAGGTTCTGGCGGTCGACCTGCTGGCCTGATCGGGGACTTGAGGCCCTGAGCGGTGGACTCGCATCAACTTAGTGCAAAAGCCGGGTGCCGGGAAGATGGCGCGGCGGCTTTCTTTACTGCCAGGGGTGCACCACCAATGCCAGCCCCGCCACGCCGGCAACGATCAGGCGGCGCGAGCCAGGTAGCGGTCGAGCGCGACGCGTGCCGCCGGGTCGAGATCGACCGGCACCGTGCGCCGGGCGAGCAGATCGTCGAGCAGCATCCGCGTCTTCAGCAGCAGGGTATTGCTGCCATCGAACTCGGCGAACGCGGCGCAGTCGAGACCGGCGTAATAGGCCACCGCTTTCATCCAGCGGCCTTCGTTGCGGTCGTGATCGTGGACCAGGAACCAGGCGCCGGGCTGCACCAGTTGTTCGAGCAGTTCGGTGACGTTTTCGGTCGCATCGGCGGCAGTGGCGGCATGCAGCACCGGTGCGGCGGCGGTGTCGGGCAGCGGGTCGGCCGGTGGTTGATCGGGCCGCAGCTTGGCCAGTGCCGATTCGAAACCGTTCAGCGCCTCGTTGATGCGGGCTTCGACGAGGCCGACGGCCTTGAACGCGGTTTCCAGCTCGGCGCGCAGCTCGCGCCGCAGCGCCTCTTGACGCTGATCGTCGCGGGCCGGATCGAGCATCGCGACGATCTGATCGAGCTCGGCGAAGCCGTGTTTCCATTCGGCGCTTTCAGGGCCGTGATGCAGCAGGTGCATCGCCATCATCGGTGCCCACAGCGAATTCAGCAGCGGCCGCACTTCGTCGCTGATGGTGGTGCCCGAGGTCCGCAAGTGCAGTTCCCCGGCGATGATCCGGCGCACCTTGGCGACGATCGCCTGACGGCGGGTGGCGGTCTGCGCCATCTGCTGCTCGATGAAACGCTCGGCCTGATCGGTGTCGATCAGCTCGATTTCCGGCGGCGGCTTGCGCAGCGATTCGGCCGCGATATCGAACTGCTGCTGGATCTGCGACACCAGCTCGGCGATGCGGGCCTGATGCTCCGCTCCGCCGGTCCTGGCCGTCGAAGCCATGGTCGCCAGTTCGTTGATCAGGCCTCTGACCGGATGATCCGGATCGCAGATGAAGGCGATGTCCTTGAGCGCCACTTTCATCGTCGACAGGCGCAGGCCGTCGAACTGCACGCGCAGCGGGTTCGGCAGATGCGGGTCGGCGAGGATGTCGTTGAACATGTGGCCGACCAGGCTGGCGCGCTGCACGTAGGCGGCGCTCTGCCGTGGCGTCCAGCCGATGATCGTCAGGCCCTGCGAGGCGGCGGCAAGATCAGCAGCAAGGCTGGCATTCGAATAGGCCGTGGCATCGGCCGGCGTCGCACCGAGACGCTGCAGGCTGGCCAGCGACTGCGGGTCCAGGGCTGGCGAGCTCATCATCGACGCTGCAAGACCGGCTGGTGCGCGGAAATCCACTTGGGTAGCCGTCTGGCCGAACTGCGGAGCATCGGCAAAACCGCGCGGGGCCTGGGTACGGAGGGTTTCACCGGCCGGCCCCTCGCCGCCGGCTCTGAGCGCGCCGCCCGGGCGGGCGTTCGGCCCGTAACCGGGGGAGTAGCCGGGATGGGCGGACTGCACGCCGTGCTGCTTCAGGAAATTCAGTACCTTGAGGTAGAGATCGGCAAGCTCGCTGATCACCAGGCGGTCGAACAGCTTGAACACCACCAACTCGACATCTGAGCCAACGTTCAGTGTCTCCGCTGCCGAGCGAAACGCACGGCAGATGGTCAGCGGCACCAGCGCTTCAATCGACATCGGTGCGTGACGATCCTCGACCAGCGTCTTGATCCGCCCGCCGATGTCCCACAGCGTGTGCTTGTAGAGGCCATCGGCCTTGGTCGCCATATTCGACACGGCGATGTCGAGTTCGACGGCTTCGTTCTTCTGCAGGCGCAGTTCGCCGTCGTCGCCTGGCTGGCTGGCGGTAGCGGCAATCGTCGCGTCGAAGCCTTGACTGTAGTTGTCGCAGAACCGCGCGGTCATGTTCTTGCGGTCGAGACGCACGGCCCGCATGGTGTCGAAGAACAGGCGGCGATCCTGGTTGTTGGTGGCACGCTCGGCGAACTCGAACAGCAGATCGTCGGCCCCCTCGAACATGATGTTGAGCCGTTCGCGCAGTGCGTCGACCACCTGCAGGCGCAGCGCCTCCACCAGCTGAACCGTGGCTTCGGCAGGCTTGGCTTTGCCACGCAGCAGGCTGACCACTTTCGGGTTGCCGTTCACCACGCGCAGAGCCTTGCGGGCACGAAACGTCTTGGCATCGCGCCGTGTGCGCGCCAGACGCTGATGTGTCTGCTGAAGGGTTCCCGGCTCATGCTGTCACTCTAGGCGGCATCGCCTGCGATGCCGAACCTGCTAAACGATTTTGTCCACGGATCAAAGCACTTGCGAGCGTTGTTGCAAGCTCGTGACTCGATTTCCGCCGGATCATCGCAGGGCTCAAGGCCAATGGCCAGCAGGTTCGGAGACTGACGAACTGAGCGCTTCGATCACCCCGGCAGACTGCTGCCCTGCTCGCCCAACTGCAGGTTCCAGAGGCGGGCATAAGCGCCGTCCGCAGCAAGCAGGCCAGCGTGCGAGCCGTGTTCGACGACCACGCCCTGATCGAGCACGACGATGGTGTCGGCATCAGTGATCGTCGACAGCCGATGGGCGATGACCAGGGTCGTGCGTCGCTCGGTGGCCGCCTGCAGCGCATCAAGAATTGCGGCCTCGGCGCGCGAATCCAGCGACGAGGTCGCTTCGTCGAGGATCAGGATCGGCGGATCCTTGAGCAGGGCGCGGGCGATGGCGATGCGCTGCTTCTCGCCACCGGACACTTTCAGGCCGCGCTCACCCACGTGCGTCTCGTAGCCCTGCGGCAGCCGGGCGATGAAGCCGTCGAGATGGGCCAGCTTGGCGGCACGCTCCACTTCGGCGCGCGTGGCACCCGGCCGGCCGTAGGCGATGTTGTATTCGATCGTATCGTTGAACAGCACGGTGTCCTGCGGCACCACGCCGATCAGCCGGCGCAGGCTGTCCTGCGGCATCGCACGGAGGTCGACGCCGTCGATGCTGATCGACCCATGATCGGGATCGTAGAAGCGGAACAGCAGCCGGGCCAAGGTCGATTTGCCGGCACCGCTGGCACCGACCACCGCGAGTTTCTTGCCGGGCGCGATCACGAAGCTGACGCCGCTCAAGATATTGCGGCTGGCGCTGTAGCCGAAGCGCACGTCGTCGAAACGGATCGCCGGGCTGCCGCTGCTGGTGCGCAGCAGCGGCATGGCATCGGGCGCGTCGACGATCTTCGCCGGCTGTTCGATCAGACCGAACATCTTCTGCATGTCGGTCAGCGCGCGGCGAATCTCGCGGTAGACGAAGCCGAGGAAATTCAGCGGCACGAACAGCTGGATCATGTAGGCGTTGACGGCAACGAAGCCGCCAACGGACATCGCGCCGCCGACCACTTCGGCCGCCGCCAGCCACATCATCGCGGTGATCGAGCCGGCGACGATCATCGCCTGGCCGGTGTTCAGCGCCGACAGGGACAGCCGGTTCTGCGAGGTCGCGCGTTCCCAGGCGGCCATGCTGTCGTCGTAACGCTCGGCTTCCCAGCGCTCGTTGCCGAAGTACTTGACCGTTTCGTAGTTGAGCAGGGAATCGATCGCCCGGGTATTGGCTTTCGAGTCCATGGTGTTCGCCGCGCGCACGAATTTGGTGCGCCATTCGGTGACCCAGACCGAGAACGCGACATAAAGCACCACCGAAACGCCGGCGATTGCGGCGAACCGACCGTCGTACTGCTTCCACAGGATGCCGGCGACCAGCGCGATCTCGAACAGGGTCGGCACGATGTTGAAGGTCAGGAAGCGCAGCAGGAAGCTGATGCCATCGACGCCGCGCTCGATGTCCCGACTCAGCGCGCCGGTGCGCCGCGACAGATGGAATTCCAGATCGAGCCGATGCAGATGCTCGAACACTTTCAGGGCGGCGCGGCGCTGGGCGCGCTCGGCGACCCGGCCAAAGACCAGATCGCGCAGCTCGCCGAGCAACACGTTCAGGAAGCGGAACGCACCATAAGCGAGCAGCAAGGCCGCCGGCACCACCAGCACCAGGCCTTCACGCGGGCCAAGACCATCGACCAGTTGCTTCATCAACTGCGGCAGCCAGACGCCGGCGATCTTGGCGATGAACAGCAGGCTCAGCGCCACCGCGAGGCGGCCGGGAAACTCGGCGAGATAAGGCTTCAACGCGACCAGCGCCTTGGCCAGCGAGGGTTCGACGACGGCGTCTTCGGCAGCGTCGCCGGTATCAGGTGTGCGGCGACGGCTGGGAGGGGACAAGGCGAGGCAATCCGGGTAGGCGTTGGTCGCTATGATGCGCTGAACGTCTTTGATTCAAGCGATGGCTAAAAAGCTGGTCTCACGCAGAGAACGCGGAGGACGCAGAGAAAAGCTTGAAAAAATAGAACAACGAAAACGCTTTTGCATTCCCGTTTTTGCCGTTCTCTGCGTCCTCTGCGTTCTCCGAGTGAGAACGCCGTTTCGCTGTTCAGGGCACCGCGTCGTCGTTCTTCCTGACGCTCGCCTGCACCGCCGCCCAGTCGATCGCCAGCGGCGGATAGTCCTTCGCCGGCAGCGCCTGGATGCCGGCTTCGATCGCGGCAATGCGCTCCTCGGTCGCCGGATGGCTGGACAGCAATGCGATCGGCATCTGCGGCGCTTGCCTTGCCAGGGTCCGGAAAAACGTCGCCATGCCTTCGGGCGCGATGCCGGCGCGAACCAGCGCCGCCAGCCCCTGGGTGTCGGCTTCGGTTTCGAGATCGCGACTGTAGTGGGTGGTGCCGACCTGATAGGCGAGCATGCCGGCCATGGCGCTGACATCGCCGAGCAGCACGGTGGCCATCGTCGCCCAGCCGAGGCTGTTGACCATCGCCTTCAGCGTGTGGCGATGCTCGACGTGCTGCACCTCGTGGGCGAGCACACCGGCCAGTTCCTCGGGCGTTTTCGTGGCGAGGATCAGGCCGCGATGAACAACGACGTAACCGCCGGGTGCGGCGAAGGCGTTGATGCTCGGGTCTTCGAGCACCGCCCAATGATAGTGGTAGCGCGAGCCGGCGGTGAGCCGGTTGCCGATGCTGCTGACCGCATCGACGGCAGGCCCGGTGTCGAGCAGTTTTCCGGACTGCCGCAGCTCGGCCATCGTCGACTGGCCGAGCTTTGCCTCGACCTCGGTCGGCACCATCCGCACCGCCCAGTCGACGATCAGCCCGTAGCCGAGCACCACGCTGAGCACCAGCACGGCCAGGCTTGCCGCCAGCCCGCCGAGCAGCAGCCACTTGCCGCGATCGTTCCGGCTGCTGCGGACATGGCGGCGCAGCGCCGCTTCGAGCGTGGCCGGTGCGCTACCGATCAGGGTGGCGCGCGCCACCGTATCGAGGGGTGCCAGCGACAGCCGGCCGCGCGTGGCATCAGTCCAGCCGAGGTAGAGCGTGTCGTGATCGAAGCCGCCGGTTTCGATCGTGATCGCATCGGCCACCGCTTCCAAGCGCAGATCGCCGCCAACCTGCAGGCGATTGCCGACGAATTGCGCACTGACCTTCAGCCCGGCGGGCGGCAGGTCGCGTCCATAGAGCAGCGCGGCGAAGCTCGGGTTCATCTCAGACCGGCGAGTTGATGCTCAGGATATTGATCACCACAATGGCAATGGCGATCAGGAACCAGACGATCCGGCCGCGCGGATTCGCCGTCATCGCCATGCCGAGCAAGGTGCGGCTCAGGCGCTTCAGCGGCATCGACTGCAGCCAGATGGTACCGGGGCCGGACAGCTGGGCGAAGAACAAACCTTCGCCACCGAACAGCGCGGTCTTGATCTTGCCGGCGTACTTGATGTCGTAGCGCACCGAGCTTTGCAGCGCCACCAGGCAGCCGGTATCGACTCTCAGGCTCTGGCCAGGCACCAACTGCATTTCGGTCAGCGCGCCACTGGCATGGACGAAGGCGACGCCGTCGCCGGTCAGCTTCTGCATGATGAAACCCTCTCCGCCGAACAGGCCGACGCGAAAGCGCTTCTGCCAGGCCAGGCCCACTTCGACGCCGCGCGCGCCGGCCAGAAAGGCGCCGCGCTGGACGATCAAGGTGCCGCCCGAGGCTGCGAGGTCGATCGGCACGATCTGCCCCGGGCCGGGTGCGGCGAAGGCAACCCGGCGATCGCTGCCGGCCTGATTGCGATAGATCGAAGTGAACAGCGATTCGCCGCTGAACTTGCGGCGCAGGCCTCGCCACAGGCGGCTGAGGAAATTGGTTTCGCGGCCGCTGCCGTCGCCGATCTCGGTGGAGACCTGCACTTCGTCGTCGACGTACATCATCGCGCCCGGCTCCGAGACCGCGCAGCGGCCCGGGCCCAAGCGCACTTCGACGTACTGCAGATCGCTGCCGTGGATGCGGTATTCGATCGGGTCCATGTTCATCGGGACGCTCCGGGCTGCGGTGGCTTCGGCTGCGAGCGGCTCGCTCAGCGGTTCAGTTCGCGGACGATCTTCCAGGAGCCATCGTCCTGATGCCGCCAGAACTGGTCCCTGCCGGCGCTGGAAGCTCCGTTGTCGCTGGCATCATTCTGGACGAACTGGGCGACCACCAGGCCGTTTTCGCCGGGATAGGCGAACAGGCTCAGATCGCTCAGCGTGATTTCGCCCTGGCGGCGCCAGTTCTCGATCGCCTTCAGCAAAGGCTCACGCTCGGCAACAAGCTGCGCGGCCGGCACCCAGTCGAGCTGCTCGGCGAGGATCACTGGCGTGCTGCCGACCCTGAGCTGCGAGCGCAGGCTGAGCAGATCGTTGTTCGAGAAGGTTACGCAGCCTTCGCTGGAACGCGGGCCGCGGACGTAGGTATCGGTTGGCACGCCGTGCAGCCAGATGCCGGAGCCGGTGCGTCCCAGCGAGCGGTCCCAGGAATTCGGGTAACTCAGCGGCAGCGCGCCGGCGCCGTACAGCGTTGGCAGCTGGTCGTCGGCCATCCAGCCGGTGACGCGATAGATGCCGACCGGGGTGCGCAGATCGCCCGCGCTACGCTTGCCGAAGCCGTTGCGGCCGATGCCGGCGTAGAGGTTGCGGACCACGTACTGGCCGGAGCCGTTGTTGTCGATCAGATAGGCGCGGCCCTTGCCGAGATCGACGACCAGCACGTTGCCGATCTCGTCCGACAACTTCAGCAGCAGGCTCGGCACCAGGCCGGCCGTCGGCAGTGCGCGCAGTTCGTCGCTGCGCTGGCGATACTCGGCCAGCAGCTCGGTGAGGCGCGGATCGTCCTCGTGCGCCAGCGGCGAGTCGAGCTGCGCCCCGGAACGCAGCGCCAGCGCCTGGCCGTACAGCAGCCGGGCGAGGCGGAAGTTCGGCTCGATGCCCAGCAGTCGTTGCAGCCGCTGGGTGGCGATGGCGTAACGGCCGTCGCGCATCGCCGCGAGCGCTTCGGAGAGGCGGTCTTCCGGATGAATCTCCGCCCTGACCAGCGGCTCATCGGCAATGGCATCGGCAATGACATCGGCAATGACTGGGGCGGCAGCCAGCAGCAGGCTCGTCGCTACCAGCGCTGCCGCCAGCCCCCGCCCAAACCCCGTCCCAAAGCTCAGGCTCAGCGGGTGGTTTCCCGGGTGATCTTCCAGCTGCCACCAACCTCGGCCAGTTCGATGATCTTGCCGACCTTGTCGGAGATGGTGTCGGACGAGTAGTCCTGGGTGAACAGCACGCGCACGTGCTGGGCGTCGATCGCCTGCACCTCCGGTGCCTGCACTTCGACATTGATCATTTTCGCCTTGCCGATGCGGGCCCGGCGCTGGCTCTGCCATTCGTCGAGCGCGAGGCCGCCATCGGGCTTGAACTCGGGCGAATAGGCGGCGAGGTAGGCATCGACATCGCGGGCCGACCAGGCCCTGACCCAGACTTCAAGCGCTCTCAGCACCGCATCGCTGGCTGCCGGCGCGGTCGCTTCAGCAACGGCTGGCGCAGGGGTCGCAGCCGCAGCCACCGGAGTAATGGCTGCCGGTGCAGGTGCAGCCGCAGCCGTCGTCGCGGCGCGACCGGCACCGCCATTGTTCAGGCCGCCGAGCAGCGACAGCTTGTAGCGGGTGGTCGCGTTGTTGGCGTCCAGCGCCAGCGCCCGGTTGTACGCGGCACCGGCCAGCGCGGCGTAGATATCGCCGAGATTTTCGTGCGCGGTGGCGTAGCTGGGGTTGGTGGCCAGTGCGGCTTCGAGCGCGTCGCGAGCCTTTTCGTAGTTGCCGGACTGGGCGTACAGCACGGCGAGGTTGTTGTACGGCTCAGGCAGCTGGGGGTAGTCGCGGGTCAGCTCGGTGAACGCCTTGATCGCGTCGGCGCTCTTGTTCTGCTTGACCAGGATCAGCGCCCGGGTGAAGCGGCCTTCGGCATCCTGCGGGCTGCCGGCGAGGTAACGATCGATGCGCTTCAGCGCGCCATCGAGATCACCCTGGCTGACCAGGGACTGGGCTTCCTCGACCGGCGTCGCTGCCGCGGCTGGCAGCGCCAGCGCGGTCAGGCCGATCATCAAAAGCAATGCAGCGCTACGATTTGCTGTGCGGTTCACGCGTGACCTCTGAATTGGTTCGATTCCATGAAATCTAAGGACTGGATCATGGTGGTGGCGGCACGTCGGCCGGTATCTCGGTCGAGTTTCCGGCTGACCACGCGGCGTGCGACCCTGCCTTTCCGAAGGCCCGGAATATACCAGCAAGTTTCGCGCTGACCATGACCGAAACAGCCCTGCAAGCCCCGCGCCAGCCCCCATTTCCGCCCCATTTTCAACGCATTCCTGCCCCTTTCCAGCCGTGTTCCGATGAAGCTTCTGATCGTCAAGACCACCTCGCTCGGTGACCTGATTCACACGTTGCCGGCCTTGACCGATGCCGCCCGCGCGGTGCCGGAGTTGGCGGTGGATTGGCTGGCAGAGCGGCCGTTTGCCGAGATTCCGCGCTGGCATCCAGCCGTGCAGCGGGTCATCGCTTCTGATCTGCGGCGCTGGCGCAAGGCCCCGCTGGCGACCATGCGGGACGGCGACTGGGCGCGCTTCCGTGCCGCGCTGCGCCAGACGCGCTACGACCGGGTGCTCGACGCCCAAGGGCTGGTAAAAAGTGCCTGGCTGGCATTTTGTGCCGATGGCCCGAGCGCCGGGCCGGGCTGGACGTCGGCCCGCGAACCGCTGGCGTCCTTGTTCTACGACCATCGCCACACCGTGCCGGCGCATGGTCAGGAACATGCGATCACCCGGACCCGGCGGCTGTTCGCCGCCGCACTCGGCTATCCGTTGCCGGCGAACCTCGATGCGCCGCCGGATAGCGGTCTCGATCGCGACCGCTTCGCGTTGCCGGCGATCGATCAGCCGTATGCCGTGTTCCTGCACGGCACCACTTGGCCGAGCAAGCGCTGGCCACTCGCCGACTGGCAGGCGCTGGCGCGCTGGCTCAGTCAGCAGGGGCTGGCGGTGATGCTGCCCTGGGGCAGCGAGGCCGAACGCGCCGACGCCGAACGGATCGCCACCGCCACGCCGGGTTGCCGGGTGCTGCCGAAGCTGGGGCTGACCGCCGTCGCCGGCTGGCTTGCGCACGCCAAAGTGGTGGTCGGCGTCGATACCGGGCTGATGCACCTGGCGGCTGCACTCGGGACGCCGGGGCTCTCGCTGTACGGCCCGACCCTGCCGCAGATGACCGGTGCCCTCGGCCGCGATCAGCACTGGCTGTGCAACGACGATCAGCCGGCGACCATCGACCGCGAGCGGCCGCTGACGGTCAGCCGCGAGCGGGTGATCGAGGTTTTGCAGTCATTGCCCCTGCAGTCATTGCTTTGAGGCTTTGAGCAGCCCGGCGAGTTCGGCCCGGAAGCCGGCGTAGCTCAGGCCGGCGCGCTCGGCACGCTGCCGGGCCTGAGCGGCTTCCAGCCGATATGCCGCGTCATCACCCAGCAGATGGATCGCCGCCGCTTCGAGCAAGGCCTCGTCGGCTTCCGGCTCGGCGAGCGCCGGAAACGCCAGCCGCTGCACCGCGCCGTTGCCGCCGATGTTGACGATGCCGCAGAGCAGCGCATCGCCGGCGATCTGGCCCGGTACCCAGCCGGCATCGCGCTGGATCACCAGCCGGTGTCGCGCCAGTTCCTGCAGGAACGCGGCATACGGCAGCCGCTGCTCGATCCAGCGCAGCGCCGGCACCGTGCCGGTCGCCGCCAGCGCGCGGCTGCGGCCGGCCTCGCCGTCCAGATTGAACACGGTCAGCGGCGTGCCGGTGGCGCGGGCGATGCGGCCGGCCAGTTGCAGCGCCTCGGTATGGCACCGCGATGGCGGGTCGAACTGCCGGGTGCCGACGACGATGCCGCTGCGCGCTTCGATGGCCAGCGCGAAATCCCAGCTCGGCTCGTCGAATGGATACGGCGTGGCGACGAAGCGCACCCGTTCGGGCGGCAGGCCGTAGTTCTTGTAGTGCGCGCAGCCCGGTTCGGTGGCCGCGAACGCGCCGTCGCAGGCTGCCAGCACCCGGCGATGCAGCCAGCGCCGCCAGGGGAACCGCAACTGATGCTCGATCTGGGCGCTGCCGCTTTCCTTCCAGCTGACCAACACGGTCAAGCCACGCGCCTTCAACTGGCGAACCGCGCGCAGGTTGGCCAGACCGCGCCGGCGCAGCAGCACGACGACGGCGTCGGCCGAGGCGTCGACGGTGTCCGGCGTCTGGTGAAATTGCCCGCCAGTGGCGGCGGCCCAGGCCCAGTAGTTGATCGGTGGATGACTGGGCGCACCCGGCGGCGTCAGCCCGCCGCGCCAGTCGACCGGCGCATCGCGGCCCCAGGGATTGACGACATCGAGTCTCATCGGGACATGGCCGGGGCGCTCAGCGGGCGTAGACGTCCGGCGCGCCCGGCGGCTGGAACTTAAAGCGCCGGTGAGTCCAGAAATACTGCTCCGGGCAGATGCGGATCGCGTCCTCGATCAACGCGTTGATCCGGCGGGTGTCGGCGTGGTCGTCGCCGCTCGGAAAATTCTCCAGCGCCGGGCCCATGGTCACCATGTAGCGGCCGTCGTCAGTGCGCTGCGGGAAGAACGGCACCACCTTGGCGCGGCCGAGCTGGGCGAGGCGCGAGGTGGCGGTCAGGGTCAGCGCCGGCACGCCGAAGAACGGCACGAAGATCGCGCCTGGCACTTTCAGCGTCTGGTCCGGTGCGTACCAGACCGCGCCGCCGGCTCTCAAGGCGCGCAACAGGTTCTTCAGATCGTCCTTCGGCAGCGCCGGCCGGCCCGAGCGCAGCTCGCGCCAGCGGTGCATCCACCAGTCGACGAAAGCGTTGTCGGCCGGCCGATACATCGCATGGAACGGCCGATCGGCCAGGCAGATCGAGCGGGCGGCGATTTCCAGGGTCGTGAAATGGCCGGTCATCAGCAGCACGCCGGAGCCGTCGGCGGTCGCGGCGTCGAGATGTTCGACCCCGCGCAGTTCCAGCCGGCCCTTGAGCTTGGTATCCGGTGCCAGCCAGGCCAGCAAAGTCTCGAACAGGCCCATACCCAGCGCCCGGAAATGCGCTTCGACCAGACTCACGATCGTCGCTTCGTCGAACTCCGGGAAGCACAGCCGCAGATTGATCCGGGTCACCCGGCGTCGGCTCGGCAACAGCCGCCAGACCAGCCAGCCGAGCGATGAACCGATCGTCAGCAGCCAGGAAACTGGCAGCCAGCACAGTGCCCGGCCGAGCCCGAGCAGTGTCCAGGCGAGCCACCAACGAGGATGCAGCAGTGCGCGCGGTAGCGGGGCGGGAGCGGCTTTAGGGGCTTCTGGAGCAGTCATCCTGCAAGTCTAGCGTTGCGTGCCCGTCGATCGCCCCGCATCCTTCGGCCCGTGCGACTGCTCTACACCCTCCTGCTCTATCTGGCGACACCATGGGTGCTGCTGCGCCTGCTGTGGAAAAGCCGCGAGCTGCCCGAATATCGCAGCCGCCTCGGTGAACGCTTCGGGCGGGTGCCGCGGCCGGCCGAGGACATCGCCGTCTGGGTACACGCGGTTTCGGTCGGCGAGGCCCTGGCGGCGCAGCCGCTGATCGAAGCCTTGATCGCCAGCCATGGTGAACGGCGCATCTGGGTGACCTCGACCACGCCGACCGGCTCGGCGCGGGTGATCGCCGCATTTGGTGACCGTGTCCATCATTGCTATGCGCCCTACGATCTGCCGGACGCGGTCGCCCGGTTCCTGAACCGGGTGCGGCCAGCCAAGCTGGTGGTGATGGAAACCGAGTTGTGGCCGAATCTGTTTCGCGCCTGCCGGGTTCGCGGCATTCCGCTGACTATCGCCAACGCGCGCCTGTCGCCGCGCAGCTTCCGTGGCTACGGCCGGGTGCACGGTTTCGCGCGGGCCACCTTGCGCGATGTCGATTGCGTCGCTGCCCAGTCGAAATCGGATGCTGCCCGCTTCCGCACGCTCGGCGCGCCGCGCGAACGGGTTCGGGTGATCGGCAACCTGAAGTTCGATCTCGCATTGCCCGATGTCCGGATCGCCGAAGGGGTGGCGCTGCGTGCGCGTTTCGGTGAGCGCCCGGTCTGGGTCGCGGCTTCGACGCACGATGGCGAGGAAGCCGCTGCGCTCGCGGCCCATGCCGCCTTGGTCGAACTGCAGCCGGAAGCACTGCTGGTGCTGGTACCGCGCCATCCGCAGCGCTTCGATGCCGTGTGGTTGCTGATCGAGGACGCCGGCTTTGCAGCCGAACGCCGCACGCGGCTGGCGGCGCTCGATCGTTCGGGTCATCCGCCAGCGCTGGAGGAGGTGCAGGTCTTTCTCGGCGACAGCATGGGCGAGATGTTCCTGTATCTGGCAATGGCTGACGCCGCCTTCGTCGGCGGCAGCCTGGTGGCGATTGGCGGCCACAACGTGCTGGAGCCTGCGGCACTCGGCCTGCCGGTGCTGTTCGGTCCGCAGATGCACAACTTCGAGGCGGCCCGCGCCCTGCTGCTGGAGCGGGATGCGGCGATCGAGATCGAGGACGCCGCCCGTCTTGCCGAAGAACTGGCGGTGCTGCTCGCCAGTCCTGAACGTCGCCAAGTGATGGGCGCTCATGGCGAAGCAGCGGTCGCCGGCAATCGCGGTGCGCTGAAGCGGTTGATGGCGATCATCGAAGCACAGACCCCGGCGCTGACGTGAAAGCGGACGACCTCGTCATCGTGCAGCCGGAGGGGCGCGAGGGGGCTTTCAGCGAGCATTGCTCGCTGCCCGAGCGCGCCAGGCCATGGATGGCCTGGCAGGGCGCAGCGCCAAGGATGGCTCGATGAGCGCGGACGACCTCGTCATCGTGCGGCCGGAGGGTCTGTACTGCCCGCAAGGCGATTTCCATATCGATCCCTGGCGCGGCGTGCCGCGTGCCGTCATCACTCATGCCCACGGCGACCATGCGCGTACCGGCAGCCAGCATTACTGGGCGGCAAGCCGCGGTTTGGGCTTGCTCCGCGAACGGCTGGGCAAGCAATCGCCGATCACCCCGCTCGATTACGGCCAGAAGCTGCGCTTCAACGCGGTGACGATCTCGCTGCACTCGGCCGGTCACGTGCTCGGCTCTGCGCAGGTCCGCATCGAGCACGACGATGGCCGCGTCTGGGGCTTGTCCGGCGATTTCAAGCGCGACGCCGACTTGAGCTGCGATCCGTTCGAGCCTTTCCGCTGTGATACCTGGATCACCGAAGCGACGTTCGCGCTGCCGATCTACCGCTGGACCGACAACGCCGAGGTTGCTGCCGAAATCTTCGCCTGGTGGCAGGCCTGCAAGCAGGACGGCCAGACCGCCGTGCTGTTCTGCTACTCGCTGGGCAAGGCGCAGCGGGTACTTGCCGAATTGACGAGGTTCACTGACGAAACCGTCTATGTACACGGCGCGATGCCCGGCCTGATCAAGGCTTATCGGCAAGCCGGCATTCAGATGCTGCCGACCGATGCCGTCGGCAATCAGCCGAAAGGCACCTCGTTCGCCGGCAAGCTGGTGCTGGCACCGCCGGGTGCCAGCGGCACGCCTTGGATGAAGCGTCTGCACCCCTGTTCCACCGGCTTCGCCAGCGGCTGGATGAGAGTGCGCGGCGGCAAGCGTCGGCTGGCTTACGATCGCGGCTTCGTGATGAGCGACCACGCCGACTGGGACTCGCTGTTGCGCACCATCGACGACACTGGCGCGAAGCGCGTGCTGGTCACCCATGGTCACGGCGATGCGCTGATCGCCCATCTTCGCGAACGCGGTATCGAGGCGGCCATGCTGGCGACCCTGTTCGCCGGCGAGAGCGGGGCGGCGGATGAGCGCGTAGCTGACGATGGTGCGCTGCCGGTAGCTACGGCTTTACCGTCCCGCGAGTGAGTCAACAAGCTGACGCACGAGGCCGGTACTTTGACGGTGCCGAAACCGAAACTGTCGAATTGCTGAATGGGCCGGACCCTTGCAGACGGAGGTCCGGAGGCAGAAAACTTGTCGACGCTGCAATTTTGTGACGGGGGTCGAGATTGCCTCCCCATAGTGCACTTTTGTTCCTGTGACGGGCGAGGTCGACACCGTATACTTGTTGCGCTGCAGCGTTAACGATGTCGGCAGTCACTTGGCGAGCGGGGGCCGCTTCATCTCCCGCAGACGGCGTAAATTACGCTGTTTGACCAAAGGGTTGCGAGCATGAGATGCGCTGATGGCGCGAAATATGCAGGCCGCTATTGATAAGTTCAGGCGCTATGCATTGGACGCGTCACGCCAGGCTCGGAATCAAAAAATCGTTCTACTTCGATCACATGCCGCGTGCTCTTGCTGCTCAGCACGCGACCAGAATTCAGGGAGCAAATGGTGCAAATCAGTATTTTCGGAATGGGTTACGTGGGCGCTGTCTGTGCGGCTTGCCTTGCCGATTACGGCCATGAGGTGATCGGCGTTGACGTTTCCGCGCTGAAAGTCAAGCTGATCAATTCAGGACAGTCGCCGATCGTCGAGCCAGGTCTCGGCGAATTGCTCGCCAAGGGCGTTGCTTCCGGCAAGCTGCGGGCGACCATCGATACCGAAGAAGCCGTTCTCGGTTCGGAACTGACGATGATCTGCGTCGGCACGCCGAGCAAGCGCAACGGTGATCTCGACCTGCGCTATGTCGATCAGGTGTGCCGCGAGATCGGCGCGATCCTGAAGAACAAGACGGCGCGCCATACCGTCGTCGTGCGCAGCACGGTGCTGCCGGGTACGGTCAAGAATGTGGTGATTCCGGCGCTCGAACAGTCGTCCGGCAAGAAGGCTGGTACTGATTTCGGCGTTGCCGTCAATCCGGAATTCCTGCGCGAGAGCACCGCAATTGACGATTACCGGGAGCCGCCGATGACGGTCATCGGCGAGTTGGACGCGGCCTCGGGTGAAGGTCTGGCCTCGATCTACTCGGTGCTGCCGGCGGCCGTGTTCCGCCGCCCGATCGAAGTGGCCGAAATGGTCAAGTACACCTGCAACGTCTGGCATGCCACCAAGGTCACGTTTGCCAACGAGATCGGCAACATTGCCAAGGCTTGCGGCGTCGACGGTCGCGAAGTGATGAAGCTGATCTGCGAAGACGACAAGCTCAACCTGTCGTCCTATTACATGAAGCCGGGCTTCGCGTTTGGCGGCTCCTGCCTGCCGAAGGATCTGCGCGCTTTGAACTACCGGTCGTCGCAGATGGAGTCGGACAACCCGATGCTCGCAGCGATCATGCGCAGCAACGTCGCCCAGGTTGACCGTGCGTTCAGCCTGATTGCTTCGTTCGGCAAGAAGAACATCGGCCTGCTCGGCCTGGCCTTCAAATCCGGCACCGACGATCTGCGCGAAAGTCCGCTGGTCGATCTGGCTGAACTGCTGATCGGCAAGGGCTACTCCTTGAAGATTTTCGACCGTAACGTCGACCATGCCCGAGTCATGGGTACCAACAAGGACTACATCGACTCGAAAATCCCGCACGTCTCGAAGCTGCTGCATTCGACGATCGACGAAGTCGTCGGCAGTTCCGATGTGATCGTACTGGGCAACAAGGATTCCGAGTTCGCTGAAGTCATCGCCAAGCTCAAGCCGGGCGTCAAGCTCGTTGACCTCGTCGGATTCATGAGCGCCACGTCGACAGAAGATGCGCAGGGTATCTGCTGGTAGCTTTCAGTTCGCTAGTCTTTAGTCGGGGCGCTCAATGAGTCAGCACAGTCAAGCGGTTAGGTCGGAGATCCAATCTTCGTGGCTGGGGTTTTGGCGAGATCTGAGCGGGTGGCTGATTTTACTGAGCGCAATCGGCGGGCTCGCCCTCCTGCTTCCGACGTTCACGTTCGACCCGACCCAGTCGCATTTCCTGATTGCCGTGGGCGTGGTCGGTCTTTGGCGGTACGCTTTGCGCGGTATTCATTTCATCCGCGCAATGTGGTTTCTCAACGTCTCTTATCCGATGCTGCGTGAGCGGGCTGAAAAAGCTGGTGCAGCGGCTGATCCCTCTCATGCCTACTACATGGTCACGAGCTTCAGGATCGACGTCGAAACCACCGCTCGTGTGTATCGCGCGATCATTGAGCAGGCGATCGAATGCGGCTACCGCAGCACAGTTGTCGCGTCCATTGTCGAGTACGGCGATGAGCTGTTGATGAGAGCCCTGTGGGAGACCTACAACCCACCCGAGCGCGTCACACTGCGAATTGTTCGGATTCCAGGGACGGGCAAGCGTGACGGACTTGCGCACGGCTTCCGCGCCATCGCACGGGATTGCCCGGACGAACGTGCGCTGGTCGCCGTGATTGACGGTGACTCGTTGTTGATGCCGGGCATGATGCGCAAAAGCGCACAGATGTTCCATCTCCTTCCCGACGTCGGGGCGTTGACGACGAACGAATACTGCACCGTACTCGGTTCGCCGTTGATGAGTGAATGGCACAAGCTGAGATTTGCCGAACGGCATCTGAATATGTGCTCAATGGCACTCAGTCGCCGCGTGTTGACCTTGACAGGGCGTATGTCTGTATTTCGTGCGCATATCGTCACTCAGCAGTCTTTCATCACTGACGTTGAGAACGACTCAACGTTGCATTGGCGTCTGGGTCGCGTGAAGTTCTTGACCGGCGACGATAAGTCGTCGTGGTACAGCGTAGTGCGCCACGGATGGAGAACGTTCTACATCCCTGACACAGCCATTGAAACGATTGAGCATCCGCCCGATCCGAGTTTGTTCAAAAGCAGCCGCACACTAATGTTCAGGTGGTATGGAAATTCCCTGAGACAAAATGGACGTGCTCGGCAGCTAGGGCCGTCGCGGCTCGGCTGGTTCACCTATTACGTGCTACAGGATCAACGTGTTCAGATGTGGACCGGCTTGCTAGGCTTGCTGGCGGCGCTTCTGGCGAGCATTCGGTTTGACTTCAACTATCTGATCTTGTTTTTGGTCTGGATCTCAATCACGCGGTGCTTGATGTGCGTGATGCTAATGGTGGCGGGGCACAGGGTCGGGCCCTGGTATCCGCCGTTGATGTACTACAACCAGATTCTGGGTTCAATAATTAAAATTGTGGTTTTCTTCTTCCCGGATCGTCAGTCGTGGACTCGCCAGAAAACCACATTGAAAAAGCATCTAGATCCATTCCATGCGCGCTTCAACGCTATGTCATCGCGTGCAATGCTGTTTTCTGCGTGCAGCATATTTGCGGCGATTGTGCTGACCATCGTTACTTTCAAATCGCCGTTCGGTTGATCGTCCGTACTCCTCCTCTCTTCTCGGAAATACTTGCATGGCTCAAACCAGCCCCCCCCGGATAGTCCACGAGTCCGAAGCGCAACGTCAGTTCGTCAGAGTAAAGTTGCCATCTACGATTCAATTCACCTCTGACGGGGAGAAGAAGCAGTTCCAATTGCATGACATCTCCGCCGGCGGATTCAGCTTTGATCCGGGAAAGGAGACTTTCAAGGTCGGATCGGTGTTTGTAGGTCATGTGCTGCTGAACGTTGACTCCGTCGGATTCACGATTCCAGTCACTTTTGACGTGCGCACCATTGACGAGCAGACGAACCGGCTTGGTTGCGTATTTCAGGAGTTGGGCGTCAAGGAGGTTTCCGCATTACGTCAGGTCATCACCTCTTTCCTCGGTGGTGAACTGGTCAGCACCGGCGAGATGCTCACTACGTTGTCTCGTGAGAACTTTGTCCGGGCGCGCAATGCTGGCAGCGGATTGACTGGCGGTGGGAAAGTAAGGGCCGTGATCGGGACATTGGTGGCATTGGTCATCGGTGCTGTCGCCTTTTCCTACGCGTCGATAAAGTTGTATGATCTGGTGTTCGTCACGCATGCAACTGCGGCTAAAGTTGCTGCGACTACGTTCACTATCACGATGCCTCGCGACGGCACCTTTTTTCCTTTAACTCAGCAAGACGGTGTCATCAAAAAAGGGCAGGCCGTTGGCCAGTTCGAAACCGCACTCCTTCAGGTTGTGGAGGGTGTTTCGGGATCTTTCAAGCTGACCGCCCAGCAATTAACGGAACTGGTCGGCGAACAGCTCCGCGGTTCCATCGCCAGCCCCTGCGATTGTGTCGTGCAGAAGTCGTTCGTGGTCCCCGGACAGTACGTCTTGCGCAACCAGTCGTTGCTCGAACTTATTCCGGAAGATACCAAGCCCTACATTCTCGCGCGCTTCCACTATGATCAGATGAATCGCCTGCCCATCGGCCGTGAGGTGGTGCTTCGCGTCAACGGTATAGAAGACACTATGACCGGCAAGGTGACTGGTCTGCGAGTGTTGCCAGCGCCGACAATCGATAGCAACGGCTTAAACGATCTCAATGGTTTGGATACTAGCGCGGCAATCACCGACATCATCGTTGTGATCACGCCTGACATTGCACTGGAAACTTCTCGGATCGATCAGCCGGTCGAAATCTTTGTCGACCCGCTCCACAAATACTTCCGGTGATTGCGTGAAACGCTTCGTCGTCAGCGTTGCCACAGCATCAGCAACTGCACTGTTGTTCGGTTGTTCCTCAGTGGGATTCAATGCAGGTCTTCCGGTATTAACCAAAGGCGGTGATGGCCTGCTGATCAGTGAAACCGAAGGCCTGCCTGACCTTGAGCGCGGGCGGCAGGCGCGCATATCCGGGAACTCCGAACAAGCGCTAAAGGATCTGAAGCCGCTTGCCGAGCGGGGCTATCCGGAAGCGATGACACTGCTCGCTGCTACCTACCTCGACGCGGGCACGGTAGCTGGGCGCGCGGAAGCTGAGCGCTGGTATCGCGCAGCGCTCGAGACGCGTCCTGAGGTCGGGCTATCGCTGGCGAAACTCTTGGTCGGTTACGGTAGGCGAGATCTGTTGCCTGAAATCGAGTCACTGATTTCAGCCGCCGACAGCCGTGGAGACGAGGAAGTAGATTCTGTTCGAATCCAGCGATATATCCAGTTTACGGACCTCGATGAAAACAACGACGGCGACCGAATTGCCCAGCGAGCAATGCGTTCAGCTCTTCCGTCGTTACAGATTCAGGCTCTCAGCTGGTTCCGGCATAACATCGCTACGGGAAACAATGCCGCTCTGCTTGAGTCGAACTGCAGAAAGCTAGTGAAGGAAGAACCGGGCTGCTTCGTAGACCTTGCGCATTTCTATCGCTATCGCAAAGAACGGGAACGACTCGACAAATTGGTTGATGAAGCGTTGACGGCATTTGCAGCAGGGTTTGTCGCCGCACGACCAGCGGATACTGCCAGGCTTTACGCCCCCCCAGTTCAATACGCCGCCATCTCCGGTCGTTTGGCCACTGCGATGGTCGACCAGATCAATGAAGAGCTCGACGACGACGGTCAGCAGACCGCCAACGCTAATCCAGCAGATCTTGATTTCGAAGACGATGATTTCGAGGGAGACGTCGCGCCAGGAGCAGTCACAAGTGAAGTGGTAATTGAGGAAAAAGCGGCGTCGGAAGGAAAAGCGCCGGCCGATGCAGTGCCTGAAGTTCAAGCTCTGCAAGTCGTCGACTTGGCAGATAAAATTCTTCGTTGGATGTTGAAGCAGGGGCATGACTTTTCGACTGAAGCTGCCATCACAGCGACCCGGTATCCGTTCCTCCTCCCGGAGCTCGATCTTGAGGCAGCGTTGAAGCCTGCTGCGAGCAAAGGTGTGCCCTTCGCAACGTCAGCACTGGCTGATCTTCTTTTCAGCAGCACAAGAATAGAACGGCGCCGGCCGTTGGAATCTATCGAGTTGTACCGGAAGTGTCTCGAGTACACGGCAACCGAGCTAAGAGCCGGTTCGAAGTTGGGACGAATCTATGGGATGGGAATGCTTGGGAACCCAGATCCTCAGCTTGCGATGAAATATTACCTCAAGTCTGCCAGGGCGGGGTCGGCAAAAGCTTACGCCAGCCTCGCCCAGATGTTCGCCGGGATGCCGGGAATACAGGTCAACCGAGTCAACGCATATGTATTTTCGAAGAGAGCTGCTGATGGCCGGAAGCCGCTAGTTCTGAAATTCAAAAAGCTGAAGCAGTTTGAAAAATTGCAACTCAATCTCGCACCTGCGGACATGTTTGAAGTATTGCAGATTAGGTTGCTCGATCAAATCGTGACAGAGATGACCATTGCTGAGGTTGATCAAGCGGAAAAGCTATACCAGTTGGAAAAAGCACTGCGGCCGAACCTGCAGCAACCGCTTCCTGCGGACATTTACTCACGAGGACGCTCGCAGTGACAAGGAAACCCCTTTGGGTAGTGTTAATGGTTAACGGTGTACTTATCGCCAGCGGGAACGCAAGAGCGATAGAGGTGAGCACTGCACTGCGTACGGCGATCGGCGGGCAGGCGGATGGTTCGCGGGACCTCGGACAAGGAGATTTGTCGAGCAACGAGGTGCTTTATCTCAACGTTTCTCCTCGCGTTTCCGTTGAATTAAACAAAGAATGGACTTTCTATTTCCGCGGGCGCGCTTTCTTCCCGACGGGAGATGTGCTTGACAATGACGAAACTCAAACGACTCTTCAACGACAGACAAAAAGCTTTGTAAAGCTTGATGAGGCCTGGTTGAAGTACGGTGGTTTTACAAGCTATCCAGGAGAGTCTGTTCGTTTCGGTCATCAGATCATAAGAGAGAATGACCGTACCTGGCTCGGTCGGGATCTAGATGCCATTTATTGGGTGTTCAACACGACACAGTTGACGTCCAGCGCGGGTGTCTCTCACCAGTTTTCAGCATATCGATCAGACGGAATCGATCTGCAATCCGAGTTGCGAGATCGCATTTATGGCCACGCAAACATAGCTACGGACTGGAAGCCGGAGCATCAGGTTGGTTTCCGCGCGCTGCATGCAAGGGACATTGGGGGATTTCCATCTTTGCAAAGAGCAGTTGGGTCCGATCCGAAGCTTGAAGAAGTGGATTTGACTTGGCTCGGACTTTATTTTAGCAACGGATATTTGAATGCAAAAAATCCGGCATCGTTGAAATATTGGGGTGACGTAACTTATCTTTTCGGAAACACCACCAATGCGAGCCTAAGTCCAAATAAATTTGTTTCCGGCTTCAGTAAGCAGGAAATCGGGGCCGTAGCCAGCACTGCAGCCCTCCGTTGGCGGCCATTCATTGCCCCTGTTTCATTCGGTGCCGAGTACTCATACAGCGGAGGAGGAGGTAAAAGTCAATACAGGCAAAGCGGTTTGCAAGGAAACGCAGTTCAGTTCACCGGCATAACCACGAGCGTATACAGGTATAACGAAGCGTTGCGGGCGCAGCTCGGTAACCTTCGAATCGCAAGTGTCTATGCGTCATACACGATGCAATCAGACGAGTTCGCCGTTGTAGCCCAGAAGTTTGAGAAAGATGACAAGCGAGTTCCGATCATCACAAACAATGTGTCGGCTATAACGAACAACATTTCCGGAGATGTCGGCTACGGTATCGATTTCATTGCGAGCCATTTTTTGTCAAAAGGTATCTTATCGACCAGCCAAGATGATGACGGTGGTGATGTCATAGAAGATCCTCGATCGGCCGTTCGACTCAGAGCATCGCTATTCAACCCGGGTCGGGCGTATGCGCGAGGCTCTGATATCAATTACCGGGTGATTGTCGAGGCCACACTATGGTGGTTCTAAAGCTCTTGAAGCACTTGCAGTCAGCATTTCTCGTTCTCCATATCGTGGCAGCTACTTGTTGTTGCTGCGCGTACGCACAACTGACGACGCTCGAGGACGATGCGCCGGAAGCAGATGTTTTGTTGAACGATGAGTCTTATGGCGAAGACGGTGCTGATGACAGCTCCAATTTAGTCAAGGTAAGCAAACTCACGGAAGCCGAGATTCGCGCATCGTATCTCGTGAAGGAATCTGATCCAACTATGCTTCCCGCTTTCGAAGCACCAAAGCTTCCAGATCTGAGTGCCTATAATTATTCAAACATCTCAAAGAAGATTAATCGTTCGAGAAAAGGCGTAGCTTTTTTGGGAACGTTGGTTGGAGAGCCGGGGTTTAAAGCGCTCACAAACAAATTTTCAGTTGGGCTTGAGACGTTCGCCAAGCTTCAAGGTGGTGCGCTGAAGGCAATCATCATTCGAGATGGACTTGTGACACCTGGAGAAATTGCTCGGTCGATTCCGCGTGAGTTCTTTGAAGAGGTTTCTGCTGGAACATACATTTCGCGGCTGCCAATCCTGGTCAGGCATGGTTCAACATTGCTGATCGATAAAACGACGAAAGAACTGCGTCTAGGTATCGAAAAGGGGGCGCTGCTGGCTGTAGAAGGGCAGTTAGCCCTATTGGACTCAACAATTATCGGTTGGAGCGAAGCAAGGCGTTCACCTGCCGAGTTAAAAGACCCCAAACAATATCGCCCGTTTATTGTCTGTTGGGGAGGCTCGCAGCTCTATGTAGCCAGATCGAGAATTGCTCATCTCGGATATGCAGCACCAAAAGCCTATGGCTTGTCGCTATCACACTACAGTAAGACTCAGATGCAATCCAAGGTTTGGCCGCGGCCAACCGGTTGGATTGTTGAAAGTACGATCGAAGACTTGTGGTATGGCCTGTACACTTGGGAAGCCGACGATGTCGTGATGCATTCCAATATTATGAGAAATAATATTCTTTATGGATTCGATCCGCACGATCGTTCGCGCCGGTTAATAATTGCGAATAATGATGTGTACGGAACAAAGGTCAAGCACGGTATCATTATTTCCCGTGAAGTAAGCGACAGTTGGATATTTGGGAACAGGACGCATGACAATCACAAGGCGGGAATTGTATTGGATCGCCAATGCAGCGGAAACGTTATTGCTAACAACATTGCGACCAAGAATGGCTCGGATGGAATTGTCATATCAGAAAGTTCAAAGAATTTGGTCTGGAACAATGTGCTTTCTGGGAATATCAATCATGGGATTCGTATTCGAAATAGTACTGATGTACAAGTCCGAGATAATGTTTCTTTGGCTAACGGATTGACGGGTATATACGGTGCGTCTGTAGATTTAACTGGAACGGCGAGAAATTTTGTCACTGATCCGTATCAGAAAGAGCTGGGGATAACGGTAGTAGGTGGGCAGTACACATCAAACGGCAGTGGCCCGTTTGGAATTGATCTGCCTACCAAGGTAATTTACTTCAATGTTGATCTTCGCACGCCACAGCGTGATTTGGGATTTAGATTGGGAGGCATGCTGCACACGTTTCAGGTTGAGTTTCTCGATATCGTTCTCAACAAGAAAAAAGTTGCAGTGCTTGAAACAAAATAGGTGCACTGACCCAATTCAATTTATATTCACCAGGAGAGTCCAATGTTCAGTGTCAGAAAGATGCTTCCGTTGTTCGCAGCTATTTTCGTGTTGGTAGTTCCAACTCACGCCCACGCACAACTTTACGCGAAAGGGGCTCCTCCTGGTTCGGCGTTTGTAAGAATTCTGAATGCGACTCCGGCGCAAAGTCCTGCGGGCTTCGTCGGAGATGTTGCGCAAGCATCTCTCCCGGCTTTTACTGCGGGACGCTTTTCGTTCCTACCGCCGGGCGAGTATCCGGTTCAGGTCGGTTCTAGAAAAGAATCCTTTAAGTTGGAGGCCGATCGATTTTACAGTATCGCTCTCCTACCAGATTCTATGAAAAGTTTTGTGCTTGAAGGCTTCAAAAGCCAATTAAAAGCAATGGTGGTGATGATGAATTTGTTCCCAGACAAAGTTTTGTCTCTAAAGACTGCCGATGGAAAAGTGACTGTCCTTGATGCTGTTCAACCGTTCACGGCAGGGCAGCGGGAGATCAATCCGTTGTCGGTTTCGCTTGGTCTCTTTGAAGGAGACAAAAAAATCATGGATGTCCCACCGGTTACTTTCGAACGTGGAAAGGCTTCCAGTCTAATCGTTGGTGGAACCTCAGCGGTTCCAGTTCTAACTTGGGACGAGCAGAAGTAGGTCTATCAAGGGATATAGGGCAACGCATGAGCAACAAATTTCTAACGCTTGTTCAAGGCGCTTTTGTCTTGAGTGCTTGGGCTGTCTCGACTGAGGCAACGGCCCAAGCATCCATGGTTAGCATTCCAGAATACAACGCGAAGATTTGTTGTTCGGTGTGTCCGCGAGCTGAAGATCCTTCTGCTTACGTCAGCGAGTATATGCGAGGGTACCGTACTGTAGTCGAAGGCAAAGATGGCTGGCTGTTTCGAACCGAGGCGGAACTGCAATGGTTTGAAGCGAATGATCCGGATCTTTGGCTGTCACTTAAACGCTTTATTGATGCATTGAAAGCACGAGGAACAACGGTTTTGATGTTCCCGCAGCCTCCGCGGGGCTTGGTTGAGTCAGCAATGCTCCCGCCAGAAACCCGCGCGAAATTTGATTTCGTGGAACTGCAACGTCGGTACAGCGAACTTGTTAGCAACCTAAAGAATGCGGGTGCAATAGTTGCCGATGGCAGTGTTTTCAGTAATGACCAAGGCCCTCAATATTTTTATAAGCGAGATGGTCATTGGGTATCAGCGGGTTCGAAGCGGGCGGCGCAAATGATTGCAACGCAGATTCGTGATGCTGGATTTACATTCACTCCCAAAGATTTCAAGACACTTCAAACGGGTCTGACGGCTTCTAGGGGGACTATGACCCAAGTTGTCGACACTCTGTGCGGCATTAGATACCCGGTGGAGTATGGCCCAGCGTATCAGACGAAAGCTCCAGCGACCGATGATCTGTTTAGTGACGCGTCCGCACCTGAAGTGGCCCTTGTGGGAACAAGTTTCAGCGCAACGCCTGCATATAATTTTATCGGCTTTCTGAGAGAAACGCTGGGAACCGATTTATATCAGGCTGCAAAATCTGGCGGCGGGTTCGATGGAGCCATGTCTGAATATCTCGTTTCTGATCTCTACCAACAAAGCCCTCCTAAATTCATTATTTGGGAATTTCCCTATCAGCAGATACAAAGAACAACAACTACTGTCATGCGTCGGCTGTTGCCTTTGGTTGGTAATGGTTGCGCTAGCAAGCAACCTCTGATTAAAGGCAGTACCAAACTGGGTGTAAATACAGAACTTGTTGAGGCGGTTGTTAACGGAAATGGAAGCTTTGTTACCGTTCCGGCACAAAATTTGTGGTTCGATTTTCAGTTTTCCGACCCAAACATAAGAGAAATACAAGCTGAAGTTTGGTACGCCGACGGAAGATTTCAAACTATTAATAGCCAGTACAACGCATACACAAATATGAATGGCCGATTTGTTCTTGAGACAAACTATCTGCCAGATACTGAAAGTCAATCAATAGTCTCGGTAAGAATCAAAAGTAATACGCCAACGCCGCCAAGCACGGAAGTAACTACTACCGTGTGCTCTCATGATTAGGGCGACGAACAACATGATTCGCAAGATGCTAAGGATGCTGCTGCTTCTTTTCATTGCTGGTACTTACGGTTGCGCCAGCGCAGATCAGTTACAAACATATTTGGTAGCAGCAAACGACGCAGGGTCCAATGGTGAGGCCGTCGTCGGCCGTGATTGTGCGTCAGTTCCAGTTTCGTTCGTGTCGAAGCTCGATTTTCCAAGCAAATATGAGGGTTCTGGTGCTGCACGTGATGAACTGAACAGCGATGCAAATGAGCGATATAAGGATGCTACTGATGCCATTACAGGGTATGAGAAAGGACTCGTCGCCATTGCTAATCGATATGTTAAGTCACGGTCTGATAGCACTGGAAGATGTTTCGTTGTTTGGTTAAGAAAATGGGCTCGTGATGGTGCCTTGCTTGGGCAATCGACGACGCACACAGGCAAGTCTGTGAGAAAGTGGGCTCTTGCGTCGATTAGCGCAGCTTATTTTCGAGTCAAACACGAATCACCAGATCTATTTCATGGTCAGGAATCTGATCAAAAGATAATTGAATCATGGATAAAAACAATTGCTGACCTTGTTATACAAGAGTGGCCAGTCGACGTTGCCACCAAGAAAATTAATAATCATTATTATTGGGCAGCTTGGTCACTTGTTGCGTCTGGCTTGGCTGTTGACGATAGAAAATACTTTGAGTATGGATTATCCATTTATCACCTGTTTGAGAATCAGATTACTGAGGAAGGGCTGTTGCCGAACGAGTTGCTCCGTCGCTCTAGAGCTTTAAATTATCATGCTTATGCATTGTCTCCGCTCGTAATGATTGCGGCTTTCGCTCATTACAATGAAGTTTCCGTTTCAACTGGAAAAAATTCGGCGTTGACCAAATTGGCAGAGACGGTATTTCACGGATTAAGCGATCCGAAAAGCTTTGAATCTCTTACGGGCGCTAAACAAGAGATCAGTTTGAATTCTGCGACAAATTATGCCTGGCTCGAGCCATATTGCGCTGTTGCGACTTGTTCGACGGCAATGTTGTTTGAGGTCGACAAGCGACGTCCATTGCAATCAACCCGGATGGGGGGTGATCTGACTGCAATGTTCTCCAAGGGGCTGACCAAGTGAAAAAGGTGATATCGCTTTTGGGTTATGTTCTGATGGTTTACTCCTCGGCTGCTTATTCAAACGAGCGACAAGCCTTACAGTTTATCTCGTATTGCGAGTACGAGATAAACGTAACAAAAAACTACGAGCAGGCGGGAAAAGTCTGTCGACGTGTCAGCCAAAATGTTAAGAACCTTTTAGGGCCATCACAGCTATATCTACGCAGCATTATCAACGAAGCTGAACTAGAGTGGATTCAGGGCAAGTATCCCGACGCGTTTTATCTTTACACTGAGGCTGCAGATGTTGCGGAAGTTCTCAATGATCAGGCTCAGCTAAAAAATTTACGCGTACGTCAGGCAGATGCAGAAATGTTTCGTGGTAAGTCAGTTGATGCTGAAATCTTGATGAGGGACGCACTAAGGAGACAGCAAGCCTCAGTACCGAAGGACGTACTTCAAGAGGCTGATTTGTTGTCCAAGCACGCAGATATACTCGTTGCACTTGGCCAGCCGAGAGCTGCGATGCAAGGCTATCTTTCAGCGTTCGAAAAGCTTGATTTGGAGCGGACAGATCATCGCCCTGTTTTATTGCGCACTCAGCTACATTACGCGGAATTATTTGAAAGACAGAGTCGATATGTTGGGGCTATGGCTTCCTATCATCGCTTGTCAGATACCGCATCAGCTATGCCGGAAAGCATTGAGTACATGGCGATTGCGCTTCGTCGTATGGGTTGGATTTCGGAAAGTCTCGGTAATACTGGTGACGCTCGTGGCTTCTACCAGCAGTTTTTAAAGCTGGTTGAGAATGATTCTTCAAGGGTAGCCGAGGTAGTGGAAATCAGAATGCTCTTGAGTAAGTTGGATTCGGATGAGGTAAAAATTTCTCAGCCTAAGCCCAGTGCGCCTAATTAGGAAGTTTGTTTGTGCAATCAGGAAACATCAATGAGCCAACGTAATTCATCAGAGCAGTCTGAAGCAATTAAGTCCGGGTATGGATACGCGATAGTCGGTGTTGTCTTTGCTTTGATGGTGGCGACATTGTCAATACTTAGCATGCCTGCGGTGCTTTCTTACCGAGCGCCTCCGGTGCCCTTACTCAATGGAGCTCTTGTAAGAAGCTTTGAAGCTCATTTCGATAAGGAGTTTCCTTTACGTACAGCGAGCATTAATCTCTGGACAGCTTTGCAGCTAGTACTCTTTAATGAAGGCAAGTTTGGAGTTCTCCTAGGAACAGATGGTTGGCTGTATTCCAATGAAGAATTTCATGTCCTGCCAAGATGGTCGAATATTCTTGATTCGAATCTGGAGTTTATCCGCTGGGTTCAAGCGAAGTTAGCCGCCGATTCCATCCCTCTTGTTATTGTTTTAGTTCCTGAGAAGGCGCACATCTATCCAGAGTTCACCGATGGTAGACAGCAGGCAAGCGCTCATTCATTAGTCGCTAGTCAACTTTCCGCTTCTATTGATGACAGCGAGACTGTCCTTGTGCGAATCGATGATCTTCTGAAGCAGAAAAAGTCTGTGGGTGATGTGTATTTTCGTACCGACACCCATTGGACTCCGTTAGGAACGCAGGTTGCTGCCCGGGCTATAACCGCGGCGCTTGTCGCAAAAGGCCTTGCGCCGAAGGCGAGTAACGCAAAAGTTTTTTATACGGAGGAACGTGCGCAGACATCGTTAAAAGGCGACTTGCTGTCGTTTCTTCCGCTCGAACCCATGTTTCCGAAGATGATGATTCCGTCTGACATTTATACGCCAGTAGTCACAAAAGCGGTCAGCAAGCCCATCGACGAAGCAGATTTGCTCAGCGATGAGTCGCTGCCGGAGATTTCACTGGTGGGTACCAGTTATACCGCTAATGAGCATTGGAATTTTGAGGGTTATCTCAGCGAATTTCTCAACGAACCACTCGCTGATTATTCAAAAGAGGGCATTGGACCTTTTCCACCGATGGCGCAGTATCTGACTGGCAAAGATTATGCTACGCACAAACCACGACTGGTAATCTGGGAAATTCCGGAACGTTCATTGCTTGGAAAAGCTGCTCTTGATGGAATTTCTTTGCCAGAAGATTTGCTATCCAAACTGAAGATGCTGAACCAGAGATAAAGCCGTGGTTTTTTCCTCGAACGCCTTCCTGTTTTTGTTTCTACCGTTGTTTCTGTCAATTTACTACCTTACTCCGAATATTCGGCGTTTGCGTAATTACGTTATTCTTTCGGCCAGCTATGTTTTTTATGGCTGGTGGCGCATCGATTTTCTGGCGCTGTTAGTGTTTGTTACATTCTTCAATTATTTCATAGGGAAGAGTATTGGTGCCGCTGGCGCGAGGACGGAAAAGGCGCGTAACTGGATGCGGTTCGGTGTGGCGGTTGATATTGGCGTACTCGGGTACTTCAAGTACCGGGACTTTGGGATTGAAAGCTTCAATTCAATCATTTCTGCGACTGGATTGGAGCCCTTCGGCTTATCTGAACTATTGTTGCCGATCGGTATTTCGTTCTACATATTTGAGTCAATAAGTTACGTCATCGACGTTTATCGTGGAAGCGTTAAAGCGACCCGGCATCCTGTAGATTTCGCCACGTTCATTACACTTTTTCCCCATTTAATCGTTGGTCCATTGTTCCGATACAAAGAGCTCGCTCCGCAGTTCGAGCAGCGCTTACATTCGATGGATATGTTCGGTCGCGGTTCTGTTCGCTTTATGCAGGGCTTCATAAAGAAAATCATTATTGCCGATACTTTAGCGCCGCTCGTAAATTATTGCTTCGCGATGCCCGAGCCGAGCACGGCAGATGTCTGGATTGGCGTGTTGGCATATGGAGTACAACTTTATTTCGATTTCTCTGGCTACAGCGATATGGCCATCGGACTCGGTTTGATGATGGGATTCAAATTTGTCGAGAATTTCAACAAGCCTTTCATCAGCCAGAGCGTGACCGAGTTCTGGCGGCGCTGGCATATCAGTCTCAGCAACTGGTTACGAGATTATGTGTTTTATTCTTTGGGTGGTTCTGGCCGCAAGACCAGGATGCGTCTGCATATGATGACGTTCGGTACCTTCTTGATTGGGGGGATCTGGCACGGAGCGAGTTGGACATTCGTTCTTTGGGGAGCTCTGCAGGGCGGTTTACTGTTGGCAGAGCGCGTACTGGGCGTTTCGGGAAACCCGACGGGATTCAAGTTTCGTCATTGGTTACCAACGTTTCTTGTTGCGGTCACCCTGAGTATGGTGTTGTTCAGGTCTGAGACAGTTTCGAGGGCTTGGGAGATGTATCAGCCAATGTTATTCATGAAAAATGTTGGCTGGATTAGCGAGCCGTTTGCTGGTGCTATCACCATGATGCAGGTTGTGACGTTATTGCTGGCCTATTCACTTGTGGCGCTTGAGGGCCTGAGGGAGTACGGCCCTAAGATTCAATTGGGAAGCGAGCGCGTTCGGATCGCTTCGTCGCTGCTTTTACTCGCCCCGGTGTTTTTTTTGGCGATCACGAAGTTGTCGGCGCAGGGATATTCAGCATTCTTGTACTTCCAGTTCTGAAAAGTAATCCCCATCTCGGCTAGCGGGAAGTAATTAACGGGTACCCAGGTCAATGGTTTTTTCGTCAAATGTGTTTTTGCTGTTATTCCTCCCTTTGTTCTTGTCGATTTATTATCTGACACCGAACAAGCGGCGGCTACGCAATTACGCCATTCTTGCAGGAAGTTATTTTTTCTATGGCTGGTGGCGTCTTGATTTTCTGGTGCTGTTCGCTGTAGTTACTATATTTAATTATTTTATTGGCGCTGCCATAGGTAGCGCTGGTGTTGGGCAACTGCGTGCGTTGCGGTGGACAAAGCTCGGAGTCGTCGTCAACCTTGCAGTGTTGGGTTATTTCAAGTATGCGAACTTTGGAGTGTCCAGTTTTAACGATCTGGTCACCAGCCTCGGGTTTGAGCCGTTCGCGATGACGGCGGTGCTTTTACCGATTGGAATTTCGTTTTATATTTTTGAATCAATTAGCTACATCGTCGATGTTTATAGGGGCGATGCACAGGCTACCAAGCATCCGGTGGATTTTGCTACCTTCGTTTCCTTGTTCCCGCATCTTATTGCTGGACCGATATTCCGTTACAAAGATCTTGCTGATCAGTTTGAACAGCGCGAGCATTCAGTCGAGTTGTTTGGACGCGGGGCGACGAGATTCATGCAGGGCTTCGTAAAAAAGGTGATCGTGGCGGACACGGTTGCGCCACTCGCTGACTATTGCTTTTCGCTGACGAATCCATCGACAGCAGATGCATGGTTGGGTACATTTGCTTACACCGTCCAGTTGTATTTTGATTTTTCCGGTTATAGCGATATGGCCATCGGTTTGGGCTTAATGATCGGCTTCCGATTCATGGAAAATTTCAGAGCTCCGTATATTTCGCAAAGTATCACTGAATTCTGGCGTCGCTGGCACATCAGTTTGTCGAGTTGGTTGCGCGACTATTTGTATATACCGCTCGGGGGTAACCGTAACGGCAGTATGGCGACGCACCGCAACGTGGTCATCACATTCTTCCTAGGGGGAGTGTGGCATGGCGCTAACTGGACGTTCCTGTTCTGGGGTGCGTTGCAGGGTTTCATGATCTTCGTCGAGCGGATTCTCGGGATCAGTGGTACAGCCAAGCGGTTTCGGCCGTTCCGCTGGTTGATCACGCTTGTGCTGGTTATGGTGAGTTGGACCGTGTTTCGCGCCGCGAGCATCGATGATGCCTGGCGCATGTATCAAGCCATGTTTTTTCTAAAGAATATCGGTGGATTCAGTGATCCTATGCTGACGAAGATCTCTGGTCTCCAGATCTGCATGCTGCTAGTGGCAATTCTATTCGTGTTGATCGAGGGACTTCGTGAGTTCGGGCCACGAGTAAAAATGCCTTCTGAACGCATTCGTATGACTTGTGTGTTGGGTGTTTTGTTACCGTTGTTCTTCTTGTCGATAATGAAGTTGTCTGCCCAGGGTTATTCGGCGTTCCTGTACTTCCAGTTCTAGAGTGCGCCGTAAATCGAGTCAGTCCGCCGAATTCAGCTGGACTCGATGATGCGCCGAGTTGTCTGCGACTTTGCGCGGGTCGCGTCACGGCACCTGATCAGTGTTCGTATTCTGTTGATGCCGATTCGATAACGGCCGGTGTTTTCACCCGTGAGCGGTCACCAGATGCCGAAGGATGCGACCGGTCGTCCGCCTGCGCTTGTGGGCGTCGGCGCTAGCAGCGTCCGTCTGTCGCCCGGCGCTTGGACGCTGCTGCTCGATTTCCTCGACCAGCGCTTCCCGGATGTCGGCCGCTCGGTCTGGCAGGCAAGGCTGGCGGAGGGCAAGGTCAGCGATGCCGAATATGGAAGGCTTTCGCCGGACGCTGCTTTCGCCGCCGGCCGGCTGATTCACTACTACCGCGAACTGCCGCCGGAAACGTCGATCCCGTTCGAGGCGTCGCTCGTTCATCAGGACGAGCAGCTGCTGGTCGCCGACAAGCCGCACTTCCTGGCGACAATTCCTTCCGGCCGTTTCGTGCAGGAAACGCTGCTCAGCCGGCTGAGGCGCGACACCGGCATCGAGCACTTGGTGCCGCTGCACCGGCTCGATCGCGGTACTGCCGGGCTGGTGCTGTTCTCGGTCAATCCGCAGACCCGGGGTGTCTACAGCGCGCTGTTTGCGGCCCGGCAGATCGTCAAGACCTACGAAGCGCTGGCGCCGACCCAGCCTGCGCTTCAGTTCCCGTTGCGCCGCTGCAGTCGCATCGTCGCCGGGGAGCCGTTCTTTCGGCAGCGGGAGGTCGATGGTGAACCGAACGCGGAAACGCTGATCGAGGTCGTCGAGCGGCGCGACGACTTGAGCCTGTATCGCCTGCAGCCGGTAACCGGCCGCAAGCATCAGTTGAGGGTGCAGATGGCTGGGCTCGGTATTCCTATCGTCAATGACGATTGGTATCCGACCCTGCAAGTGGCGGCTGATGCCGAGGACAACTACGCACTGCCGCTGAAATTGCTGGCTCGCAGGCTGGCGTTCACGGACCCGATCAGCGGCAGGTCTAGGCAGTTCGACAGCGTGCGAGACTTGTAGCCGCGAGGCGTCCGTGCCCGCGCAACCTCCGGCTCAGCGATAGAGAAAATCTATCTATCAGGTTTTAACAATCAATTTGGCGAAAGTCTTTTGAATGTTCAATATGCTCCCGCAGAGTCTTCATCCCTCCCGAAATAGGAATTGCCCATGTCGCTGATCAACACCGCCGTCAAGCCGTTCAAGGCCAACGCCTTCCACAATGGCAAGTTCATTGAGGTCACCGAAGCTTCGCTGAAGGGCAAGTGGTCGGTGGTGATCTTCATGCCGGCCGCGTTCACCTTCAATTGCCCGACTGAAGTCGAGGACGCCGCCAACAGCTACGCCGAATTCCAGAAGGCGAACACCGAGGTCTACATCGTCACCACCGACACCCAGTTCTCGCACAAGGTCTGGCACGAGACCTCGCCGGCGGTCGGCAAGGCCAAGTTCCCGCTGGTCGGCGATCCGACCCACCAACTGACCCGCGCCTTCGACGTCCATATCGACGAAGAAGGTCTGGCCCTGCGCGGCACCTTCATCATCAACCCGGAAGGCGTCATCAAGACGCTGGAAATCCACTCGAACGAGATCGCTCGTGACGTGTCGGAAACGCTGCGCAAGCTGAAGGCTGCGCAGTTCACCGCTGCCAACCCGGGCCAGGTCTGCCCGGCCAAGTGGAAGGAAGGCGAGAAGACGATCAAGCCGTCGCTCGACCTCGTCGGCAAGATCTAAGGCACCGAGCCACCAGGCGAGGGACCCGAGGCCAGTTGCATCGGCCTCGGGATCGCCGGCAAGGCGAGCGTGCCTGGTCAAACCAGACACGGACCTGCAGTACCGGCGCCCTGCCGCTGCCACTCGTGGCGGTAGGGCGTTCTGTTTTCAGTAGCACCCATTTCGATGCCGATTTCGAACGGAGTATTTCCATGCTTGACCAGGACCTGAAGGAACAATTGAAGGGCTACCTCGAGCGCCTCACCCGCCCGCTCGAGATCGTTGCCAATACCGATGGCTCGGAGGGCTCGCGCGAAATGCTCGCGCTGCTCGCCGACATCACCGGGGTGTCGAGCCAGATCACCGTCCGCGAAACCCAGGACGCCGCGACCCGCGCGCCTTCGTTCGCGATCGGCAGCCCGGGCGAGCAGATTTCCCTGCGCTTCGCCGGCCTGCCGCTCGGCCATGAATTCACCTCGCTGGTGCTGGCGCTGCTGCAGGCCGGCGGCTATCCGCCGAAGGTCAGCGCCGAGACCATCGACGCAATCAAAGCCCTCAAGGGGCCGCTGAAGTTCGAGAGCTTCTTCTCACTGTCCTGCCAGAACTGCCCGGACGTCGTCCAGGCGCTGAACCTGATGGCGGTGCTGAACCCGAACATCGAGCATGTCGCGATCGAAGGCAGCGCTTATCCCGCCGAAGTCGAAGCGCGCCAGGTGATGTCGGTGCCCTGCATCTTCCTTAATGGCGAAGTGTTCGCCGCCGGCCGCATGGGCGTCGATGAAATCCTCGCCAAGCTCGATACCGGCGCGGCTGCACGTGAAGCCGACAAGCTGAAAGAGAAAGCGCCCTACGACGTGCTGATTGTCGGCGGCGGCCCGGCGGGTGCGGCAGCGGCGATCTACGCCGCGCGCAAAGGTATTCGTACCGGCATCGTCGCCGAGCGCTTCGGTGGCCAGGTGGTCGACACGATGGGCATCGAAAATCTGATCTCGATCCCGGAAACCGAAGGTCCGAAGCTGGTCGCGGCGCTGGAGAACCACGTCAATCAATACGACGTCGACGTGATGAAGCTGCAGCGCGCCGATGCGATTTCGAGCGATGGCGACATGGTCAACGTGGTTCTGGCCAGCGGTGCCACCTTGAAATCGAAGACCGTGATCATTGCCACCGGCGCGCGCTGGCGGCAGATGAACGTGCCCGGCGAAGACCAGTACCGCAACAAGGGCGTGGCCTATTGCCCGCATTGCGATGGGCCGCTGTTCAAGGGCAAGCGGGTGGCGGTGATCGGCGGCGGCAACTCCGGCGTCGAAGCGGCGATCGACCTCGCCGGCATCGTCCGCCACGTAACCTTGATCGAGTTCGATGGCCAGTTGCGGGCCGACGCCGTGCTGCAGCGCAAGCTCAACAGCCTGTCGAATGTCCGCGTGATCACCTCGGCGCAGACCACCGAAGTGCTCGGCGACGGAGCCAAGGTCAACGGCCTGAACTACAAGGATCGCGGTACCGGTGACATCCACACGGTCGAGCTGGAAGGCGTCTTCGTGCAGATCGGCCTGCTGCCGAACAGCGACTTCCTGAAGGGCTCGGTGGACCTCAGCCCGCGGGGCGAAGTGATCGTCGATGCACGCGGTGCGACCTCGATGGCGGGCGTCTTCGCGGCCGGTGACGTCACCACCACGCCGTACAAGCAGATCATCATCGCGATGGGCGAAGGCTCGAAGGCGGCGCTGAGCGCCTTCGATCACCTGATCCGCATGGCGGTACCGGAAGCGGCGCGCAAGGCCGCCTGAACGCTGAGCAGCACATGAGCCAACCGGTATCAAACAGGTTTAGGCAGTGTCATCAAACTGTATTTATAGGAAATTAAAATCTTCGGGTTTTCATTGCCGATCTGCCGTTCTACCTGAGTAGAAACGTCAAATCGGAGAATATAAGCAAAACATTCACACAAAATATACTTTCCAATTGTTACAAGCCCATGAAAAAAGCGTCGCTCGCTGCTGTGCTCTCCTTGACTGCCGTTCTCCCCAGCTTTGCGGCGACGCTTGATCTGTTCGTCGATCAGAAGACTGGGCAAATATTTGCCGAGCCAGGCCCCGGTCGTTCCAAGCTCGGCACCTTCGTCCAGGTGGACGAGCCGAAGGACGCTGCTCCCGTCGCGATACCGCCCGCACCCGTTGCTCCGCCTCCGGCCGTCGTCGCTGCGGCTCCTGCGCCAGCCGCGAAGCTGGCAGACAAGAAGTGGTACGACCGGCTGGCGCTGCGCGGCTACACCCAGCTGCGCTTCGATCAGGGTCTGGACGCTACGGCCAAGGAGCTGCGGGCACCCGGCGATCGTTTCATCGGCGACAACCAGAGCCTCGGCATTCGCCGTGCGCGCGTCATCCTCAGTGGTGATGTCAGCGAGCATCTTTCGCTCTACTTGCAGCCGGACTTTGCCAGCATGCCGACCGGATCGAGCACCGGCAACTTCGCCCAGTTGCGCGATCTCTACGCCGATATCTTCTTCGATAAAAAGCGGGAATTCCGCCTGCGTGCCGGCCAGTCGAAGATTCCCTATGGTTGGGAAAACTTGCAGTCCAGCCAGAACCGTCTGACCCTGGACCGCACGGATGCGCTCAACAGCGCCGTGCGTGACGAGCGCGATCTTGGGCTGATCTTCTACTACTCGCCGGTGGAAATCGCCGATCGCTTCCGCATGCTGGTCCGGGACGGGCTCAAGGGTTCAGGCGACTACGGCCTGTTCGGCCTCGGCGTCTATAACGGCCAGGGCGCCAACCGTCTCGAAGCCAACAACAGCCTGCATACCGTCGCCCACATCAGCTATCCGTTCAAGTTCGACTCCGGCCAGATCGTCGAACTCGGCCTCGATGGCTACAACGGCTATTACCGGACCAGCTCCGGCTCGATCAGCGTCAACGGCGAGACCTTCACGCCGACCACCAATACTCGGCCGCGCGGGTTCAAGGATCAGCGCATCGCCGCGCATTTCATCATCTACCCGCAGCCGTTCGGCCTGCAGGGCGAGTGGACCGTCGGCAAGGGCCCGGAACTGGACCTCGGCCAGAAGCGTGTCGACGTGCAGTCCCTGAGCGGTGGCTACCTGCAGGCGATGTACCGCGCGCCCGGCCCGATCGGCATGCTGACGCCTTACGTGAAGTACCAGACCTACGATGGCGGCGCCAAATTCGACACCAATGCGCCGCATTTCGATGTCGAGGAAATCGAAGCCGGCCTGGAATGGCAGTTCTGGCCGGAACTGGAACTGACCATGGCCTATGCGCACATGGAGCGCACCAACGTCACCGCCGCGCCGTACAGCGTCGTCGACGGCAGCCTGCTGCGCATGCAGCTGCAGTGGAACTACTAGGGGCATCTTTAAGTTAGATAAAGCCCGTCATGCCCGCGCAGGCGGGCATCCAGTTTTGGCCTTGAGCGCCGCATCAGAACTGGATTGTTGAGCGCGTCCCTGCGCTCAACCTGCTTGCGCAGACTGGCGCTCCGATTCGCTCCCGGCGAATAGGTCCCGCTTGCGCGCATATGCGCTAACCTAAAAGCCGTGCGGCTTGAACGGATGGAGGGATTCGTTTGCGTGGCGGCTCAGCCAGCCAGTATTGGACGCTAAGCCATTGGTTGAGGACGTCCGAGAGCTTGAGCGCGGGGGTTAAGGCCCGACACAACAGGCCGTGCATCAGGGCGGT
>JAUXYM010000115.1 GCA_030694365.1 Nevskia sp. | reverse complement strand
CCCTCAAAATGTTGAACAAGCAAGCCGACGATGGCAGGAAGTGACTCAGGGTTGTAGACCGCGCCGGCCGCCTCAATAACAAAAAACATATTGATTTTGTTATTGATTCGGCCACGTGCCGACCTCGCTGGGAAGATCAGGCATCAAATTCAGACGTATCACCTTGTTCAACTATTTCGTGGCCGAATCAATAACTGCCGACCGAACCGCAAGCTCATGGCTCGACGTAGCCTTCGGGCTGCGTCGATGGCTTAAGCTTTGCACGCATGGAGCCGACCTCCCCCTCCCAATCGTTTACCGAGCTCTGCGCCGAAAATGCGCGACTGATCTCGCTTCTGGACAAGCATGGGGTCGAGTGGTGCCTGCAACCGGCGCCATCCCCAGCACCGCCTCCGGAACAAGAACCTTCAAAGCTGTCCACCGCCGAGAAGGTCGCCTTGTTCGGACGTCTGTTCCGCGGCCGCACCGATGTCTACCCGGTTCGCTGGGAGGGGAAGACCAGTGGCAAAACCGGCTACAGCCCGGCATGCGCCAACGAATGGCGCGCGGGGATTTGCGAGAAGCCTCGCATCAAGTGTTCGGACTGCGGGCATCGCCAGTTCATCCCGCTGACCGAATCGGTCATTTATGACCACCTCGCTGGCGAGCACACCATCGGCGTCTACCCCCTCAACTCCGACGATAGCTGTCATTTCCTCGCCGTTGATTTCGACGAGGCCGATTGGCGGGATGAAGCGCGCGCGTTTTACCGATCGTGCACCGAGTTAGGGGTACCGGCTGCGCTCGAAATTTCCCGGTCCGGGAAAGGCGCTCATGTCTGGATCTTTTTCTCCCAGTACGTCCCCGCGCGCGATGCCCGGCGTCTCGGCACCGCCATCATCAGCCACACCTGCGCGCGCACTCGGCAACTGCAGCTGACGTCCTACGATCGACTGTTCCCGAATCAGGACACGATGCCCAAGGGCGGATTCGGCAACCTCATCGCCCTGCCGCTGCAGAAGAAGCCACGCGAGACAGGATGCAGCGTGTTCGTTGACGAAGCTCTGCTGCCTTACCCGGATCAATGGGCCTTCCTGGCCTCACAGCGCTTGATGGCGCTCGACGATCTCGAACCGGCTATCCTCCAAGCCACCGGCGGCGCGCATCCCCTCGACGTCACCTTCGTCGATGAGGAAGACCACAAGGAGCCTTGGAAGCGAGCGGCACCGGCAGGGAAGAAACTTCCGGGTCCGCTGCCCGCGTCCCTGACCATCACGCTTGCCAACCTCGTGTACTTTGAGAAAGCGCAGCTACCACAGGGCTTGGCCAATCGACTGATCCGTATCGCTGCGTTTCAGAATCCCGAGTTCTACAAAGCCCAGGCCATGCGCCTATCGGTCTGGGATAAACCTCGTGTCATTGGCTGCGCGGAGAACCACCCGGAACACATTGCCCTGCCGCGAGGCTGCCTGGACGCCGTTCGGGATCTACTGCGAGAGAACGCAATCCGCTGCGATATCCGCGAAGAGCGGAACACCGGCAACCCCATCAAGGTCGAGTTCGGCGGAACACTCCGCATGGATCAAGAGACTGCCGTTTCGGCCATGCTGGCGCACGATGCCGGCGTTCTCTGTGCGCCAACAGCATTCGGGAAAACCATCGTCGGCTCCGCGATGATCGCGCGGCGCGGCGTCAACACGCTGGTGCTGGTACACCGAACCGAACTGCTCAAGCAGTGGCAGGAGCGCCTCCAGGCATTCCTTGGCGTCGGCAAGGACGTAGTCGGCACAATTGGCGGCGGAAAGGCCAAACCAACGGGGAAAATTGATCTGGCCGTGATGCAGTCCTTGTCGCGGAAAGGCGAGATCGATCCTCTGGTCGAAAACTACGGCCAGGTGATCGTCGACGAGTGCCACCATGTCGGCGCGTTCTCCTTCGACGCGATCCTCAAGCGGGTCAAGGCGAAGTACGTGCTCGGACTGACCGCGACACCGATTCGCCGCGACGGCCAGCAGCCCATCATCTTCATGCAATGCGGCCCGATCAGACACACAGCAAGCCGACCGATCGGTGCACCAAACGATCTGGCGGTGACGCCACACGAAATCAATCGCCGTATCGAGCTGCCGGACCAGGCCGGAATCCAGGATGTCTTCCGATACCTGTCTGAAGATCGAGACCGGACAGCGGAGATTGCGGATGAGATCGCGAGCGCCTTCAATGCCGGACGGAAAGTATTGGCGCTGACCGAGCGCACCGATCATCTCGATGCGATTCTGGCCGCTCTGGCAGGGCGTGTTCCGCGTCCGTTTGTACTGCATGGGCGGATATCTAAGAAGCAGCGGGCCGGCCTGATTTCTGATCTCGACGCGCTACCGTCAGATGCTCCCCGCGTCCTGCTCGCGACAGGCAAGCTGGTCGGCGAGGGATTTGATCACCCTCCGCTCGACACGCTCGTGCTCGCGATGCCGATTTCGTGGAAGGGGACCTTGCAGCAATACGCTGGCCGCCTGCATCGAGAGCACGCGACAAAGTCGGAGGTCCGGATCATCGACTTCGTCGACGCTGGTCACCCGGCATTGCTCCGCATGTGGGACAAGCGACAACGCGGTTACCGGGCGATGGGCTATCGGATCGAGACAACGCGCTCCGCCATAATGAATCTGATGAAATATGAGGTCACCGCACGCCGAACTACGAGAAGATCCGAGCCCATAGGCCTTCGTCTGGACTAGCGCCCGCAATACCGCCTCATACCTCCACCTCGACAGCAGCACCTACCGATAGGCCAAACCCATGATGCTGACGACCCGAAAGCCGGTTTCCGTTGGCGGAATGCTGAAGACAGAGTTCCTCGAACCGATGGGCCTGACACAGAGCAAACTCGCCAGCGCGACGACGTTGCCGCGCAAGCACATCAACGAATTGTGCAACGACCGCCGCGCAGTGACCGCAGACACCGCGCTGATGCTGGCTCGGGTTTTCGGGAATACCCCCGATTTCTGGCTCAACGTGCAACGCCGCTCCGACATTTGGGAGGCCCTGCACTCACCAGAACGCCGTGAATGATGCGCGCGCGGTCCAGATGCGCGTCCTGGCACGGATCAATGGGTCAGAACGACTTTCGCGCGCTCCTTTTGGAAGCGGAAAGCGGCTAAAACCGCAGCAGGCAGCTACCCGCGTGCTGCACAGATGTCAGTCCGCGACAAACCGGCGGGTCGACCTCGAATTCCCGCATCGAGTTGCCCTCGCCGCGCGGACTCCTTGCCGCGTTATTCGTCCAGGCCCGCTCAATGGCCTCACGAGTTTTACCAAAAGTTATGGGCTTTACTAAAACGATCACAACCGATCAGTCTGGGTAAAGCCCGACTACTCCACAGTCACCGACTTCGCCAAATTCCTGGGCTGATCCACGTCCGTCCCCCGCAGCAGCGCAACGTGATAGGCCAGCAACTGCAGCGGGATCGTGTAGAGGATTGGCGCCTGCAGTGGCGTGATGTGCTCGGGCATGGTGATCACTTCGATGCCTTCGCTGGCGGTGAAGCCGGATTCCGGATCAGCGAACACGTAGAGCTTGCCGCCGCGGGCTCGGACTTCTTCGAGGTTCGATTTGAGCTTTTCGAGCAAGGCATTATTCGGCGCGACGGCGATCACCGGCATGTCGTGATCGACCAGGGCCAGCGGGCCGTGCTTGAGTTCGCCGGCCGGATAGGCCTCGGCGTGGATGTAGGAAATCTCTTTCAGCTTCAGCGCGCCTTCCAGCGCCACCGGCCAGGTCGGGCCACGGCCGAGGAACAGCGCGTGGCGCTTGTCGGCGAACTGCTTGGCCAGAACCTTGATCTGCGGTTCGAGCTTCAGGGTGCGCTCGATCATTTCCGGCACGTGAGCGATCTGGCGCACGTACTGGGCTTCCACCGCGGCGCTCATGCCGTTATGGCGAGCCAGCGCCACGCCGAGGATGCCGAGCGCGGCGAGCTGGGTGGTGAATGCCTTGGTCGAGGCCACACCGATCTCCGGGCCGGCGCGGGTCATCAGCGCCAGATCAGCTTCGCGCACCAATGAGGATTCCGGCACGTTGCAGATGGCGGCCGTGGCCAGATAGCCGAGCTTCTTGGCTTCCCGGAGTGCCGCCAGGGTGTCCGCCGTTTCGCCACTCTGGGAGATGGCGAGGAACAGCGTGTCCTTCGGCACCACCGGGTTGCGGTAGCGGTATTCGCTGGCCACTTCGACGGTACACGGCAGTTCCGCGCCCTGTTCGATGTAGTAACGGGCGATCAGGCCGGCGTGGTAGCTGGTGCCACAGGCGACGATGTGGACGTTGCGGACTTTCGGCAGCAGCGCTTCGGCGTGCGGGCCGAGGGCTGCGACCAGCACCCGCTTGCCGCTGATCCGTTCGGCCAGGGTGTCGGCCAGCGCCCGTGGCTGCTCGAAGATTTCCTTGAGCATGTAGTGCGCGTAATCGCCACGCTCGACGGCATCGGCAGACAGGCTCGATTCGCGCACCGCGCGCTGCACCGGCTGGCCGCGCGCATCGACGATGCTGACGCCGCTTTCGCGCACTTCGGCGACATCGCCTTCTTCGAGGAAGCTGAAGCTGCGGGTGACCGGCAGCAGCGCCTGCACGTCGGAGGCAATGTAGTTCTCACCAACACCGTAACCGACGACGACCGGGCAGCCGGCGCGGGCGGCGACGATGCAATCCGGGTCCTTCGGCGAGATCACCACGATCGCGTAGGCACCGTGCAGACGCTTGACCGCCGCTTGCACGGCGGCGCGCAGCGAGCCGGTGGCTTTCAGTTCTTCGGCGACCAGATGGGCGACGACTTCGGTATCGGTCTCGCTACTGAACGGATAGCCCTTGGCGCGCAGCTCGTCGCGCAGCTCGTCGTGGTTTTCGATGATGCCGTTGTGGACCAGGGCCACCGAATCGCCGGAGAAATGCGGATGGGCGTTGCGCTCGCTGGGCACGCCGTGGGTCGCCCAGCGGGTGTGGGAGATGCCGCGATGGCCGGCGATCGGATCGGCGGCAATGCCATCGGCCAGCCTCTGCACCTTGCCCTGCGCGCGGCGGCGATCGAGCGCGCCGCTGGCGGTGAGCAGGGCGACACCGGCGGAGTCGTAGCCGCGATATTCGAGACGGCGCAGGCCGTCGATCAGCATCGGGGTGACATCACGCGCCGCAACAGCGCCGACGATTCCGCACATGGCATGGAGGATAGGGAGGTGCCCGCGCTATTGTATCGGCAGCGCTTCCCCTTCCCCGTACCGCGGCTGCCGCCCTGCTTTTTCGGAGATGCCTTTTGAGCCTGCTGCTGACCGTTCTTGCGCTGCTGGTGGCGCTGCTGTCCGCCGCGCTCGGCTGGGCCTTGCTGCGGCTGCAGCGGCGAGTCGATGCCTTGCATTCGCAGATCGGCGACAGCACACCGGTTATGCCAGCGTCCGGCCGCGCACGACCGGTGATCAGGATCGAAATCCTCAATCCGTTCGAGCTGGCGGTGCGCGATACGCCGCTGGCCGGCCCGGCGGCGAAACTGGCACCACGGATGATCGAACGCATCGTCTACTCGCGCGCGGCGATGCAGATTGCCGAGCAGTTGAAGGCACAGGGTGTCGACGCGCAGGTGACCACCCATGGTACCTGACGGACCGCCGACGGGACTGCTGTTCTGGGTGCTGCTGCTGGCGCTGATCATCGCCATCGGCCTGCTGATCGCCATCGGCTTGCGCACCTTGAAGCTCAAGCAGGAGCTGCAGCGGCTGGCAGCGGATCTGCAGCGGGCACTGGCCGATGGCCGCGATCAGGCCGAACGTCTGGCGACGCTGGAAAACCTGCGCGAAGCGCAGGCGACAGCCGAACAGGTGATCGCCGCCGGCAGCTCGGTGGTGCGCGAGGTGCACAAGGGCATCGCCGCGATTCCGTTCGACATCCTCGATTCGATTCCGGCGACGCGCGACTCGGCCAGGCTGGTACGCGGCGTGCACGATTCGATCACCGATGGCGTCTACGGTGCGCTGTCCGGCCTCAACCGGGCGGTTGGCCGCGAGATTCGCAAAGGCTTGCAGGATGCGGCGGCGAAGCGTGGTGACGCCGGCAAGCCCGGAGCGGCACCGGCTTTGGTGCCGGATAAGAGTGCTGGCAAGCCCCCCGGTAAAACCCCTGATGGCGAAGACAGCAAACGCTGAATCGACGCCGCGATACCGGCCATAAAAAAGCGCGAGACCGGCAAGCCGGCTCGCGCACCATCAGACAGAGAACGGCATCGAAATTTTCGATGCGCTCAGACGCAAGCGGGAACGTCTTGTCTCTGCTGATCCAGGGAACCGGTGTCGAGAGTCACGCCGCGATGCCGAAATGGCGTGGGCTCAGGGCACAGTGCCGTGTGCTTTCGCCAGAGCTGCTGGGCAGTTCCGGGGCGGCGCGCAGGCGGGCGCTGAAGTTGTCGATCTGCATCAGCATCAGCCGCGCCTGCAGCGCGATGTGCTCCAGCGTATCGCCATCGATCAATACCGGCAGCACCCAGACGCCGCTGCCGTCGTCGCGACACATGCGGCGCATCGGCGCTTCTGAACGCAGACTGTGTTCGCCAAGCGTGCGGGATAGCGGTTCGATGGCGTCACTGCCTAGCGTGACGCGGTAGATATCGTCGGCAATGAATGAACGAAGCATAGTGAGCGATCCTGTCCGGTGGCGAGGGCGCTGAGCCCTGTCGCTATGGAGGCAGTATGGACAAAGCGCTGCCGCAAGTCGGTGCGCTACGTCGCATTGGCAGGCGATCAATTGAAGAATTTGCGGGCGACCTCACATTGCCGGCGTCGCGATGATCCACAGCCCCATCAGTCAAGCGAAGACGCCGGCCAGCCCTGCCCTGCCCTGCGGCCGGCGATGCGGCTACAGTTCGGCTCCCTTCATCGGAGCAGCGCACATGATCTGGACTCTTTTCATCGGCTTCGTCGTTGGCCTGGTCGCCCGCTGGCTGAAGCCCGGCAACGACGGCATGGGCATCATCCTGACCACGGTGCTCGGCATCGGCGGCTCGGTGGTCGCCAGCTACGGCGGCAAGGCGCTGGGCCTGTATCAGCCGGGCGAACCGGCCGGCTTCATCGGCGCGCTGGTCGGCGCCGTGCTGCTGCTGTTCATCGCTGGCGCAATCCGCAAGCGGAGCTGAAACCCGCCGGCCTCATCGGCGCAGCCGCGCGGTGCTGACCACGGCCGCCATACTCCGGCGATGAATTTTCTTGCCCACCTCTGGTTGACCGAACGCGCCGGCCTGCCGCTGGCCGGCGCGGTACTCGGCGATATCCTGCGCGGCCGGCTCGATGGCCGGTTGCCGCCACTGCTGGAACGTTCGATCGCGCTGCATCGGCGCATCGACGTGGTGACCGATGCGCATCCACAGGTGGTGCTGGCACGAGCCGGCTTCGGCAACGGCCAGCGCCGCTATGCCGGCATCGTCCTCGACATGCTGCACGACCACGCGCTGGCACAGGCCTGGCCCGAGCAGCCGGAAGCGCTGGACGCTTTTGCGCTGCGGGCCGCAAGAGCGGTTGTCGATCCCGGTGCCTGGCAACTGGCCGCCAACCGCCCGGCGCCGGATGCGGCGCGCTTCGCTGCCCTGCTGCGTTCGTATCGCGAGGAAGCCGGCATCGACGACGCCCTCGCCCGCATTTCAACGCGGCTCAGCAAGCCGCACCTGCTGCTCGATGCGGCGGCCGGATGGCGCAGCCGAATGCCGACTATTCGTGCCGAGCATCCGCTGCTGATGGCTGATCTGGAAGCGGCGGCACTGGCCTTCGCCGCTGGCACCCCTCAGGGCGGCGTCTGATCGAGCAGTTCGACGATCAGCGCCGAACAGTACGGGTAGTCGTTCCAGATCAGGAAGTGATCGTGTTCAGGCAGGCGGATCACCCGCGTGTTCGGCTTCGGCAGGGTCTGTTCGGCGTAGTCGGCGGTGCGCGGGTTGACCAGTGTGTCTTTCATGCCTTGAACCACCACCAGCGGCATCGTCAGCCGCTGCCAATGGGGCTCGATGGCAGACAACTCCGCTACCAGCGGCATGATCTCGTCGTTGGAGTTGAACAGATCGTCGTCGGCGAACTGGCGTTGCAGCCAGGTGCCTTTCAGCGCCCGCGCCAGCCAGGTATCGGCCAGATGATTGAACCAGCGCGGATGCTCCAGCGCCGGTGCGATCGACGGTGCGAGCAACAGCACGCCGGCGACCTGATCCGGATGATCCATCGCCATCCTGGCGGCGATCGGCCCTCCGAGGGAGTGGCCGACCAGTCAGCTTTTGTGACCATCGTTGCCGAGCAGCGGCGCCAGCAGCCGCGCTTGATCGGCGAGCGCCGGCACCATCCGGCCACTGCCGGAATTGCTGAAACCGGGACGGTCGACGGCGATCAAGGTGGCCCGCTCGCGCAGGCGTGGATCGGCCAGATAACGATGCCAGCCCTGCCAGTTGCCCGGCCATGGATGAAGATCAGCCGCTGCGGCCCGCCCGGCATGACCCGGTAATGGACGCTGCGGCCCTCGACGAGGTAGTCGCGCGCCTCAGGCCGGGGGCCGTCCGGAAACAGTTCGGCCAGACGATCGTCGAACCGTGGTGCTTGGACGGGTGCTGCCGAGCCGGGTAGCGGCGAGCAGGCGCTCATCGTGGCCATGACCAGCAACGGCAGCGCGTTGACCAGGCAGCGGCGCTGGCGGCACCGCTGCCTGGTCAAGCCGCGCCCGCCTCCGCGAGCAGTTCGCTGATCCGCCGATCCTTCTCCGCCCAGAGGTTGGCGATCCAGTTCTGGATGTGCTTGCGGAACAGCTTGTCAGTCTCGTAACGGCCGACATACATCTCGTGCGGGATGGTGATCTGGCGAACCTCGACGATCACTTCCGGCACCCGGCAGCAGAGGAAATCCCAGAAGCCCTGAGCGCCGTCCGGATAGACGATGGTGACGTCGAGCAGCGAGTTGATCTGCTCGCCGAGCGCGCCGATGGTCAGCGCGAAGCCGCCCGCTTTCGGCTTCAGCAGATGCGTGTACGGCGACTTGGTCTCGGCCTGCTTGGCCTTGCTGAACCGGGTGCCTTCCAGGAAATTCAGGATCGTCACCGGAATGTTCTGGTAGCGCTCGCAAGCCTGCTTGGTGGTCTCGAAATCCTTGCCGCGCAGCTCGGGATGCTTGGCCAGATACTTCGACGAGTAGCGCTTCATGAACGGATAGTCGAGCGCCCACCAGCACAGGCCGAGCACCGGCACCCAGATCAGTTCCTGCTTGATGAAGAACTTGAAGAACGGCGCACGACGATCGAAAGCCTTCATCAGCACGTAGATGTCGTTCCAGGTCTGATGATTGGAACTGACCAGGTACTGGCCCTTCATGTCCAGCTTGTCGACGCCGCGGATGGTCCAGCGGGTCGGCAGCAGTGCATCGCCGAGCAGGGTGTTGACGGTGGCCCAGTGCTGGCCGCTGGCGGCGGCGGCGCGCGACAGCCCATCGCTGAGGCCGCGTATCGGTGACACCAGTTTCAGCAGCGCGAAGATCAGCAGCGGCGTGGCCCAGAACAGCGTGTTGACGGCCAGCAGCGCCATCATGATCACGCCCGACAGCCAGCCCGGCAGGAAACGCAGCATCTAGGGGAACTCCTCGTGGGTGCCGCAGGTGATGAGGCTCACGGCGCCGGTACGGGCTCGGCGGGCTCGGCGGGCTCGGCGGGAGCAGATGCGGCCGGAGCGGGGGCCGGAGCCGCCAGATCAGGGGCAGGGGCAGGGGCAGGTGCAGGCGCAGCGGGGACGGCAACGCCCGGCACCGGCGGCAGGTACTGCGCACGGCGTTTGCCGGACGGATCGACGACGCTGACCCGGTCGTAATTGCCTGGCGGCAACTGCACCAGCACGCAAGGGCTGGTCGCGATATTGCGGCGGACTTCGCCAGCGCCCGAGTCGGCACCTGGGCCAATCCGGGGGGGGCTCAGGAAGCTCGCGGTCAGGCGCAGGTTGTGACCATCCTGATAGGCCCGACGACTGATCAGCAGGCCATAGCCGCCGGTGGCACGGCTGCCGTGCTCGACGACCGCGAACGGCCCCGGCGGCAGCAGGCCACCGGAAGCCGCAGCGATCAGATCGATGCCGCGTGCGGTCTGCCAGGCTTGCAGTGCCGCTTCGTTGGCCAGCAAGGTGACGGCCGCGGCCTCGCCGTTGGTGACGCAGTTGCCGAAGCGGCGGATTTCGCTGACCTCGACATCATCGTCACCACCCGGCAGCCGGCTCAGTCCCGGAATCGACAGGCTGCCGCAGCCGGCCGTCAACACCACAGCCGCCGCAGCGAGCGGCGCTGCAAGCTGACGGAAACGGGAAGCAGAACCTGGACCCATGGCGATTCACTTTTCTGCGCAGGCGACAGCGGGTGCGGTCGCAGATTGGTAGTTTGGCACGCTGCGCGCGAGCGCCGCATCCTGAAGGATCAGGTCGGCGGCTCGTTCGGCGATCATCGTCGTCGGTGCATTGGTGTTGCCGCCGATCAGGGTCGGCATGATCGAGGCATCGACCACGCGCAGCCCGGTCAGCCCGTGGACGCGCAGACGTGGGTCGACCACGGCCATCGCATCAAGGCCCATCTTGCAGGTGCCGATCGGGTGGTAGACGGTCTCGGACTTGGCGCGGATGTAGGCGCGGATGTCGTCATCGCTCTGCACCGCACGGCCCGGTTCCAGTTCATCGACCGCGTGCCTGGCGATCGCCGGCTGGGCCAGCAGCTCGCGCGCCTTCCTGAAGCCTTCGACCAGCGCCTGCAGGTCGCGCTCGGTGGCCAGATAGTTGGCGTCGATCAAGGGCGCGGACATCGGATCGGCATCGCGCAAGCTCAGCCGGCCCCGGCTTTCCGGCCGCAGGAAGCAGGTCATCAAGGTGTAGGCGTAATGCCGGAACAGCGGCGCCAGCGTCTGGCCGTGATTGGCGTAGACGAAGGGCACCAGATGCCATTGCAGATCGGGCACCGTCTGCTCGGCATTGCTGCGGATGAAGCCACCGGCCTGCGCGAAGTTTGAAGTCAGCTCGCCACGCCGGCCGAACAGATAGCGAATCACGCCCCAGGCACCTTTCAGCAAGCCCAGCGGCCGCAGGCTGATCGAATGCCGGGTGCGCTCGCGCATCGTGATGTGGATGTCGAGATGGTCCTGCAGGTTCTCGCCGACGCCAGGCAGTTCGTGCACCTGCGGAATGGCGTGCCTGGCCAGTTCCGCTTTCGGGCCGACGCCGGACAGCAGCAGCACCTGCGGCGAGCCGATGGCGCCGGCGCTGAGGATCACTTCCTGGCTGGCGCGCACATCGTGAATACGGCCACCGCTCAGATAGCGCACACCGACCGCCCGCTTGCCTTCGAACAACACGCGCACGACGTGGGCGCGTGTGATCACCGTCAGATTGGCGCGGCCCTTGGCGGGATCGAGAAAGCCGCGCGCATTGCTGCATCGCTGACCGTTCTTCTGCATCGTGTGGTAGTAGCCGACGCCTTCCTGCTGCGCGCCATTGAAGTCATCGGTGACCGCATGCCCGGCTTCGCGGCCGGCGGCGACGAAGGCCTTCATCAGCGGATTCAGGTAGCGCGGCTCGGCGACGTTCAGCGGCCCGCCGCTGCCGTGATACGAACGGCCATCGTCGACCTTGTCGATCGCCTCGAAATTCTCCATGCGCCGGAAGTAAGGCAGCACGTCCTTGTACGACCAGCCCTCGTTGCCGAGGCTAGCCCAGTGGTCGTAATCCCAGGCGTGGCCACGGACGTAGCACATGGCATTGATCGACGACGAGCCACCCAGCGTGCGGCCGCGCGGCCAGTACATCTGACGGTTGCCGCAATGCGCCTGCGGCGCGGTCCAGTAGTTCCAGTTGAGGATTTTCGAGCGCACCACCGGAATGATGCCGGCCGGCATGTGGATGAACGGACTGGAATCCGCCGGGCCGGCTTCGATCAGGCAGACCTGCCATTTGCCGCTGGCGCTCAAGCGATTGGCCAGCACGCAGCCGGCCGAGCCGCCGCCCGCAATCACAAAATCGAAATTCTTCAGTTCACTCATGCGTCATCGTCCTTGTCAGTTCATCGCACCGCTGATGAATTCCGCGCAATCGTAATCACGCATACCGCTCGCCTTGGCGAACGAATCGAACGATCAGTCTATTGCTTGATCCGGCTGGCGTCACGCCGTGTAACTCCGATTGTTGAGTGCTAGCTTAGGGCCTGTTAACAATTACTTTGGTCGCTGCGGCGGAGGTCGTTTTTGCCCAGTGCAACGAACGAGGCGCGGGCAATGGCCGACCCATTGGCGCGACGAGTAAGGCAGCAATGGGCAAAAACGATCCCGCCCCTTCGGGTTGCGGCCAAAAAACCGCCGGACTTCGTTGCGAACCTTGACCATAGGTAGGCTATGGCCTGCGGTTCGCGCCTCGCCCGGCGGCTTTTTGACTCGCAACGCAGCGATCAAAGCAATTGTTAACAGGCCCTCACCATGAACGCTCTCAATTCGCCGCAGACAGCCGACGCCAGCACGCGCCGTGCCGATGTCCCGCTGAACCTGGACACGGTCCTGTCGACGATGATTGCCGACGGCCTCTGCACGCCGGCCGCGGCGCAGGCGCTGCTCGCCAAGCCACTGCTGAAGGCTGAGCATCGGCATCCGCTGGTGCGAGTCGCGGCCTGCGACTGGGATAACCCGACTCAGCCGGGTCGCAAGCTGACACTCGAGGCGCTGATGCAATGGCTTGCCGGCCGGGCCGGCCTGCCCTATCTGCGCATCGATCCGCTGGGTATCGAAGTCGCACGGATCACCACGGTGATGCCGTATGCCTATGCCTCGCGGCTGAAGATCCTGCCGATCAAGGTGCAGGGCAGCGAGGTGACGATCGCCACCAGCGAGCCCTGGGTGTTCGACTGGGTGCACGACCTGAAGCAAGCGCTGAAGCTCGACATCAAGCGCGTGGTCGCCAATCCGCTCGACATCGAGCGCTATCTGGTCGAGTTCTACGCGCTGGCCCGTTCGGTGAAAGCCAGCGGCGAGGAGCGCGCGAAGCTGGTCAGTTTCGGCAGCGCGCGCTCGCTGGAACAGCTCACCGATCTCGGCCGCCGCGGCCAGCTGACGGCCGATGATTCGCACGTCGTCAACATCGTCGACTGGCTGCTGCAGTACGCCTTCGAATCACGCGCCAGCGACATCCATCTGGAACCGCGCCGCGACAGCGGCAACGTCCGCTTCCGGATCGATGGCGTGCTCCACGAGGTCTATCAGATCCCGGCGCCGGTGATGGTCGCGGTGACCAGCCGGATCAAGATCCTCGGCCGCATGGATGTCGCCGAGAAGCGCAAGCCGCAGGACGGCCGCATCAAGACCCGCTCGCCGGATGGCAAGGAGATCGAACTGCGTTGTTCGAGCCTGCCGACCGCGTTCGGCGAAAAACTGGTGATGCGCATCTTCGACCCGGAAGTGCTGGTCAAGGATTTCCGCCAGCTCGGCTTCAACGAGGCCGAGGCCAAGGCTTGGGCGGCGATGATCGAACAGCCGAATGGCATCGTGCTGGTCACCGGCCCGACCGGCTCGGGCAAGACCACGACGCTCTATTCGTCGCTGAAGCAGCTGGCGACGCCTCAGGTCAACGTCTGCACCATCGAAGACCCGATCGAACTGGTCGATGGCAGCTTCAACCAGATGCAGGTTCATCCGAACAACGATCTGGGCTTTGCTGAACGCATCCGCGCGCTGATGCGCCAGGACCCGGACATCATCATGGTCGGCGAAATCCGCGATCTGGAAACTGCCGAGATCGCGATCCAGGCTGCACTCACCGGCCATCTGGTGCTGTCGACCCTGCACACCAACGACGCGCCGAGCGCGATCAGCCGCCTGCTCGATCTTGGCGTGCCGGGTTATCTGATCAAGTCGACCCTGCTCGGCGTCGTCGCCCAGCGGCTGGTGCGCAAGCTGTGCCCGCACTGCAAGCGTGCTGCGGTGATCGAGCCCGAGCGCTGGACCGAGATCAGCGGCGGCTGGCCGATCGACCGGCCGGCGCAGATCTACGCGCCGGTGGGCTGCCTGGAATGCCGCGAGACCGGCTATCTGGGCCGGGTCGGCATCTACGAGATCATGCCGCTGTCGGCGACCTTGAACGCGGCGATCAACGCCACCACCGATCTGCTGGTGCTGCGCCAGCAGGCGCTCAAGGACGGCATGATGCCGCTGCGCATCGCGGGCTGCGTGAAGCTCGCCGAAGGCGTGACCAGCGTCGAGGAAGTGCTTGGTCTCGCGGCGTTCACGAAAGCCCCATAGCGCCGCCGCTTTAACGCGATCGCCATCGGTCGTTCACGTTCGATCGACACCATCTGCGGTTCATCCCACAACTGGAGAACCGACGATGAACCGAGCTTTGCGCAGATCGCTGTTTGCCGTGGCTGTTGCCGGCGTGCTGCAGGTCGATACCGCCGCCGCCGCCGTGACCCTGCTGGGCACCGGCGCGATTTCCGGCACTGCCACCGACCAGTCAGGCTTCACCGGCGTGCTCGAAGACGGCGTCACCCTGAAGAACCAGATCGGCGGCTTCGGCTCGGCGTTCACTTACACCGGCCACGGCCTGAGCTTCATCGCAGCGCCGGATCGCGGCCCGGCCGATGGCAACAGCAGCTACATCGACCGCATCTATCGCATCGACATCGGCGTGCGCCAGATCGCCCCCTACGGCACCAACGCCTTCCAGTTCTCGCCGGCAGTCACCCAGACTCTGCTGCTCAGCAACGAAGCCGGCCAGCCGCTGACCGGCAGCAACGCAGCGTTCGACGCCACCGGCTCGACCGACAGTCTGCGCTTCGATCCGGAAGGCATCCGCATCGACGCCTGCGGCACCAGCGCCTATGTCTCCGACGAGTACGGCCCCTACCTGTATTCGTTCGATCTGGCGACCGGCAAGCGCAGCGGCTCGGTGAAACTGCCGACCAAGCTGCTGATCGATGCCGCTTCGGCCAACCCGGCCAGCGAGCTCAGCAACAACGCCTTCGGCCGTCAGGCCAACCGCGGCATGGAAGGCCTGGCGATCAGCCCGGACGGCACCAAGCTCTACGGCCTGATGCAGAATGCGCTGATCCAGGACGGCGCTTTGAGCCCGGCCAACGCGCGGGTCAGCACCAACTCCCGCCTGGTCGAAATCACCCTGGCGACCGGCGCGCTGCGCGAGTTCTATTACCCGCTCGACGCCGTCAGCTACGGTCTGAACGAAATCCTCGCGATCAACGACCACGAGTTCCTGGTCATCGAGCGTGACGGCCGCGCCGGCGCTGCCGCCCAGTTCAAGCGCATCTTCAAGATCGACATCAATGGTGCCAGCGATATCCGCAACATCAAATCGCTGCCGGCGATCGGCGTGCCCGCTGGCGTGGTGCCGGTGACCAAGACGCCATTCATCGACCTGCTCAGTCCGGCGTTCGGCCTGGCCGGTGCCAGCTTCCCGGAGAAGATCGAAGGCCTGGCCTTCGGCCCAACCCTGCCGACCGGCCAGCGCACCTTGCTGGTCACCTCGGACAACGACTTCTTCGCCAACCAGAACTCGAACATCTTCGTGTTCGGTGTCGATGCGGCCGATCTGCCGGGCTACCAGGCGCAGCAGGTGCGGAACTGCCAGTAGGCTTCAAGCTGACATGAAAAACCCCGCTTCGGCGGGATTTTTCTTTGCAGCGTGCGAGCAGCGCGCGGACTTATTCGGCTGTGCTTATCAGACCGTCCCTGGCGTGGCGGCATCCTCGTTCGTCTGACCCCGGCCCGGCCATCCAATGGCCGGACGTGAAAGAGCGCAACGAGCAATGCTCGCTGTTCTCTTTCAGCCAAACCGCCCGGTGATGTAATCCTCGGTCTTCGACTGCTTCGGTTTGGTGAACACCTGGCTGGTTTCGCCGAACTCGACCAGTTCGCCGAGGTACATGAAGGCCGTGAAGTCGGCGACTCGGGCGGCCTGCTGCATGTTGTGGGTGACGATGCAGATCGTGTAATCGCTCTTCAGCTGATAGATCAGTTCCTCGACCTTGGCGGTGGCGATCGGATCGAGCGCCGAGGTCGGTTCGTCGAGCAACAGCACTTCCGGGCGCACCGCGATCGAGCGGGCGATGCACAGGCGCTGCTGCTGGCCGCCGGAGAGGCCGAGGCCGCTCTGGTTCAGCTTGTCCTTGACCTCGTCCCAAAGTGCGGCGCGCTTCAGCGCCGTTTCGACTCGATCATCGAGCTCGGACTTCGGCACCTTTTCGTACAGGCGGATGCCGAAGGCGATGTTGTCGTAGATCGACATCGGGAACGGCGTCGGCTTCTGGAAGACCATGCCGATGCGGGCTCTGAGCAGGTTCAGATCCTGCTTCGGATCGAGCAGGTTCTTGCCTTCGAAGAGGATTTCCCCGTCCGCCCGCTGCTTCGGGTAGAGGTCGTACATGCGGTTGAAGATCCGCAGCAGAGTCGACTTGCCGCAGCCGCTGGGGCCGATCAGCGCGGTGACCTTCTTGTCGTAGATCGGCATCGAGATCGACTTCAGCGCTCGGTAATCGCCGTAGTAGAAGTTGACGTCGCGCACCGATACCTTCTCAGTCATCGGCAGCTTCGGCGCACTGGTATCCCGAGGCGTCAGATACGGCTTCTGCGTCTGGATCGGTGCGGGATTGGCTTCGTTCATGGCGTCAGTTGTTCTTCGAATTCTGGGTCGACAGCGCGCGCGCGCCGATATTCAGTACCAGCACCGTCATCGTGATCAGCAACGCGGCGGTCCACGCCAGTTGCTGCCACTCAGGATAGGGACTCAGTGCGAACTGGAAGATGACAACCGGCAGATTGGCCATCGGCGCGTTCATGTCGGTGGACATGAACTGGTTGTTCAGCGCGGTGAACAGCAGCGGCGCGGTTTCGCCGGTGACGCGGGCAATGGCCAGCAGCACGCCGGTGACCATGCCGGCCTTGGCGGCGCGGTAGCAGACCTTGGAAATCACCAGCCAGCGCGGCGAACCGAGCGCGGCGGCGGCTTCACGCAGGCCGTCCGGCACCAGCAGCAGCATGTCTTCGGTGGTCCGCACCACCACCGGCAGCACCAGCAGCGCCAGCGCAACACCGCCGGCCCAGGCCGAGAAATGGCCCATGGTCACCACCATGACTTCGTAGACGAACAGGCCGATGACGATCGACGGTGCCGACAACAGGATGTCGTTGATGAAGCGGACGATCGTGGTCAGCCAGGTATTGCGGCCGTACTCGGCCATGTAGGTGCCGGCCAGGATACCGATCGGCGTGCCCAGTGCGGTGCCGAGCAAGGTCATCATCACGCTGCCGAAGATCGCGTTCTTGATGCCGCCGGCACTGCCCGGCGGCGGCGTGTTCTCGGTGAACACCGCGAGATTCAGGCCGCCGACGCCGCGATAGACCAGCGTGCCGAGGATCAGCAGCAGCACCAGCATGCCGGTCGCCGCCGCGCCCCAAGACAGCAGCATCAGCAGGCGGCTCAAGAAGCGGCGGCGGTCGTACATCGCCATGCTGAAGCCCGTCTTGCGGGTCATGTCGCGGGTCTGTGGCTGCATGGCTGGCTTATCCGGCTTTCTGCTTGAGTCGATAAAGCATGAACCGGGCGATCGCCAGCACGATGAAGGTGATCACGAACAGCAACAGGCCGAGCGCGATCAGGCTGGACGAATACAGCGCGGTCTCGGCTTCGGTGAACTCGTTGGCGATCGATGCGGAGATCGTCGTGCCGGGTGCCAGGATCGAGCCGGAGATGCGATGGGCGTTGCCGATCACGAAAGTGACCGCCATCGTTTCGCCCAGTGCGCGGCCAAGGCCGAGCATGACGCCGCCGATGACGCCGGTACGGGTGAACGGCAGCACCACCTTGGTGACCACTTCCCAGGTCGTGCAGCCGAGACCGTAAGCGGATTCCTTGAGCACCGGCGGGACCGTTTCGAAGACGTCGCGGGTCACCGAGGTGATGTACGGCAACACCATGATGCTGAGGATGATGCCGGCGGTGAACACGCCGATACCGTAAGGCGGGCCAGCAAACAGGGCACCGAGGAACGGCACGCCGGCAAAGGTGCCGATGACCACCGGTTGCACGTGCGCCTGCAGGAACGGCGCCAGCACGAACAGGCCCCAGATGCCGTAGATGATCGACGGAATGCCGGCCAGCAGCTCGATCGCCGTCGAGATGCTGCGCTTCAGGCTGGGCGGGCAGAGTTCAGTGAGAAAGATCGCGATGCCGAGGCTGATCGGAATGCCGATCGCCATGGCGATGATCGAGGTGACGACGGTGCCGTAGATCGGTGCCAGCGCGCCGAATTCTTCCTTCACCGGATTCCAGGTTTCGGTGCTCAGAAAGCCCGGACCGAAGGTCGAGAAGGCCAGCCAGGAGCCTTCGATCAAGGTCACGATGACCCCGGCCAGCAGCAGCAGCACGGTGACGGCAGCGGCTCGCGTGCCGATGCGCAACGCCGCATCCCAGAGGGTATGGCGACGCAGCGCTGACGCGTTGATCGATTGCGCGGAGGCTCGCGATGCCACGGAGGCGACCTGGTTCACGGGGAATTCCGGCAGACTTTACACAAGTGAGGAGGCCGGTTCACACCGACCTCCCTTGGGAACCCGAACGGTTCAGCGATACAGCGGCTGGCCAGCGGCGTCCTTGATATTGTCCTTCCAGGACTGCCGCACCAGGGCCACCACCGCGTCCGGCATCGGCACGTAATCCAGAGCCTTCGCTTCGGCGGCACCGTTGGTGAAGGTCCAGTCGAAGAACTTCAGCGCCGAAGCGAGTTCGGCTGGCTTTTCCGGCCGCTTGTGGACCAGCACGAACACCACGCCGGTGATCGGCCAGCTGGCATCACCCTCGGCATTGGTCAGTACCACGCTCATGCCTGGCGCATTGACCCAGTCGGCACTGGCGGCGGCGGACTGGAACGATTCGATGCCCGGCTCGACGACCTTGCCGGTCTTGTTGGCCATGCGGACGTGCGCCATCGCGTTCTGCTTGGCGTAGGCATATTCGACATAGCCGATCGAACCCGCCGTCTGCTTGACCACACCCGCGACACCTTCGTTGCCCTTGGCACCGATACCGGCCGGCCATTCGACGGCCGAGTTCGCTCCCACCTTGGCCTTCCAGTTTTCATCGACCTTCGACAGGTAGTCGGTGAACAGGAAGGTGGTGCCCGAACCATCCGAGCGATGGACGATGGCGATGTCGACCGCCGGCAGCTTGGCGTCCGGGTTCAGTGCCTTGATCGCGGCGTCATCCCACTTCTTGATGTCACCGATGAAGATCGAAGCCAGCGTCTTGCCGTCCAGCGCCAGCTGGCCCGGGGTCACGCCTTCGAGATTGATGACCGGAATGACGCCGCCAATCACCGCCGGGAACTGGATCAGACCCGCCTCGTTCAGCTCTTCCAGGCTCAAAGGCTTGTCGGACGCACCGAAAGTGACCGTCTTGGACTTGATCTGCTTGATGCCGCCGCCGGAGCCGATCGACTGATAGTTCAGGCCGCTGCCGGTGCCCTTCTTGTAGCTGTCCGCCCACTTCGACGCGATCGGGTAGAAGAACGTCGATCCGGCACCGGAGATGTCCTGGCCGGCCGCAGGCGCGCTGGACTTGGAGCAGGCGGTGGCCAGCAAGCTGGCAGCAAGAACGCACAGCGAAGCTGCATTGATGAATCTCAAGGGTGTCTCCTGGAATCGGCCTGGGATCAGGCTTGAATCGATAGGGTCGCTGCGGCCATCACGGCCCCGTCTCGATAACGGGGGTGCCGGCCAGAATCTGTCAGGCCGGCGAATCGCCGGTTTGCAGCACGAGGAATTGTTTCCTTGTTTGATGACGCTTCAATGACAAGGTGATCGCAGTTTGCCTGCTCGGCCGGTTCAAGCCTGAGCCAGCAGCGGCCATCTGTCATCAAACCGTCGTGCCAGCCAGTCCGGGAACGCTGACCCGGCGCTGACCAATCTCAGCCTGTCGGCGGCAAGCCTAGAGGAAGACTGTAGTAGGCCACACCGAAATCCTGCAGCGCGCCGCTACGGCGCTCGCCGATGCGGTCGATGCGGATGCCGCGACAAGCCGGCGCGATGCCTGGGGCCGGGCGGCCTTCGTGCAGCGCCGCGTACTGTTCGGCGTTCAGTGCGACGGTGCCATCGAGCGCGCCGGCCAGATGGATACGGCTGGCGGCCGCCTGCCAGCCCGGCACGATGCGCGCTGGAATCGCTTCGGAGGCGTCGCCGCTGCCGTAGCCGATCAGCAGGATTTCGCAGCCGGCGAGATCGCGACCGGCGGTCGCCGCTTCTTCAAGCCCGGCGGCCAGCCAGCCCGGCAGTGCTGCCGAATACAGGTTGCCCATCGCCATCATGGCTTTCGAGCCCAGGCGCATCTTGTCGTCGACGACCAGCTTGTAGGTCGGTGATTCGCGGAACGCCTTCATCAGCCCGGCGGTCAGCGGATAGGGTTCGGCGACCGTGCCTTCGAAGTCCGGCTCGAAGGCGCGCGTGCTGACCGCCGCCATTTCGGCGGCGAGCTGGGCCGGCTCGATACCGGAGGCCAGGCAATAGCCGTTCAGCTCCTCGGCACCGAGAGCGCCGTCGGCACCGAGTGCGAACAGATAGCCGAGTGCCCAGGCGGTGACCGGCATCTTGTGATAAGGCCGGTGCATGAACACCGCTTCCAGTTCGCGGAAATAGCGGCCGTGGGCGCCGCCGCGCTTGGCCAGCAACTGGTCGATCGCCGACAGCGTTTCGTCGACATAGCAGGCGGTCGAGAACTTGCCGTTGAACACCGGGAAGTCGGACAGACGGCCGCTGACGCTGGTGGTCTGGCCGGCGTAGCGCTGGAACGGCTTGCGGAAGTCCAGGCCGCGGAAGGTCGAGGCGCTGCCGGCATTGCGCAGATCGAGCGCGACGATCTTGGGATCGCGCTCCAGCAGCATCGCCACGGCGCCGGCGCCCTGGGTCGGCTCGCCGCTCGATCCGCGCTCGTACTCGGCGATGTCGGCAGCGACGACGATCGCCTGGCGGTCGTAGCCGTCGTGCGACAGATAGCGGATCGCGCCCTTGATGCCGTAGACGCCGGCAAGACAGGCCTGCTTGAACTCCGGCACCTCGCAGTCGCGGGCGATGCGCGGCTTGCCTTTCGCAGCCAGCGCACGATCGACCAGACCGCGGACGATCACCGCACCGGTGGCGTTGTCGACGCTCGATTCGGTGCCGAGCGCCAGATAGCCGATCTTCGTCGGGTCGACGTCATTGCGTTCGATCAGCGCCAGCACCGCATTGGCGGCCATCGTGTAAACATCTTCCTCGACGCCCGGCACGCGGAAGCTTTCGCCGATCACCGCGCGGGTCTTGTCCCAGCTGTTGCCGGTCCACTCGCACCATTCGCGCAGGTCCACGCGATACGGCGGCACATAGGCCGCGAAGGCACTGATGCCGAATTCTGCCTTGCTCATGTCTTCTCTCTGTTGTTGCTGCCCGACGTCAGTCAGTAGTCCACCGAACCTGTGAGTTCGCCCCTGATGGGCGTGCGAATTGGGATGCAATGCAAGGAAGAAAGCACAGCAATAGTTGTTCTATTGCGAGCATTTCTGACGCCGCAGTGCGCCCAAGGCGTACGTCCAGCAGGGGGTGGAACCTCATTGATTCGGTGGACTCATAACTTCGTAGGTGCGGTTTTTCCATTTCGAGCGCACGCCGCGCCAGCTCCGGATCGCGGAACTCCACGTCATCCCGAGATACAGCGCTCCAATCAAAGGTGAGGCCAGCGCCCAGACCGGCGACAGGCCGTAGTAATGCAGGGTTGGTACATAGGCCGCGCACATCGCCAGCAGCGCCAGGGCGGCCAGCCAGGAGCCATTGGCCAGTGCGACCAGCGGCAGCCAATAGGCCATCGCGAACAGCACGGTGACCAGCAGCAGCAGCAGGTTCGAGTAGCGCAACTGGGTGAACGCCGAGCGGGCCACCATGTCATGCACGCTTTTCAGGGTGCCGTAGGGGCGCAGCGAAATGACGCCGCGGCTCAGGCCGATCCAGGTCTTGTAGCCGCCGTCCTTGATATGCCGCGCCAGCGTGCAGTCGTCGATCAGGGCATCCTTCAGGCACTCGAAGGCATTGACCTGGCGAAGCGCTGCCGTATCGACCAGCACGCAGCCGCCGGCTGCCGCCGCCACCCATTTCGACGGCGAATTCGATACCGAGAACGGATAGATCAGCTTGAAGTAGTAGACGAACGCCGGCAGCAGCAGGCGATCCCAGAACGAAGTGCGGCGCAGATCGGCCATTAAAGATACGAAGTGCGCGCCGGTCGCCCGCTTGTGGGCCAGCAGAGCTGCCAGCAGGCCCGGTTCGAGCGCGATGTCGGCATCGAGCAGCAAGGTCATCGAAGTCTTGACCCGCGACTTGCCCTGCTCCAGCGCCCACAGCTTGCCGGCCCAGCCCTTCGGCAAGGGCTGACCGATGATCACTTCGACATTTGGATAGCGGCGGGCGATGTCGCCGGTGCCGTCATCGGACTGGTCATCGATGACCACGATGTTCAGCCCTGAACCCTGCGTCTGCAGGCTGTCGAGCGTGCGCTCGAGGACTTCCGCTTCGTTGCGCGCCGGAATCAGCACGGTGACCTGATCGATGTCGCCCGGCCCGCCCTGATGATTCGGGCCGAAGCCGGTCGGTGCCAACTGCTCGCGGACGCTCCACGGCCGCCACGGGGCCAGCCACAGGCCGAACCACATGACAGCCGCAGGAACGGCCAACCAGAACGCGGCATCCATCTCGATCACCTTTGACGATCGGCGGTTGCGGAAATCGCAGCGGCCGCCAAGCCCAATGCCAGACCCTAGGCCTTTTCGGCGGCCGGCTTGGCCTTCTTGGTGATCGCGCTGACCGGAATCCGCACCGCTGCTGCATCGCTGCGATTGCCGTAAAGAATCGGCAGGTCGGGCGCCATCGGGCCATCGATGTCCGGGCCGAACAGCGCCACGCGCGCGGCCTTCAGCGGATTGGCGAAGGTGTCGTTGACGGCCGTGCCTTCGAAGCCGCAATGGGCCATGCAGTTGTCGCACTTGGGGTTCTTGCCGACACCGTAGTTTTCCCACTGGGTGGTTTCCATCAGCTCCTTGTAGGTGCTGACATGACCTTCGTCGACGAGCAGATAACAGGGCTTCTGCCAGCCGAACACGTTGTAGGTCACCGTGCCCCAGGGCTCGCACTGGTAGGCCTGGTTGCCGGCGATGAAGTCGAGGAACATCGGCGACTGGTTGAACTTCCAGTTCGACTTGCGCGTGCGGCCGATGCGGAAAACATCGCGGAACAACTGCTTCGACGCGGTGCGGCCGAGGAACACGTCCTGGCGCGGCGCGTGCTGGTAGCTGTAGCCCGGCGACACGGTGATGCCTTCGATGCCGAGGGTCATCGCGTAATCGAAGAAATCGGCGATTTCGGCAGGCGGTTCGCCCGAGAACAGCGTGCAGTTGATGGTCACGCGGAAGCCGCGCTCGACGCACAGCTTGATCGCTTCGACCGCTTTGACGAACACACCTTCCATGCACACCGATTCGTCGTGGCGCTTTTCCAGGCCGTCGAGATGGATCGACATCGTCAGGTACGGCGACGGCGTGTAATCGTGGATGTGCTTCTTCAGCAGGATCGCGTTGGTGCACAGGTAGACGAATTTCTTCATCTTCACCAGGCCGGCGACGATCTGCGGCATTTCCTTGTGAATCAGCGGCTCGCCACCCGGAATCGAAACCATCGGCGCACCGCATTCGGCGGCGGCAGCCAGCGCTTTCTCGACGCTGACTCGCTGCTGCAGGATGTCCTTCTCGTAATCGATCTTGCCGCAGCCGGCACAGGCGAGGTTGCACTGGAACAACGGCTCCAGCATCAGCACCAGCGGATAGCGCTTTACACCCGCAAGCTTCTTGCCGAGAAGGTAGCGTGCGACGGTGACCTGCTGGATAAGCGGAACGCCCATGGGTTCTCCAAAACTCTGGTGGCTGCGCCAGACGGCGCGTCTGTGACGACACCGCCGAATACTGGCGGTGCCTATTGCAGAGGGTGCGGGAATGGCCTGATCGAGACCAGTCCCTGAATCCGGCATTTTATGCCAAAGACGCCAGCGGCTGCCGCGCGTAGACCTCGGCGTGCTGCGCCCGAATGCGCGCCCATTCGATCTTGAACCACGGCGTGAACTGATCCGGCGCGGCCTCGATCTCGGCATCGAGCGCATCGGGGGCGATATAGCGCACCGCCGAAATCTCGTTGCCGTTGACCGCAGGCACCCGATCGCTGCGCCCGGCATAAACCCAGCAAAGTTCGTGCTCGGCGCCGGTTTCGTCGAACTGCGCCTGGTACTGGAACTTGAACAGGAACTTGAACGGGCACTCGAAACCCAGTTCTTCCTTGAGCCGGCGATGGATCGCGATGTCCATGGTTTCGCCACGGCGCGGATGACTGCAGCAGGTGTTCGACCAGAACTGGCCCCACAGCCGCTTGCCCGCGGCACGCTGCTGGAGCAGCAACTCGCCTTCAGCATTGAACACGAACAGCGAGAACGCGCGATGCAAGCTGCCGCGGCCCATGTGGGCCTCGGCCTTGAGCAGATGGCCGATCTCGTTGTCCTGCTCGTCGACCAGGATCAGCGGTTCGTCGTCGAACGACACGACCTGATGCGCGCCGCCGCCGACCTTCATCTTCATGTCACCCAATGCGCACCTCCAGGCCCGAATAACCCGCGTCACGCAGCGCAGCGATGACTTTTTCTGGATGTTCCGGCGCCAGCGCGATGATCGAACCACCGCAGCCGCCGCCGGTCAGCTTGGCGCCGAGGGCGCCCTGCTCGCGGCAGATCTGCACCATTTCCTCGATTTCCCAGCTCGACACCCGCAGCGCATTGAGCAGACCGTGGCAGACATTCATCAGATCGCCGAGGCGCTCGAGCTGATAGTTCTGCACCGCGTCGACCCCTTGCAGGGTCAGCGCGTCGATCTGCCGGAAGATGCTTTCGTACAGTTCCGGGTTCTTCTGCCAGGCGGCACGGACGCCGCCGACGGTTTTCGCCGTCAGGCTTTCCTTGCCGGAAATGCCGACCACCAGCGGAATCGGCTTGGCCAGCGCCAGCGGCTTCATCAGCAGCGACCGACCGTCATGGGCGCGGCGGTAGAGCAGCGGCTTGCCGAAGGTGGCGACCGTGTTGTCGATGCCGCTCGGCGTGCCATGGGCGACCTTCTCGCACTCGAAGGCCAGCGCGTTGATCTCGTCGTCGGTATGGCCGAGCTTGAAGTGCTGGTCGAGCGCACGGATCACCGCCACCGCCATCGCCGCCGAGCCGCCCAGGCCCATGCCGCGTGGCACATTGGGGAACACTTCGATGCGCAAGCTGCGCTCGGTCAGGCCGAGCTTGTCGAAGACGATGCCCAAGCTGCGCTGGAACGAATCGCGATGCGCCGGATCCTTGTGCAGCCGGGACTCGACACCCCAGCGCGGGATGATCAGATCAACGCCGGGATTGAGGCTGCCGCTGTCGCCGTCCTGAACGCTGGCTTCGATCGCCAGCGGCACCGGTGCGGCAATCGCATGGCTGCCGTAGACCACTGCATGCTCGCCGAGCAGGATGATCTTGCCGTGGCCCTGGGCGCGCGGCGCGTTCGAGGTCGGCTCTTCGGCGCTATCGCCCTGGCGCAGGGCTTTCTTGACCTGGACGACGATTTCCTGGGCTTTCCAGATCTTGATGTCGCCGCCTTCGATCAGCCGCTCGACCACGGTCTCGAAGATTTCCGGCGAGGCCCCCGCGGCGAGCGCCACCGAGCGCGCATGCAAGGTCATGTGACCCTGCTGGATGCCTTCGGTGGTCAGCGCGCGCAGGGCCGAGAAGTTCTGCGCCAGCCCGACGGTGCCCATCACCATCGCCAGTTCGCGCGCCGAGGTGGCACCGAGCAGGCGATGGTTCAGCGCCACCGTCGGGTTCGACTGCAGCGGGCCGCCGACAGTGCCGACCTTCATCGGAATCTCGATCTCGCCGACCAGCGCGCCGTCGTCGCCCTTGTACCAGCGGGTCAGCGAGGTATAGCGGCCGGACCGCGCCGCATAGGCATGGGCGCCGGCTTCGATCGCGCGCCAGTCGTTGCCGGTGGCGAGCGCCACGGCATCGACGCCGTTCATCACGCCCTTGTTGTGAGTCGCGGCGCGATACGGATCGACGCTGGCGAAATCGGTGGCCAGCACGATGCCGTCACGCACTTCCTCGCCCGAAAAACCCTTGCCGGCGAGGCGCGCGACCGGAATCACGCATTTGGCGCGGACCAGCGCGCGGTCGGTGAGGTTCGACAGAATGCGCAGGAACACCTTGCCGCCGGTGATCGACTCGACCAGCGAGGCCAGGCCTTCGCACATCGTGTTGACCAGGTTCGCACCCATCGCATCGCAGGTGTCGACGACGAGGTGGACGATCATCATGTCGCCACGGCCATCGGGCCGGGGATGCAGATGGATCTCGACATCGCGGGCACCGCCACCGCGCGCCACCATCTGTGGGTGCAGCGAATTGGCGAGGTTCAGCAGCTCGGCCTTGCGCTTCAGCAGCGCGCTCTGGGCACGCGGGACGTTGGGGATGTCGACGACCTGGATCTGGCCGATCAGCATCGATTCGTCCATCTCCGCCGTGAAACCACCCGAGCCGTCCGGGCCGCGAACGATCTTCGCGGCACTCGACAATGCGGCGACGATCGACGGTTCCTCGACCACCAGCGGAATCACGTAGTCACGGCCGTTGATCAGGAAGTTGAGACCGAGACCGACCGGCAGACCCATCACGCCGACGACGTTCTCGATCATCTTGTCGGCGCGATGCAGCGACAAGGTGTGATCGCCGGAGATCATCTGCTGGTAGTCGGCTTCCGACACCCAGCCGCGCTCGCGCATCAGGCGCACGCGTTCGCTGACCGACAGCTTGTAGAACTCCGGGATCCTCGATTTGTCGGGCGACTTGTCGGGCGACTTGTCCGGGGACTGGTCCGCAGGCTGGGCGGTGGGCTGGGCTTCGGCACTCATGCTTCGACATTCTCCGTGATCGCGATCCGCAGGCCAGTCCCATCGACCGCCAGCGGCACACTGGCGAATCCGCTGGCGGCCAACTGCGCAACGGCTGCAGTCAGACACTCCGGATCCGTTGCAAACAACACGCCGACGTCACCGCCGCCGGCCCCGCAAGGCTTGTAGACCACGCCTTGATGCGACGCTGCAAGTGCTGCAATCGCCACATGTTCTTCCGAATAGATGCTGACGCCGCTGGCCAGGCCGAGCGCGCGCAGATCGTTGGCGTAGCTCGCCGCAGCAATCAGAAAGCCGGGCGCGTCACCGGCCGCGAGCGAGGCGACGGCGACCGTGGCGATCGCGCCCAGCGCGTCCATCCGGGTCCGGTATTCGGCTTCGTGAGCTAGCCGCCAGGCGCGCAGGATAGCCAGGAATTTCGGCGTCGACGCCGAGCGGCCGGACCAGATGAAACGCTGGTGCAGGCCCGCTGGCCAGGTCAGCGGCCGCGCCGTCGGCGTGGCACCGCCATCGTTCAGTTGATAGGCGATCAGACCGCCGACCAGGCTGGTCGCGACATCGACGCCGCTGCCCTGGCCGCCCTGGAACTTGCGATGCAAGGCCAGCAGACAAGGCAGCCAGCGGGCATGGCTCGCCGCATCGTCGGCCAAGCCCGCGCGCGCGACGAAAGCCATCGCCAGCGCCACGGTCAGTGCGGCACTGGAACCGAGACCGAGCTTCGGGCGCTCGGCGTTCCCGGTATCGAAGAACGCCGAAGTATCGAGGGCGAGCTTGAAACCGCTGCCGGGGGCCGGCGCCAGGCCTTCATCGGCCAGGCCGCGCAGCACTTCGTCGACCAGGTTCAGCTTCGCCGCCGCCGCGCCGGCAGCCTGCCAGTCCGGCAGGCCATTGCTGTCGATCGAAAACGGCAGGCGCTGATTCAGCACGTCCGGCGCGAACACTTCGCAATGCGGGCCGGGCTGCACGGTCAGCCGGGCCACGGCCCGGCGATCGATGGCCATCGCCACCGCAGGCGCGCCTTCGAGCACGGCGTATTCGCCGAGCAGAACCAGCTTGCCGGGTGCCGCGGCGACGATGTTCACGAGAGGCTCATGCAGCTCATGCCGCAGCGAGATCGGCAAGCGGAATCAGCCGCGCCGGCCCGCCGAGACCGGTCTCGACGACGTTCAGCACGCCCGGCACTTCGCGCAGCGCGGCGGCCACGGCTGCAGCAGCCGACGGTAGGCAGACCGCTTTCAACTGTGGGCCGGCGTCGATGGTGAAGAACACCGGCAGGCCCTGGGCCCGCAGGCCACGCACGCAGTGCATCGCGGCAACGGTCGCCGCGTTCCAGTACAGCAGGCCCGGCTTCGCGGCCAAGGCCAGCGCGTGCATCTTCAGGCAACTGTGTTCGGAGATATCGGCCAGGCGCTCGAAATCGCGGGCGGCGATCGCGGCGCGGGCTTCGGCGAGATCGTCGTCCTGGGATTCGATCCAGGCCTGCTGGTAGGGGCTGGTGTCGGCCGTGCGGTTCATGCCCTCGGTCGAGCCGATGGCTTTTTCGGCGGTCGAGGTGATCGCCACGGCGACACTCAGCGGCCAGGCCGAGGCTGCAAGCAAGGGCGTGGCCACCGAATCCTCGCCATCGGCCTGGATGCCGTGCGCCCATTCGACGTATCCACCGAAGATCGAGCGCGCCGCCGAGCCGGAGCAGCGCCGCGCCAGCACCGATTGCTCGGCCGGCGTCAGCTTCAGGCCCAGTGCGGCATCACCGGCCATCACCATCGCCGCGAAGCCGGAGGCCGACGAGGCCAGGCCGGCGCCAGTCGGGAAGTTGTTCTCGCTGATCACTTCGGCGCGGGTGCTGATGCCGGCGCGCGCGCGCAGCAGATCGAGACAGGCGCTGGTCCGTTTCAACTGCTTCGGATCGCTGCGACCGTTCAGGGTCATCGAATCGGCCGCGAGCGCGTCATCGAAACGGACTTCGGTGCGCGTCCACAGCGTATCCAGGGTGATCGACAGCGAACCGACCACCGGCAGATTCAGGCGCAGATCGCGCTTGCCCCAGTATTTGATCAGCGCAATATTCGGCTGGGCCTGGGCCGCAGCACGACGGGAAAGGTCCGGCGTCGTCGACATCACGCTCATAAAGGGTGCAGGAGATTCGCGGTCGGAAGCGTGCAAAGCCCGCGAATACGGGGCTGGCACGAAAGGCAATCAGGCAGATGCGGCGATTTCACGGCCGAAGTTTACAAGACCGTCACGATGACGACGAACAGGGACCCCCTAAGGCATCGGCAATTGCTGCACTCGCGTCCACACCGAAGTCATGCCGAAGATCGGCAGGCCGAAATAGCCGCGCAGATTCAGGTGATCGCGGTCGGCGAGCGAGACCTGCACACGATAGGTTCGGCCGTCGTTGCAACTGTAGACGCGGCCGTCGAGCCAGTGGTCGCGACCATCGAAGTGCAGGCCTTTGAGCATAGTCAGGCCGATCAGCGGCCGCTTGCGCAGCGCCGGGTCCGGGTTGCGGTGATCGAGCAGAGGCTTGCCGTTCAGCGCCGGGCCGTCTTTCCGGTCATAGGTCTTGTCGAGCAGCCAGGCGATCGAGCCGTGGTATTCGCTACCGGCTGGGCCTTCTACCGGATGGATATCGATCACCGCATCCTTGCTAGCGATCAGCCAGCGGCCGACGATCGCGTCCGGCATCCATGGCACCTCGGCCGCCGCCGTCAACGGCAATAGCGCCATCAGCACGGCCATCGCGGCCAGCGCGACCACGTTCAGCAACGGCAACACGGCTGACCCTGTGTCATCAAGACGGCACCTCCTGAATCCGATGATTGACGTTACACAAAACAAGGGCCGGCAGACCCCAAAGCGACGCAGCACACAGCGGCACCAAACTTGCGCCGCTACCATGCGGCTATCCCTTGCCGCCCACCCAGACTGCCTCGGCCCGTCGTGACCCTCGCTCCTATCCTCGGCCACGCCCTGCTGATCGCCGCCGCCGGCTATTCGCTGGCGACGCTGATCGCCTGCCGCTGGTGGCTGCGCCGCGCGCAGCGGTCGCCAGCACCGTCGGCGACGCAAGCGGTCTCGGTGCTCAAGCCGCTGTCCGGCGACGAGCCCGGCCTGTACGAGAATCTGCGCAGCTTCTGTGTACAGGACCACCCGCACTTTCAACTGGTGTTCGGCCTGCACGGCGCTGACGATGCCGCGCTCGCCACTGTCGAGCGCCTGCGTGCCGAGTTTCCGCAGCAGGACATCGCCGTGGCGATCGATGCCCGCGTCCATGGCCTCAACCTGAAGGTCAGCAACCTGATCAATCTGCTGCCGCAGGCGCGCCACGACTGGCTGCTGCTGGCCGACAGCGACATCCATGCGCCACCCGATCTGCTGCGCCGGATCACCGCGCCGCTGACTGATCCGACGGTCGGCGTGGTCAGCTGCCTGTATCGCGGGGCTGCACTCGGCGGCCTGTGGTCGCGGCTCGGCGCGCAGTTCATCGACGACTGGTTCGCGCCCTCGGTGACCCTGGCCCGGCGCTTCGGCTATACCGACTACTCGTTCGGCGCATCGATCGCGCTGCGCCGCGACACCCTGAGCGCGATCGGCGGCTTCGAGGCGCTGTCCCAGCACGTGGCCGACGACTACTGGCTCGGCGAACTGAGCCGCCGGCAGGGGCTGCGTACGGTGCTGTCGGAATGTGCGGTGCAGACCGATGTCGTCGAGGTCAGGCTCGCCGATCTGGCCGCCCGCGAACTGCGCTGGCTGCGCTCGATCCGCTCGATCGCGCCGCTCGGTTACCTGTTCACCTTCGTGACGTTCACCACGCCGATGGCCGTGGCCGGCTGGTGGGCGGCCGGTGGAACCGCGTCGGCCAGCCTGCTGGCAAGCACGGCGATGGGCTTGCGCCTCGTGCTACATTCGGTCCAGTCCAGATCGCCGACAAGAACGTCGAAACCACTGGATTCCTTGAAGAATTTCGCGCTTATTCCCGTCCGCGACTGCCTCTCCCTACTGCTCTGGACGATCGCCCTGGCCGGCCGCGTGGTGCGCTGGCGCGGTCGCCCGATGAAGATCGCCCGGAGAGTCCGCCGCCCTGCCCCAAGCCAAACTCTGCCCCGAACCCTGCAATGCCCGCCCGTCCAACGACCCGAGCACTGAAAACCCTGTTCCTGCAGGCACCGTCCTTCGATGGTTTCGACGGCGGTGCCGGCAGCCGCTATCAGGCCAAGCGCGAGATCAAAAGCTTCTGGTATCCGACCTGGCTGGCCCAGCCGGCGGCGATGGTGCCGGGCAGCCGGGTCGTCGATGCGCCGGCCGATGAGCTGAGCGTCGAGCAGAGCCTGGCGATCGCCGAAGCCTACGCGCTGGTGATCATCCACACCTCGACCCCGTCGTTCCCGACCGACGCCAAGTTCGCCGAGCTGCTGAAAGCGCGCGCACCGCAGATCGTCATCGGCATGGTCGGCGCCAAGGTCGCCGTCGATCCGGGCGGCTCGCTGAAGGCCTCCGAAGCAATCGCCTTTGTCGCCCGCGAAGAGTTCGACTACACCTGCGCCGAACTCGCCGCCAACGACAAACCCTGGGCCGAGATCACCGGCATCAGCTATCGCCTTCCTGATGGCAGGATCAAGCACAACGCACCGCGCGCAACGATCGAGGACATGGACGCGCTGCCGTTCGTGGCACCGATCTACCAGCGCGATCTGACGATCAAGAATTACTTCATCGGCTACCTGCAGCATCCCTACGTGTCGCTATACACCGGCCGTGGCTGCCGCTCGAAGTGCACCTTCTGCCTGTGGCCGCAGACCGTCGGCGGTCATCGCTACCGGGTGCGCTCGGCCGCCAACGTCATCGAGGAAGCGCGCTGGATCCAGCAGCACATGCCGTCCGTGCGCGAGCTGATGTTCGACGACGACACCTTCACCGATTCCTCGAACATGGCGCGTGTCCACGAGATCGCGATTGGCTTGGGCAAGCTGGGCTGGACCTGGAGCTGCAACGCCAAGGCCAACGTGCCGTACTCCTCACTGAAGCTGATGAAGGAGAACGGGCTGCGGCTGCTGCTGGTCGGCTACGAATCCGGCGACGACCAGATCCTGCACAACATCAAAAAGGGCCTGAAGACCGACATCGCCGAACGCTTCACCGAGGATTGCCGGCAGCTTGGCATCGTCATCCACGGCACTTTCATTCTCGGCCTGCCCGGCGAAACGAAAGCGACGATCGAGAAGACCATCGAGTGGGCGAAGGCCATCAACCCGCACACCATTCAGGTCTCGCTGGCAGCACCGTATCCCGGCACCACGCTGTACAAGCAGGCGGTCGACAACGGTTGGCTGGTCGAGAACGAGGCGGTGAATCTGGTCAACGCGCAGGGCGTGCAACTGGCCGCGATCAGCTACCCGCATCTGTCCAAGGACGAAATCTTCCACAGCATGGAAGTGTTCTACCGGCGTTTCTATTTCCGCCCGAGCAAGATCTGGGAAATCGTTCGCGAGATGCTCAGCGACTGGCAGATGCTGAAGCGGCGGCTGCGCGAGGGGGTGGAGTTTTTCCGGTTTCTGAAGGCGCGTGAAGCCTGAAACCGCTTTGCTCCTTCCCCCGCTTGCGGGGGAAGGCCGGGATGGGGCGGTTGGTCTCAGCGCACCGTCCAACGCCCTCCCCAACCCTCCCCCGCTATCGCGGGGGAGGTAGCGACTCAGATGACTCGCCCCACCCATCTGATCATCAACGCCGACGACTACGGCCTCGACCCGGCCGTGAATGCCGCCGTCGAGCGAGCACATGTCGACGGCGTGCTGACCACCGCCAGCCTGATGATCGGCGCTGCTGCGGCTGGCGATGCGGTTGAACGCGCGCAGCGATTGCTGCGGCTCGGCGTCGGCCTGCATCTGGTGCTTGCCGATGGTCCGGCGGTTTCTCCACGCGACACCATTCCCGATCTGGTCGATGCCGGCGGCCGCTTCGGCGACCACATGGCGCGCGATGGCTTCCGCTTCTTCTTCCTGCCGCGTGTGCGCCGGCAACTGGCCATCGAGATCCGCGCCCAGTTCGAAGCCTTCCGGGCCACCGGCCTGGCGCTCGACCACGTCAACGCGCACAAGCACTTCCATCTGCATCCGACCGTGCTGAGCCTGATTCTCGATATCGGCCGCGATTACGGCCTGAACGCTGTGCGCCTGCCGCGCGAGCCGGGCGCGGCGTTGCTGCTCGCGCCGTGGCTGGCGCTGACTCGGCGGCGACTGCGTGCTGCAAACGTCCTGCACAACGATGCGATGTTCGGCTTGAGCGCGAGCGGCGCGATGGACGAAGCGGCGCTGCTGGCGGCGATCGAAAAACTGCCGCCGGGCTTGAGCGAAATCTATCTGCATCCAGCGACCCGTCGAAGCCTGACTCCGACCATGAGCGGCTATCGCCACGACGACGAACTGGCCGCGCTGCTGTCGCCAAAAGTGCGCGACGCGATCGCCCAGCGCGGCATCGTCACCGGCCGCTGGGCCGATTTCGTCGAACGCCGGTGACCAAATGGTTGCCGGCGCTGTTCGGCTTGCTCGGCCTGGGCCTGCTGATCGGTCTGGTCGCGCATGGCGGCACCACGGAAATTCTCGCGCTGCTGGCTACGGCTGGCTGGGGCCTGCTATGGCTGATCCCGTTTCATGTGCTGCCGATTGCCCTCGATGCCGAAGGCTGGCGGGTGCTGCTGCGCCATCGCGATGTCCATGGCACCGCACAGCTACCGTTCCTGTGGTGGATCGCATCGGTCCGTGAAGCGGTGGGCCGGCTGCTGCCGGTCGGAGGTGTTGGCGGCGAGATCGTCGGCATTCGTCTGACTTTGTGGCGGGTGCCGGACGGTGCGGCAGTTACCGCCAGCGTCGTCATCGAAACCTTGCTGACCATCGTCAATGTCTATCTGTTCGTCGCCACCGGGCTTTGCCTGGTGATCGCGCTCGACGGCGGCAGCCTCGCCGGTTCGCTGCTCGGCGGGCTCGCCGCGAGCTTGCCGGTGCCGCTGTTGCTGTACTGGCTGCTGCGCCACGGCGCGGTATTCGCACGCATCGAACGGGCGGTGATCGGCATGCTCGGTGAACAGAGCAAGCTCGCCGCGCTGTTCGGCAGCGCATCGAAGCTGGACGCCGAACTGCGGCTGATTTTCGAGCGCCGGCGCGATCTGCTGATCAGCCTGCTCTGGCAGCTCGCAGGGATGGTGGTCGGCGCCTTCGAGGTCTGGCTGGCGCTGCGCCTGCTCGGCCACGAAATCTCGCCGCTGGCCGCAATCGCACTGGAAGCGCTGGGCCTGTCGATCCGCCACTTCGCGTTCTTCGTGCCGGCCGGGCTCGGCGTGCAGGAGGCTGGCTTCGTGCTGTTCGGCCAGTGGCTGGGCGTGCCGGCCGATGCGGCGATCGCGCTATCGCTGGCGAAACGGGTGCGCGAACTCGGCTACGGCATTCCGGCGCTGCTGTCCTGGCAATGGGCCGAGACGCGGCGAGCGCTGCGCCGGTGAAGCGAAAGCAATCTCACGCGGAGAACAACTAAGGACATCCTCGAAATGGTTTCGCTTTTCTCTGCGATCTCCGCGTTCTCCGCGTGAGCCCGATTTTGATTTTCGAGTTCAGCGCCCCAATCACCGCAAATAGCCGTTGTCGCGAAACCAGCGCACCGCATCTTCGAGCGCGGCGCGCGCCGGGCGCGGCGCGTAGCCCAGTTCGCGCTTCGCCTTCGCGCAGGAGAAATACATCCGCTTTTTCGACATGCGGATTTCCTCGACCGTCGCCACCGGCGCGCGGCCGGTGAAACGCGACAGCGCTTCGGCGAAGTAGGCCACCGGCATCACCGCCGCATGCGGCAGCTGGATCTTCGGCGCGCGGCGGCCGGTGATGTCGGCGATGGTGGCGAGGATTTCGCGCAGGCTCATGTCGTCACCGCCGAGCACGTAGCGCTCGCCGAGCACACCCTTGCGATAGGCCAGCAGATGGCCTTCGGCGACATCGTCGACGTGGGCGACGTTGAGGCCGGTGTCGACGAAGGCCGGCATGCGGCCAGCCGCAGCATCGCGGACCACGCGGCCGGTCGGCGTGGGTTTCACATCGCGTGGGCCGATCGGTGTCGATGGATTGACGATGACCACCGGCGCGCCCTGCGCAGCGAGTTCGCGCACCGCGACTTCGGCCAGGAACTTGGAGCGTTTGTAGTGGCCGACCATGTCGGCAACGGTCACCGGCGTGCGCTCGTCGCCTGGCGTGCCGTTCTTCGGAATGCCGAGCACGGCAACACTGGAGGTATAGACGATGCGCGCCACGCCTGCGGCATGTGCGGCCGCGACCAGCGCCCGCGAACCATCGACATTGGCCTGATACAGCTCGTCCGGATTCGGTGCCCACAGCCGGTAATCGGCAGCGACATGGAACACCGCGTCGCAGCCTTCGACGGCGCGCTGCAAGGACTCGGGATCGGTCAAATCGCCGACCACCACCGTCGCATCCAGGCCGTCGACATTGCGGCGATCGGAATTCTTGCGGCTCAGCAGGCGCAGCTCGAAACCTTCGGCGAGCAGGCGGCGGGCAACCGCCGAACCGACGAAGCCGGTGGCGCCGGTGACCAGGGCAACGGGGAGGCGGGCAGTCATGGGTTCAGGTCACTAGGCTATGGGCAGGGCTTGGATGACGCCGCGCGCCAGCCAGCAAAACCGTCATCCCCGCGCAGGCGGGGATCCAGTTTGGTCGTTCGCGCACCGCTGGAAACAGAAGAACTGGATTCCCGCCTGCGCGGGAATGACGAATTGAAAGAGATGGTCAACCGGGCTCAAGCGCGAAAGCGAAATCAGGAGCGGCGGCGCAGACTGCGCGCAGGCTGCGCTCGGCCGCGGCAAATGAACTGGCGAGACCGGGCAGCTTCATGATCTGCCACGGTGCCTTCAGCAAGCCGCCGATCATTGCCGCTGCTTGCGGCCGGCCATAGGCGTCGACACCGTCGATCACTGCCAGCGGCAAGGTCGCTTCAGCATCATCGACGATCGCCCGCACGGCGAGGAACGGTAGACCGTGGGCGGCGGCGACATCGGCGACTGCCGAGCTCTCCTGGTCGACGGCGACGGCCTGGCTTTGCGTATGGGCCAGATACTTGATGCCGGCGTTGAGCAGGGTCTGTCGCGTGGTCAGCAGGCGGCCGTCGACCAGCGCGACATCCGCCCGCTCGCAGGCGGCAACCAGGCGCGCACGCCAGGCCGGGTCGGTGTCGACACAGTGGCCGTCCATGAACATCACCTGGCTGGGCACCACGACATCGCCGGACTCTAGCACCGCCGCCAGACCGCCGGCGGTGCCGTAGCTGAGCAAGGCCTGACAGCCGCGATCGACCAGCACTTCGGCGGCCATCGCCGCGGCCGTTTCGCCGATGCCGGAGACGTGGATCAGCAGGCCGGGGCGGCCTTCATTGAGCCCGGGTTTCGGCGCGCGCAAGCCGAGCGCTTTCGCTTCCGACAGCAGTGCGACGACGACACCGACCCTGCCCACAAACCCGGCTTGCGGCATCGTCGTCAGGTTTCCGGATCAGGCAGTCCGGCGCGCGCGCAACTGGCGGTAGCGGGCCAAGGTCCACAGCGGGAAGTAGGCGTCGTAGCCGTAATACTTCATGTAGAACACCCGCGGGAAGCCCGGTGCGTTGTGGCCCGGGTCATGCCAAAGACCGTCGTACTGACCGCCGCTGTGCTGGTTGGCAATCAGCCATTCGATGCCGGCTTCGATCGCCGGATGCCCAGGCCCAAGCTCGGGCCCATGCACGGCCATCAGCGCGAGCAGCGCCCAGGACGTGCTGTTCGGCGTGCTGATCACCACGCCCTTGCGCGGCATCGTGCCGCTCAGCGCGGGGTCGAGATAGGTGTCGTTGGTCTCGCCCCAGCCGCCATCGGCGTTCTGGCGCGCTTCGATGTAAGCCACGGCTCTGGCGATGTAAGGCGCATCGGCCTTCTCACCGACCAGCGCCAGCCCGGCCAGGGCCGACCAGGAGCCATAGATGTAGTTGGTGCCCCAACGTCCCCACCAGGAGCCGTCCGGCTGCTGGGCTTTCTTCAGGTACTTGATCGCGCGTTCGATCGCCGGACGATCTTCCGGGCGATTGAGCACGCCGAGGAAGGCGAGCACGCGGCCGGTGACGTCTTCGGTCGGCGGATCGAGCATCGCCTTGTGATCGGCGAACGGGATCGAGTTGATCCAGTGATGGGTGTTGTCGGCGTCGTAGGCACCGAAGCCGCCGTTCTTCGACTGCAGACCGAGCAACCATTCGGCGGCACGGCTGACCGCTTCCGCGTGGCGATTGCCGCCCCCCGTGCCTTCGCGGCCGGCCAGGTGCATGACGCCGGCGACCACGGCGGTGTCGTCGAGATCCGGGTAGTACTCGTTCCAGTACTGGAACGCCCAGCCCCCGGGGCGCAGCGATTTGTCCGGTGCCGACTGGATCCAGTCGCCGACGTGGTCGAGGATCTGGCGTGGCTTCATCCAGTCTTCGGCGCGGCGGATCGCGGCCTTGGTCGCGGCGCGGCTGGAGCCGTCCGGGGCATCGGCGTGGATCAGCGCCATCATCGCCCAGCCGGTATCCCAGGTCGGCGACAGGCAGGGCTGCACGTAGGCGCTGCCGTCCGGCGTTTCCTGGATCAGCTTCTGGATCGACTTCAGACAGGTGGCGCGCAGCGGGTGATCGGCCGGATAGCCGAGCAGGGCCAGCGCTTCATAAGCGTTGACCATCGCCGGGAAGATGCCGTTGATGCCGTCCTCGCCATTGAGGCGGGCGACGAACCAGTTCTCGGCCCGCTTCAGCGCCAGGCGGCGCAGCGCCTTCGGCGCGAAACGGTCCATGGCGCGGCCGAACTTGTCGAGCGCCAGGAAAAACTTGGCGAACGCGGTGTCGTTCGGGAACCACTGGGTTTCCTGCTCCGGCGGGCGCACGAACAGTTCGGCGATGTGAATCTCGCGCGGGTTCTTGGCCTTCGCCTTCAAGGTGCAGAGCACGAACAGCGGCACCATCACCGCGCGCGCCCAGGTCGCGACCTTGTAGATCTCGAACGGAAACCAGCGCGGGAACAGCACGATCTCGACCGGCACATAGGGTGCCGCCGCCCACGGCACCTGGCCGAACATCGCCAGCAGGATGCGGGTGAAGACGTTGGCCTTCGCGGCACCGCCCATCGCCAGGATCACGTCGCGAGCGCGGACCATGTGTGGCGCGTTGACGTCGTCACCGGCGCACTTCAGCGCGTAATAGCTCTTGACCGTGCAGGACAGGTCGATCGCGCCCGGCTGGTCGTAATTGCGGTACTGCGGCCAGCCACCATGACCGTCGAGCACTTGCTGGGCGCGGATGAACTTGGCGATCTTCGCCTGCAGCGCGTCGTCGATCTCATCCATGAAGTGCATCATCAGGATGTATTCGGCGGGGATCGTGCAATCCGCCTCGAACTCGAAGCACCACTCGCCGTCCGGCTTCTGCAGCTTCAGCAAGGCCTCGCGGCCGATGTCGATCGCGGTATGCAGGCGGCTTTCAGCCTCGGCGATCAGCTCGCTAGTCGAGCGGCGAAAGAGGGCGGCATTCAGGGCAGCATTCGGTGCATTCATCGGCGAGAGTCTTCGGTCCGGAAGGTGCTTGCTCGGGAGCCAGCGCACGCAAGAACCGCGCGCAACGGGCGTGTCGGTCAGGCTTCGAGCGGTGCCTGAGCCGGGGTGGTGACGATCTGCGGCAAGCCTGCAGCAGTGCGTCGGAACAGGAAGCGAAGCCAGGTGTTGCTGCGGATGCCGACGCTGGTCAGCGCCATCGTCCACATCACCGACGTCCGCGAGATCTTCACTTCGGCAGCACTGGTATAGCCCGGCGTGGCGACGATCTTGCGCAGCGTCAGCAGCGCCATGCCGATGTTCCACGCGCAGAATTTGCGGATGCCGGTGTCGCCCGGGGCGATCGCCAGCGTGAATTCCAGCGCGTAAGCGAGCTGGGCATGGGTGACGGCGACCAGCTCCTGCAGCGCGCGCTGTACCGCTGCGCCCTGCTTCGCCGGATCGACCTCGATCATGACCACGCCGTGCTGGGCGAATTCATGGCGCGGCATCCAGCTGACGCCACGGGCGCGATCTTCCCAGATGTCCTTGAGGATATTGGTCATCTGCAGGCCCTGACCGAAGGCCACGGCATAGCGCGACAGATCGCCGCGACGCTTCGCAGTATCAGCCGAGTAGGCGCAGAACAGATCGGAGAGCATTTCACCGACCACGCCGGCGACGTAATAGCAGTAGCGGCCCAGTTCGTTCAGATCACGCAGGCCATCGGGCCCGGCCTGCTGCTGGAAGCGGTACATGCCGCGACACATGATGCGCAGGCAGCGTTCGATCGCGGCACGCGGACCGGGCGCGAAGCTGTGGGTCATGGTCAGCACCGCCTGGGTGTGCTTGACCAGCTCCATCTCGGTGGCCAGGGTCGCCGTCGACAGCTTCGGCAACAGTTCATCGACGAAGGCCGCCACCGAGCCACGGCCGCCGACCAGATCGGCGAACGCTTCCGTCAGCCGCACCTTGTCGTCCGGGCTCAGCGCCGGCTCGTCCTCGATGGTGTCGGCGATCCGGCACAGCAGGTAGGCGTTGGCGACCACGCCACCGAGCGGCTGCGGCAGCTGTGGAATGGTCAGCGCAAAGGTACGGGACACGCCCGGCAGGATGTGCGCCTGGAACGCGGCCGCGATCAGCAGGGAGTCCGTGGTGGATTGCTCGATCGTCATCAAGGATTCGATACGGTTGCCGGCTGGCGGGACGGGATCGCAGGCTTTGAAGTCGGCAGCCAGTACCAATTTCTGGGCCGAATCGAGCGGATCATGGGGTGAGTCATGGCTTGAAGCGGCGGAAGAAGGGCATGGCTCGCCAGAATTTTCTGCCGACATTGTATCAATCTTGTCTGTAACGGCGTCGCGATGCTCCAAAACGGAGCATCCGGGCAGTGCGCCGAGAATGCAATCACCGATAGGTCACAAGACTGTCGACCGGCACGCCGGGCAGACGGCTGCGGCCGTCAAGAAACACCAGTTCGATCGGAAACGCGCAGCCGGCCGGCACCCCGCCGAGCCGGGTAACCAGCGAGACGACCGCGGCGGCCGTGCCTCCCGTGGCCAGCACGTCGTCGACGAGCACATGGCGGTGGCCGGCGACGATCGCATCGGCATGCACTTCGAGACGGTCTTCGCCGTACTCGAGCTGGTAGGCGACAGACTCAGTGCGCCGCGGCAGCTTGCCCGGCTTGCGGACGACGATCAGCGGCAAGCCCATCTGCATCGCCAGCGGCGCGCCGAAGATGAAACCGCGTGCTTCGATCGCGATCAGCGCATCCGGCTTGCGCGCAGCGACACGCACCGCCAGAGCCTCGATGCAGGCACGAAAGCCGGCAGCATTCTCGAGCAGCGGCGTGATGTCCTTGAAGCCGACGCCCGGCTTCGGGAAATCCGCCACATCGCGGATCAGCCTCCCCCAAAACAATTCAGACAGCGGTTCGACAGCTTCCCGATCAGCCGGCTTGGCGGTGGCAGCAATGGACGTCATGTCGTTATCGGGCGGGGGCTAGGCATTGTCTTGTCGGGTTCGGGCCGTCGGTTCAAACTGCGCGGCCGTGGTTATCGCAATGCAACAGTCTGGCAGCTTCCGCCAGACCTTTCAGCCCGAAATCCGCCCTGCCATCATTGCCGCCGTGAGCCGCCTGCCTTGAATCCCGTCGCAGCATTGCCCTCTTTCTCGGCGCGCATCGCCGCCTACCGCAGCCGCTTCGATCGCGCCCTCGATGCCGCCCTGCCGCCGCTGGCCACCGACCCGGCGCAGCTGCACGAAGCCATGCGCTACACCTGCAACGGCGGCAAGCGCCTGCGCGCGCTGCTGGTCTACGCCGCTGGCGAAGCGCTGGGCCTGCCGGCCGATCAGCTCGACGCCCCGGCCGTTGCCGTCGAACTGATCCACGCCTACTCGCTGGTGCACGACGATCTGCCAGCGATGGACGACGACGACCTGCGCCGCGGCCAGCCCACCGTGCACAAGGTCTGGGACGACGCGATGGGCGTGCTGGTCGGCGACGCGCTGCAGACGCTGGCTTTCGAAACGCTGACTCACAGCATTCCGGCCGATGGCGAAGCCGCGCGCCGTCTGCTCGGCGTGATCAAGGCACTGGCGCATGCCTCCGGCTCGCTCGGCATGGTCGGCGGCCAGGCGGTCGACATCGAATCGGAAGGCCAGCGGATTCCGCTCGACCGGCTCAAATCACTGCACGCGCGCAAGACCGGCGCGCTGATCCTGAGCTGCCTGCAGATGCCGCTGGCAATGGCCGCGCCTGCGGCGGATGTCGTCGAAGCGCTGACTGCTTATGGCCGCCGGCTCGGGCTGGCCTACCAGATCCAGGACGACGTGCTCGACATCACCCAATCCACCGAACAGCTCGGCAAGACTGCCGGCAAGGACGTGGCGCAGGAGAAGTCGACCTATCCGGCGCTGCTCGGCTTCGATGCGGCCAAGGCGCTAGCCGAGCAGACGTTTGCCGATGCGCGGGCAGCCGTTGCGGGGCTGGGCGGGAAGGCGGAGGGGTTGCGGTGGCTGGCTTTGGAGATCGAGGGGCGGAATCATTGAGGTTGCGGGTGGGGCGCACGGCGCCGCAACAGCAAGATTCTTGGCGGCTTTGCCGCCGCGAATCCCAAAACTCACTGCGCCAACTCTCTCGCCCTTGATTCAACCCCCAGCGGCTGCCGCCGCTTCGAATCCCACCCTCGGCGTTTCCGCCATTCAACAAAAAAGCCCGACATTGAGTCGGGCTTTTTTGTTGAATGGCGGAGAGGGTGCGCATTCCGACGAAGTCGGCCACTGATTCCGATTGAAGCCGGCCGGGTATTCCGGGGGATGTCGGCCGCCTGAGGGAGGCGGTGCAGCGGGTGGATGGATTATGCGCTGACGGTGTTGGCGTCAGCGACCTTGGCGGCGGCGCGCTTGCGCATGGATTCGCCGGTGAGGGTGAGGCGGTGGCTGTTGTGGACGAGCCGATCGAGGATGGCGTCGGCCAGGGTCGGGTCGCCGAGATAGGCGTGCCACTGCTCGACCGGCAGCTGGCTGGTGATCAGCGTG
>JAUXYM010000090.1 GCA_030694365.1 Nevskia sp. | reverse complement strand
GCCGTACTGGTCGCCCGCGCCGCACTTCGGGCATTCGCCCTTGATGTAGCGATCCGGCAGGAACATTTCCTTGACGGGATCGTAGGCCTGTTCGATCGAGCGGCTGGCGATCAGGCCCTTGGCTTTCAGTTTCGAGTAGATCGATTCCGACAGCTTCCGGTTCTCGTCCGAATGGGTCGAGTGGTAGTGATCGAAGGCCACACCGAACGCCGCGAAATCGGCCGCGTGGGATTCCTGCATGCCGGCGATGAACGCTTCCGGGGCGACGCCGGCCTTCTCGGCGGCCAGCATGATCGGTGTGCCGTGGGCGTCGTCGGCGCAGACGTAGGTCACCTCATTGCCGCACATGCGCTGGAAGCGCACCCAGATGTCGGCCTGGATGTAGCCGACCATGTGGCCGAGGTGCAGCGGGCCGTTGGCGTAGGGCAGGGCGTTGGTGACGAGAATGCGGCGGGACATGGTCTTCGCGGACAGGCTGAATCGGACGCGAATTATGGCATGGGGGGTGGTGACGACCCCTTGTGTTGGTCCCCTTCCCCCGTTCACGGGGGAAGGTCGGGATGGGGCGGTCGGGCCGCAGCGCCACGTCGAACGCCCCCACCCCAGCCCTCCCCCGCAAAGCGGGGGAGGGAGTAAAGCGGTCAGCCTCTGAGCAAGTGCTCCAGTCCCGATTCCTCCGGCCATACCGCAAGCTGCGCCAGCACTCGCAACCGCTCCGGATTGCCTTCACGTTCCGCCATCATCGCGACTTGTTCGTGGTAGGCGTTCAGAGTCAGGCTGGCGACGCCGGTGTCGTAGCGCAGCTTGCCGGCGACGAAGTCCTGCCAGCGCGCGCGCTCGTCTTCATCGAGCGTGTCCGGGTAGTGGCGGGCGCGGTAGCGGAACAGCAGTTCGTCGTAACGCGAGTCGGCGAAGCTGCCGTGCAGGCGGGCGATGCTGTCGGGCCCGGCATTGCGCACTTTCGCCAGACGCGGCTTGTCGGCGTCGGGCAGGAAGCCGCCGTACAGCGACAGCTCCGGATCGGCCCAGTCGCGCGGCTCCTGGGTGAACACTTCGCGAACCTTGTCGCGCAGCGCATCGCCGGCGGCGAGCAGTCTGGTCTGATTGGCGAGGCAGGCGGCGATATCGATGCCCCAGCGCTCGGCGTCCGGGCCACGCAGCGTGGCCAGCGGCGACAGCATCGGCGACTTGTTCAGGTGCACGCCTTTCAGCGGCAGGCGAGTCAGGCCGTCGGGCAGATCGTCGTTCGACGCGAACACGCGATCACGCAGATCGTCGGCATCGAGTTCCAGCAGTTCGTCGATATCGCAGCTCAGATCGAAAGTCAGCACGCAGTTGCTGTTGGTCGGGTGCATCGCGATCGGCGCGATCACCGCCATGCAGCCGCGCACCGCCGGGATCTTCGATGACACGTGAACGACCGGCACCATCTCGTGGACGTTGAGCAGGGTCGCGGCGAATTTCTTGTCGCGCAGTTTCAGCGCGTGCTCGAACAGCCGAGGCTGGGCGGTCTTCAGACGCTTGGCGACGGCGATGGTCGCGTCGACATCGCTGAGCGCGTCATGAGCTTTCTCGTGGACCAGGCCGTTGGCCTTGCTCAAGCGTTCCAGCTTGAAGGTGGTGGCACCGTTGTCACCAAGCGGCCATTCCAGCCCTTGTGGACGCAGCGCATGCCACAGGCGAACGACGTCGATCAGGTCCCAGCGCGAGTTGCCGCCGCGCCATTCGCGCAGGTAGACCTCGTGGAAGTTGCGATAGAGCAGATAGCGGGTGAATTCGTCATCGAAGCGGATCGAGTTGTAGCCAGCGGCGCAGGAGCCGGGGACGCTGAACAGCTCGTCGATCTGGCGCGCGAACTCGTACTCAGGCAGGCCTTCATCGCGGGCCTGCTGGGGCGTGATGCCGGTGATCAGGCAGGCTTCCGGGTGCGGCAGCACGTCGATCGCAGGCGCGCAGAAGATCACCAGCGGCTTGCCGATCGGCTCCAGGTTTTCATCGGTGCGCCGGGCAGCGAACTGCGAGGGGCGATCGCGGGCCGGGTCGGTGCCGAAGGTTTCGTAGTCGTGCCAGACGAAGCTGAAGCTCATGATGTGAAGTAGTTTCCAGTGGTTGGTGGTCAGTTGCCAGAGAAGCGGCTCTTCACGCGCGACTCCGCCCCCTGCGCCGATGCGAGACAATAACGTCCCTTGCCGTTGCCCCGTGAGTGCCCGTGCCCGCTACCCGCGAATCCTTGCTTGCTGCACTCGATCGCTACATTCATCCGCTGGTCGGCCGCGGTCTGGTCAGTGCCGAATGCATTGCTGAACTGACGCCGGGCGACAGCCCGCAGGTTGCGATCGAACTGGGGTTCCCGGCGGCGGGCATCGCGGCCGGCATCGTCGATGACGTGAAAGCGCTGCTGCTGGCCGCCTGTGGTGTCGAGGTCCAGGTACGCATCGGCTGCCGGGTGTTGCCGCAGGCGGTGCAGAAGGGCCTGAACCCGCTGCCGGGTGTTGCCAATATTCTCGCGGTGGCGTCGGGCAAGGGCGGCGTCGGCAAGTCGACGGTGGCGGTCAACCTGGCGCTGGCGCTGCAGGCCGAGGGCGCGCGGGTCGGCATTGTCGATGCCGATGTCTACGGGCCTTCGCAGCCGCTGATGCTGGGTTCGCGCGAGCGGCCGAGTTCGCCGGACGGCAAGCGCATCAATCCGATCATCGCTCACGGCCTGCAGGCGATGTCGATCGGGTTTCTGCTCAAGGACGATGCTCAGCCGGCTGTCTGGCGCGGGCCGATGGCGACCCAGGCGCTGACCCAGATGCTGACCGACACCGTCTGGGACGATCTCGACTATCTGATCGTCGACATGCCGCCGGGTACGGGCGATATCCAGCTGAGCCTTTCCCAGAAAGTTCCGGTGGCCGGCAGCGTCATCGTCACCACGCCGCAGGACATTGCCCTGCTCGACGCCCGCAAGGGGCTGGAGATGTTCCGCAAGGTCGGCATTCCGGTGCTCGGCGTGGTCGAGAACATGGCCACCCACGTCTGCACCCACTGCGGTCATGAGGAAGCAATTTTCGGTGCCGGCGGCGGCGACAAGCTGGCCCGTGAAGCCGGCACCGAGCTGCTCGGCCAGATGCCACTCGATATCCGCATCCGCCTGCAGGCTGATTCCGGCAATCCGACCGTCGCCGCCGATCCGCGTTCCGAATTGAGCCTGCGCTACCGCGACATTGCCCGTCTGGCCGCCGCGCGGCTGGCCTATGGCGCGGCCGGGGAACTGGCCTTCCCGACCATTACCGCAACCGACGACTGAGCAACTGCATGAGCATCAAGAGTGACAAGTGGATTCGACGGATGGCGGCGAGCGCGCGAATGATCGAGCCCTTCGAGGCCGGCCAGGTGCGCACCGCGAACGGCAACAAGATCGTCAGCTACGGCACTTCGAGTTACGGCTACGACGTGCGCTGCGCCGACGAGTTCAAGATCTTCACCAACATCAATTCCACGATCGTCGATCCGAAGAACTTCGACGAGCGCAGTTTCATCGACCTGAAGTCCGATGTCTGCATCATCCCGCCGAACTCGTTCGCGCTGGCGCGCACCGTCGAATACTTCCGCATTCCGCGCTCGACCCTGGTCATCTGCCTGGGCAAGAGCACTTATGCGCGCTGCGGAATCATCGTCAACGTCACGCCGCTGGAACCCGAATGGGAAGGCCACGTGACCCTGGAGTTCTCGAACACCACGACCCTGCCGGCGAAGATCTACGCCAACGAAGGCGTGGCGCAGATGCTGTTCTTCGAGAGCGATGAGATCTGTGAGACCAGCTATGGCGATCGGGGCGGTAAATATCAAGGGCAGACCGGTGTGACCTTGCCGAAGACTTGAACGCTGCCACCCGTGGTTGTCATACCGGCGAAAGCCGGTATCCAGAGCAAACGAAGGATGCTGCCAAAGTTTTTGCAGGATTAGTTGGCCGTGTCAGACCTTGGCTTGGAGACGCAGGATGGAAAAGGAGTTCCATGTCTACATCCTGGCCAGCAAGCGCAAGGGCATTTACGTCGGCGTGACGTCGAACCTCGTCCAACGTGTCTGGCAGCATCGCAACGATGAGGTTGAAGGTTTCACCAAACGCTATCGGGTGCACTGCTTGGTGTGGTTCGAGTCACAACCTGATTCGGTTTCGGCGATCACGCGTGAAAAGCAGATCAAGGAATGGCGGCGAGCTTGGAAGCTGGAACTGATCGAGGCCAGCAATCCGCAGTGGCGCGATCTCTATCCCTCGATCATTTCGTAACTGCCGATGCCTTTATTTACTCTGGATACCGGCTTTCGCCGGTATGGCAGAGAGAGAATTCGAGCCACTCCGGCTTACCGGCCGCGGTCCGCTCACGCCGCGACCAGTACCTTGAAGCCACCGAAGAACATCCGCTTGGCGTCGAACGGCTGGTGGTCGGGATTCATCATGTCGGCCAGACGCGGGTCGACCATCACGGCGGCGTTGACGCGGTCGCGCACTTCGCGGGACTCATAGGTGATCCACGAGAAGATCACCACTTCGTCGTCCTTGAGCAGCACGCTCTGCGGGAACGAGGTGACGACACCGGCCTTCACGTCGTCGGCGACGCATTCGCGGACTTCCAGCGCGCCGTGCTCGCGCCAGATGATGGCGGCTTTCTCGGCCATCTCGCGATAGGCTTCCAGCTTGGCTTTCGGCACCGGGACGACGTAACCATCGACGTAGTTCATGACTGTTCCTCGGGGTAATGCGCAGTGGGCAGGCGCAAGGTTTCGGGTGGAGCGCAGTGGCTGCTCCTGTCTTTACGTCGAACGGCCGTCAGCAAAATCGACAGCGATGCCGAAGTTTGTCGGAAAAATTTCTCAGGCCTCAGATTTACCGTGGACTTTGGTTTCCGCCGGCTGCCCTGCCTGACGCCAGACGGCGCCGATCCGGCGGATCGCCCAGGCGCGATGTGCGGCCGGTGGGCGTTTGAAGTCTTCGTCCAGCGTCTTCGGCGTGATGTCTTCGACATCGAGCCCGTGCGGTTTCAGGTCGTCGAGCTTGAAGCGTTTGCGATTGCACGAGAAGTACAGGACGCCGCCCGGCGCCAGCAGTTGCGCGGACAGGGTGATGATCTCGACGTGGTCGCGCTGGATGTCCAGGGTGCCGTCCATCTTTTTCGAGTTCGAGAAGGTCGGCGGATCACAGAAGATCAAATCGAACTGCGGCGGTCGGGATTTGTCGGCCTGTTCCTTGAGCCAGGCCAGGCAGTCGGCGCGATAGAAGCGATGCGGGTTTTCCTTGGCGCTGCGGCGCTCGACATCGACCATGCGGATGCCGTTCAGGCGCAGGTTTTCGCGCGCCCAGTCCAGATAGGTGTTGGACAGATCGACCGAGACGCTTTCGATCGCGCCCCCAACGGCCGCCTGCGCGGTGGCCGAGCCGGTGTAGCAGAACAGGTTCAGGAAGCGTGCGCCCTGGGCTTCGGTGCGGATGCGCATGCGCATCGGCCGGTGATCGAGGAACAGGCCGGTGTCGAGGTAATCGGTGAAATTAACCTGCAGGCGGCAGCCGTGTTCGTCGACCACGTGCAGCGCGCCGCTTTCGCCCTGGCGGCCGTACTGCGAATCGCCTTTCTGCTGACGCCGCACTTTCAGGTGAATGTTCGAGATCGGCACTTCCAGGACCTGCTGGATCGCGTTCAGGCCTTCACGCAGGCGGCGCTCGGCGTGGACCGGATCGATGGTCTTCGGCGGTGCGTATTCCTGCACGTGCACGTGCAGCTGATCGGTCTGATACAGATCGACGGCCAGCGCGTAGTCGGGCAGGTCGGCGTCGTACAGGCGGTAGTTGCTGACGCCGCTGCGCTTGGCCCATTTGCCGAGATGCTTGAGGTTCTTGCGCAGGCGGTTGGCGAAATCGCCGTCGACGATCTCCGCAGGCGCTGCCGCTTCAGGGTCACGCGCAGCGATATCGAAGGTCAGCAGCTTGCAGGGCAGGTCGCCGTTGTAGAAGGCGTACATGCGCTCGGCGCGCAGGCCGAGACGCGGGCCAAGGTCCGGACGGCCGGTGAACACGCCGGCACGCCAGCCGTGGAAATGCTGTTTCAGCAGTGCGCCGAGCAGGCTGTACAGCTTGACCATCTCGGCCTCGCTGCCCATGCGCTCGCCGTAGGGCGGATTGGTGACGACCAGACCCGGCGTCGCCGTCGGTGGCCGCATCAAGGACACGTCGGCCTCGGTCAGCTTAATCTTCCAGGCCAGGCCGGCGCGCTCGATGTTGCCGCGAGCGGCTTTCAGCGCCGCCGGGTCGAGATCGGCGCCGTAGATCATCGGAATGCGTTCGGTGCCGGCTACACGGCGGGCCTTGGCCTCATCGATCAGCGCCCGCCAGTTGTCGACTTCGCAGGTCGCAAGCGCCAGAAAACCATGCCGCGTGCGCATCAGACCCGGCGCGACATCGCCGGCCATCAGCGCCGCTTCAAGCAGCAGGGTGCCGGAGCCGCACATCGGATCGAACAAGCTGTCGCCGCGGGCAAATACCGCTGGCCAGCCGCTGCGGATCAGGATTGCGGCGGCGAGGTTTTCCTTCAGCGGCGCGCCGCCGGTGGCCAGGCGATAGCCACGCCGGTGCAGGCTTTCGCCGGACAGGTCGAGGCTGATCGTTGCCTGCGCACCGTGCAGGTGGACGTGGATCAGGACGTCCGGATCGTCGGCATCGACATTCGGGCGGCGGCCGTGGACGTCGCGGAAGCGATCGGCGAGCGCGTCCTTGACCCGGAGCGCGGCGAAATGGGTGTGAGTGACGGTGTTCGAGCGGCCGGCAACGTCGATCGCGAAGCTTGCATCGACATCGAACCAGGCCGGCCAGTCGATGCGCTTGGCACCTTCGTACAAGGCATCAGCGTCAGCGATCTCGAAGAAATCCAGCGGCAGCAGCACCCGGCTGGCGAGCCGTGACCACAGGCAGGCGCGATAGGCATCGGCCCAGGTACCGGCAGCAGTGACACCGCCGCCGCGTTCGGCGACTCCGCTCAGGCCCAGGGTTTTCAGCTCGTCGACCAGCAGCGGTTCCAGGCCGCGCGCGCAGGTGACGAACAGCGGGCCAGGCAGCGGCGCGGACGGCTGGCTGGCAGGAGAGAGGGTCGGGCTTTCGTCAGTCACGGCAGGAGGCAGGCGTCCGGCAAGAGGCAGCGGACGGGGCCGCAGGATTCATCGCTGTGCCATCGACTGGCACGATACTCGCAGCGGTTACACTGCCAGCCCCGCATTTTACCGGTGATCGTCATCGACCATTCGCAGCCCCATTCCGAACCGGCAGCTCAACCGATTTCGGACCCGCTTTCGAGCCGCCGCAGCGTGCTGCTGGCCGGACTCGGGGCCATCGGCGGTCTGTTGGCTGGGGGCTGTGTCAGCCCATCGCTGGAGTTGATGGGCGCGCCATTCAAAAAGCCTGGCAGCCTGCTGGGTCGCGATGGCTATGCGCTTACCGACGAACAGATCGACGCCATTCCCTATGCGAGCATGGGCGTGCGGATCGGCGGCAGCGCGCCGGTGGTGATGATCCTGGCCAGCATCAACGGTGCCAAGCTGCACTGGGCGTCGGCCGATCGCGTCGTGTTGATCACCGAGCGCGGACGGCTGGTCAAGACCATCGGCATGCCGCGCGACCTGCTGAGTACCCGCTGGACCGGCGCCGATTCGCTGCTGCCGGTGCTGCGTCGGGTGCCGGGTGCCGATGATGCAAGACTCGGGCGGATCATCGATCTGCGCCCGAAGGATGATTTCAGCGTGCCGGTGGAATCACGCTGCGAATGGCGGGGCGAGGAAACCTTGACCCTGATGGGCCGCACCCGGCGCACGGTGCTGCTCAGCGAGCACGTCAAGGTCAGCAAGTGGCGCTGGAAGGCCGAGAACCGGTACTGGTTCGATATCGACAGCGGGCTGATGCTGAAATCCCGGCAGCAGTACTGCCCGGAAGTGGCGGCGATCACGATGGAAGTGCTGAAACCGGCCATCGAGCCACCACCCGAAGCGGTTTGAAGCAGCCCGGTGGTCGCTGGCGAAACGCCAGCCCCGCCAAACAGACTTGCCAATCAGACTTCCTCAAGCCCCAACAAAAAAACCGCTCCGAAGAGCGGCTTTTTTGTTGCTGCGAGGTGCTTAGCGGGTGGTCGCCGTAGCGGTCGCCGGCGAAGTCGACGTTGATGGCGACGTTGAGGTCGAGTTGGCACCATCGCTGGCACCGAGCACGTAGACCGCGATACCGGTAGCAGCGCCGGCACCGATGGCGATGATGGTGGCAACGTTACCGTCGGCAAAGCTGGCGGCCTTTTCGACCGTGCCAGCGGCACCGGCGGGCTTCGGGTCTGCGGCGGACGCCACGACCGAAGCAGTGGCAAGGATGGCGAGGGTCAATCCGATGACTGCATGCTTCACGTTCTTAATCTCCTGAGAGGTTCGGGCGACTCGGGACGCCCCTGCTGGAGCTGCATCGAGACTGGCAGCAGGATAACGGTCGGGTCCGATAACGTCCAGCTTCGCACGCCCTGCGGTCTTGTCGCCGCGATGTGCCTAGCGGGTTGTCGCCGTGGCGGTCGAGGTCGAGGTCGACGTTGCGGGCGAGGTCGAACTGGTGCCATCGCTCTCACCCAGCACGCGAACCGCAAGACCGATGGCAGGGCCGATACCGATGGCGATGATGGTGAGGATATTGCCGTCGGCAAAGCTGGCGGCCTTTTCAACGCTGCCGGCGGCACCGCCGGTTTGCTGGGCATAGGCGGCGGAAGCCGCCATCGAGGTGGCGGCTACAACGACGAGGGTCAATCCGATGACTGCATGCTTCACGTTCTTAATCTCCTGAGAGGTTCGGGTGACTGGGGACGCCGCTACGGTAGGGACGGCGGTTTCGGCCCGGAATATTCCGCAATGACGCGGCCGAGCCGTTATCCTTGGTCCCCGCCGGGGTTGCTGGCGATATTCTCTCTGCACGGATCATGCCCATTGTGAGTAAGCGGATTGTCCCGACTGCCTCCGCCTTCGTCGTCGGCCTGCTGTTGGCCTGTCTGCCTTGGTTCGTCGCGCAAGCGCAGTTGCCGTTCGATCCGTCGGCGATCGACCAGTTGACGCCCGAACAGCGCCAGCGTGCGCTCGAAGCGCTGGGCACCAGCGGTGGTGCCGGAACTTCGTCCTCGCCCGATGGCCGCTTCCGGGATCAGAAGCTGTCGACGCAGACGGGTGGCGGAGCCGCGCCCGATGTCGGCACCCCGTATCCCGCTGGCAACCTCGGTTCCGCTGGCAGCAGCCGGCAGCGCCTGCCGGACTGCCGTCCGCTGAGCAAATCCCAGACATCGACGAACGGCAAGCGTGCCGGCAGAACCGATGGCGACGGTTATCCGCTCGCTTCGGAGACGGATTCCCAGTTTCAGGTCAACGGCGGCAATCAGCCGGACTGCGTCCCCGGCAGCGCTTATCGCAACGGCAAGCCATCACCCGGCAGCTTCACGGAAGCGCAGAAACTGCCGGTTGAATATGGCGACAGCGAAGACCTGCCGCTGCGGCCGTTCGGCCAGGACCTGTTCATTGCCGGTGCCACCACTTTCGCGCCGGCCACCGATATTCCGGTGCCGGCCGACTATGTCGTCGGCCCGGGCGACTCGGTACGCGTGCAGTTGTTCGGCAGCGAGAACGGCAATTACAGCCTGCTGGTCGGCCGCGATGGTCAGATCAACTTTCCGAAGCTGGGTCCGATCGCAGTGGCCGGCCAGCGTTTCGAGAACGTCCGGCAGTTGTTGTCAGAGCGGGTTGGCCGCGAACTGATCGGCGTGCAGTCGAGCATTTCGCTCGGCGAGCTGCGCTCGGTGCAGGTATTCCTGCTCGGCGACGTGCGCCAGCCGGGTTCGTACACGGTCAGCTCGCTGGCGACGATCACCAATCTGCTGTTCGTCGGTGGCGGCATCACCGAAGTCGGGTCGCTGCGCAAAGTGCAATTGAAGCGCAACGGCCGCTTGCTGCAGACGCTGGACCTTTACGCCCTGCTGCTGCGCGGCGATTCCAGCAGTGACCTGCGCCTGCAGCCCGGCGATGTGGTGTTCGTGCCGCCGGTGGGCGCGCGGGTGTCGGTGGCCGGCGCAGTCAAGCGGCCGGCGATCTACGAGATCGATGGCGAACAGACGCTGGGCGCGATCGTGCAAATGGCCGGCGGCCTTCTGGCCACCGTCAACACCAGTACCGCACAGATCGAGCGCTATGAGGGCAACCGCCGTTCGATCCGCCAGATCGAACTGTCGAAGGCGGCCGATCTCGGTATGCAGGTTCGCGATGGCGATTTCCTCAGAGTCGGCCCGGTGGCCGCGGCGATCGACGATAAGGTACGGATCATCGGCTACGTGAAGTACCCGGGGCCGTACCAGTGGAGCCGCGGCTACGAGCTGCGCAGCCTGCTCGGCAGCGCCCAGATCAAGTCGAGCGACGCGCGCTCCGAAGCCTATCTGCCGCTCGGGCTGATCGAGCGCACCAATCCGGCCACCGGTGTCCGAGGTTGGATCAGCTTCAACGTCAGCATCGCGGTCGATCCGGCCAGCGCGGCAATTCCGCTGGAGCGCGATGATCGCGTGGTGATCCTGACCCGCGAAGATGTCTCGTATCTCGATTCCAAGGAAGTGCGGACCGTTGCTGGCGGCAATACCAGCGCGGCGCCCCAGTGCGAAGCACTGCGACTGCTCACCGAACTGGCCAATTCCGAGCGCGCCGCCCGTTTTCTGAAGGCCTACACGGCTGAAAACACGCGCGAGAGCCAGCTCGCCGCACGTGCCGATGTCGATTTCGAGCGCTGCCCCGATCTGTTCCGCGCCGCGCCGCGCGCGCTGCAGTACCTGCTCGAGGAGTCGACGGCGGTGTACGGCGAAGTGCGCCGTCCTGGCCTGTATCCGATCGCCCGAGGCACGCCGCTGAACACCCTGATCGATGCCGCCGGCGGCCTGAGCAACGAATCGGATCGTGCCAATGTCGAGTTCGTGTCCTATGACGCGGCGCTGAAGAACGGCCGATCGAGTTACCAGACGCTGAACGTTGGCGAGGCGGCAACCCTGGCGCTGACCGTCAATCCCGGCGATCTGTTCAACTTCAAGCCGCTGTATCTCGGCCAGGAAGTCGGTGCCGCGCGGGTGATGGGCGAGTTCCGCTTCCCGGGCTCCTACGGCATCCTGCGCGGCGAACGCATGAGCCAGTTGATGAAACGCGCCGGCGGCATGACCCAGAACGCCTACCCGTATGGCGCGGTGTTCACCCGCGTCGCTGCCCGCGATGCCGAGCGCGAATCCTATCGGCGTGCCGCCAGCGATCTGCAGGAAGCGATGGTCACCGCCGTCACCAGTGGTGCGCTCGGCAAGGATGCCTCCAACTCCGCGCAGTTCCTCGGTGCGGTGATCGCCAGGCTGCAGAGTGCCGAAGCGGTAGGCCGCGTGGTCATCGAAGCTGATCCGGCGATTCTCGAAGCGCGCCCGGAGATTGATCCACTGATCGAGCCGGGCGATCTGCTGGTGATACCGAAGCGGCCGATTTCGGTGACCGTGATCGGCCAGGTGCTGAATCCCGGCAGTCTGGCCTTCTCGCCGGGTGCCAAGCTCAAGGATTACGTCGAGCGCGCCGGTGGTTATTCGCAGGCTTCCGACGACGGCCGGGTGTTCGTGATTCTGCCGAATGGCACCGCGAAGAAGTTCAGGAACAGCTTCTGGAACTACCAGACCCAGGACATCCCGCCGGGCAGCGTCATCGTCGTGCCGCGCGATGCCGCACCGTTCAACCTGGTGGCGTTCTCGGAGCGGCTGTTCGGCCTGCTGTCGAATCTCGCGATCTCGGCCGCAGCGCTGGCCACCATCAGCCGCAACTGATCGACCGCGCACCTGAAGCACTGTTCGCCCTCCGGCCCTCGCTGTTCGTCTGACATGACTGCCCTGATCGCGGGTCCGCGCCGGATGAGTGGCGTGGCGCTGGTGCTGACCACGGCCGTCGTCAGCCTGACTCAAGCTCGGGCGGCCGATTTCGTCGATCTGAACGATTTCGGCGGTGTCGGCCTGCTGCAGACGCCGAGCGCCCGGTTCATGGAACAGGGCAGTTTCGGCGGCGGCATCGCGGTGGTGAAGCCCTACAACCAACTCCAGCTGTTCGCGCAGCCGCTGCCGTTTCTCGAAGCGGTGTTCCGCTATACCGACGTCACCGATCGCCCTTACGGCCCGGAGTCGTTCAGCGGCGCCCAGTCGTACAAGGACCGCAGCTTCGCGTTCAAGCTGCGCCTGCTCGAAGAGGGTCCGAACACGCCGGCGCTGGCGGTCGGCATCCAGGATTTCGGCGGCACCGGTGTCTTCGGCGGCGAGTACGTCGTCGCCAGCCGCCGCTGGTACGACTTCGATATCAGCCTCGGTCTCGGTTGGGGACGCCTGGGCGAGGGCGGCGACCTGCGCAATCCGCTGAGCCGGTTGGCGAGCCGCTTCGATCGCGACCGCACCGGCACCGGCACCTCGACCAGCACGCCGGGCGGCAGCGGCTTCGGGCGCTTGTTCACCGGCCGCACCATCGGCGTCTTCGGCGGCGTGCAGTGGCAGACGCCGCTCGCTGGCCTGAGCCTGAAGGCCGAGTACGACGGTAACGACTACAGCAACGAACGCGGCACCGGTTCGTCGATCCGCCAGAGCTTGCCGGTCAACTTCGGTGCCGATTACGCGATCAGCGACCGCTTCCGCGCCGGCATCGGCTACGAACGCGGCGACGTCCTGACCTTCCGGGTTTCGATGCGCACCAACTTCGAGACCGGCAGTGGTCCGCCGAAGGTGCTCGATCCGCCGTTGCCGAAGATTGCCGTGCGCGATCCGGCAACGCTCGGCAGCGCTGCGCCGGTACCGCTGCCGAAGCCCGAGTTCGATGCCTTGCTCGCCGAGGTCACGAAAGTGCTGAAGGAGCAGGATTTCGTGCTGTCGGCCTTCGATGTCGAGGCCGACCGACGGCAGGTCTACATCTGGATCGAGCAGGCTCGCTACCGCAGCGCGCTGACCACCACCGGCCGCACCGTCCGCGCCACCAGCGCCGTGCTGCCAGCCTGGGTCGACCGGATCACCGTGATCGGTGTCGATGCCGGCGTCGAAAGCTGGCGGCTGGCGGTGCAGCGCAGCGAGTTCGAAAAGATTGCCGAGTACCGGGGCAGCCCCGAGGAAGTGCGTTACAGCGCCAATCTCGATCCCGTGCAGCCGGAGCACCCGAACGCCGAGGCCCAGGACCTGATCAGCTTGCCGGCGTTCAACTGGGACATGGGCCCAGGCGTGCGCCAACAGATTGGCGGGCCGGACGGCTTCTACTTCGGCCAGATCCTGTGGCGGGTGTTTGGCGACCTGCGAGTGACACCTAAGCTCAGCCTCAGCGGCACGGTGTCGCTGAACCTGCTGAACAATTTCGAGGATATCCGCCTCGAATCGAACAGCCAGTTGCCGCGGGTGCGCAGCGACATCGTCGAATACCTGCAGCAGGGCCAGCAGGCCGTCACCAAGCTGGAAGCGAACTACATCACTTCGATCCATCCCGGCGTCTATGCGCGTGCCTCGGCCGGCCTGTTCGAGGACATGTACGGCGGCGTCGCCGGCGAGTTGCTATGGCGGCCACATTTCCAGCGCTGGGCGCTGGGCGTCAACGCCAATGTCGTGCAGCAGCGTGATTACGCGGTGCGCTTCAACTTCCGCGACTACCGGGTTGCCACCGGCAACGTCAATTTCTACTACGCATTCCCGTGGTACCGGCTCAAGACCAAGATCAGCTATGGCCGCTACCTGGCCAAGGATTACGGCACCACGATCGAGGTCTCCCGCGAATTCAAGAGTGGTGCGCTGCTCGGCGTGTTCGCGACCTTCACCAACGTGCCGGCGAGCGAGTTCGGCGAAGGCTCGTTCGACAAAGGCTTCTTCGTCAGCGTGCCGCTGGACCTGTTTTTCCAGCGCTCGACGCGTGGCTACGGCAGCTTCCTGTTCCGGCCACTGACCCGCGACGGCGGCCAGAAAGTCCGCGATGGCGTCGATCTCTACGGTGCCACCGATGCCGGCAATCCCGAGCGGATCGTCGGCGACTGGGCGGACGTGGTGCGCTGAGGGCGCGAGAGCCGGCTTTGATCGATTCCTGAAGCTTCGTCAATTGTGACGAAGGTCATGCGTCGCTCCGCCTTCAGGCCAACGGCCGATCGTATTTGGACGCTCTTGCAGGTACGGTTGGCTGACGTGAAAAACGACTACAACCAGCGTCACCCGAATACTGTTGCCGCCGACTGCAACGAGGCCATTCGGAGAGGAATGGGTCATCTGGCGGGATCTGCGGCGCTTTACTGGGGCAAGGCCGGCGCGACCAGTATTGACGCTCCAGACCATCACCTGCTGGTTTTTCACTGCCTGGATGTGGCAGCTATCGGGGCGGCGCTGCTGCATCGCCAGCCGCGCTTGCGTCGCTTGCTGGCCCAGCTACTCGGTCTGTCCGAAGCCGCAGCGGTTGACTGGCTCAGCTTCCTGCTGAGCCTCCACGACCTTGGCAAGTTCGCCGAGGCGTTCCAGGGTCAGAAACCGGAGTTGTTCGAGCGTCTGCACGGCCGCGCGCCGAAGCGGATTTACGTTACGCGACACGACAGCCTTGGAGACTGGTTGTGGACGAAAAGCTTGGTCGAAGATGTGCTGACGCAGTCTTTCGCAGCGCCGAAAATGTGGCGGCATGGTTTTTCGCCGCTGCTGCGCGCCGTTACTGGCCATCACGGCCAGCCGCCGATCGCATCCAGCGGCAGCCTTGACCGGCATTTCTCCCGCGAAGACGAGCGCAGCGCGCGGGAGTTTGTCGATGACATGAGGTGCCTGCTGCTGCCGCAGTCGTCGATCGACGAACTGTTCGCGCAAGGCCTCGAAACCTTTGAGTGCGCCGCACAGGGTTCGAGCTGGTGGCTCGCAGGTCTGGCCGTGCTGGCTGACTGGCTCGGTTCCAACACCGCTTATTTCCCCTATTGCGACGACATCGCAACAACCATTGACGATTACTGGCACCGGGCCCGCGAACAGGCCGACAGGGCGCTGGCCGACACCGGCGTGCTTCCGCAGCAGGTAGCGCAGGGCCAGCGGATGGCGGATCTGTTCCCGCATCTGCGCGACAAGGCTGCGACTCCTTTGCAGCACTGGGCGGAAACCCTGCCGCTGCCGGAAGGTCCGCAGCTCTACCTGCTCGAAGATGTAACGGGTGCCGGCAAGACCGAAGCGGCGATCACGCTGGCCTATCGCCTGATGGCAGCGGGTCACGCCGATGGTGCCTTCATCGGCCTGCCGACGATGGCAACTGCAAACGCGATGTTCCGTCGCCTGATTGACGCCGTGCCACGGTTTTATGCGGCTGCGGCAAAGCCAAGCCTGCTGCTCGCGCACGCCCAGCGTCAGTTGCTGCCGGAGTTCCGCGCGCTGGTCAGTGTGCTTCCGGATGACCGCGCCGAGGGTGATCAGCAGCAGGCGGACGAAACTGCGTCCGCGCGTTGTGCCGCCTGGCTCGCCGATCACAACAAGAAAGCGTTACTGGCCAGTGCCGGCGTCGGCACCATCGACCAGGCACTGCTGGCCGTGCTGCACAGCCGCCACCAGTCGCTGCGCCTGCTGGGCTTGGTCGGCAAGGTGCTGGTGGTGGACGAGGTTCATGCCTGCGATGCGTACATGCAGATCGTGCTTGAACGCCTGCTGCGCTTTCATGCGGCGGCCGGCGGCAGCGTCATTCTGCTGTCGGCAACGCTGCCGTCCGGCATGAAGCAGAAGCTGGTCAACGCTTATGCCGAGGGCCAACGGTGGCTGCCGTCGTTGCTGGCTGAATCCGCATACCCGCTGGCGGCCTGCGTTTCGGGCCAGGGTTTGCTGGAGCAGCCGCTCGACACGCGCCCGGAAGTTCGCCGGCGCGTGCAGATCGAGTATCAGTCCGACGAACAACGGATTCATGCCCGAATTCGTGCGGCGCTGGCGGCCGGGCAATGCGTGGCCTGGGTACGCAATACCGTTTTCGATGTCGTCGCGGCGCGCGAAGCATTCGCCGATTTTCCGGCTGAGCAGCTGTTGCTGTTTCACGCGCGCTTCACGATGGGTGATCGCTTGCTGATCGAGCAGCGCGTGATTGCTGATCTAGGACCGGACAGCGTCAGCCAGCAGCGTTTCGGAAAGCTGGTGATTGGCTCGCAAGTGCTGGAAATGTCTCTGGATTGCGATGTCGATCTGATGATCACCGATCTCGCGCCGATCGATCGCCTGATCCAGCGCGCCGGCCGCCTGCGCCGACACACTCGGGACGCTCGCGGCAACCGGATCGACGGTCCGGATCAGCGCGGCGAGCCGTTGCTGATCGTTCACGGGCCGGCTTGGGATGAGTCGCCAGCGGCAGACTGGTTCAAGACGCCATTCCCGAAAGCGGCAGGCGTCTACCGAAGCCGCTGCGTTCCCCGCAGACGCGGGGATGAACCGTACAGGTGGCTATCGATCCCGAGGTTCGACACGCGTTCCCCGCAGACGCGGGGATGAACCGTAATCCGAGACGTGCTCAGGCTGGCAGCTACCGCGTTCCCCGCAGACGCGGGGATGAACCGTAGCGGCCGAGGCGTGAGTCACGCCGGGTTAGGCGTTCCCCGCAGACGCGGGGATGAACCGGGTCGTTCACGAGCAGAACCCGTAGCGGTGCGGCGTTCCCCGCAGACGCGGGGATGAACCGCTGGCACGTTCAGGGCGGCACGCCGATCGCGACCCTGAAAGAACTGGGCGGCTGGCAGACGATGCAGATGGTGATGGTCTATGCGCACCTGGCGACGCAGCAGCTTTTTGATGCGGTGCGGGACGTGAGGTGGGCTTAGCGCTTCAGCTTCCGCGTGAACAGCTCGCCATGCGTGCCGGTTCGATACAGGACTACGCTGCCGGGATGGCGCTTGTAGATCACCAGCCAATCCCCGGCTAGATGGCATTCGAGATAGCCGGCCCAGTCTTCGCGCAGCGCGTGTTCGTTGTAGGCGGCTGGCAAGGGCTCGCCGGTCAACAGCAATTCGCGGAAAGCGGCCAGCTCGACCCGATCTTCTGCCGTCAGCCCGCGCTTGCGAAGATCCTTTGCGAAACTGGCGCGCGGAACAACGCTTACCGGACCTTGCGGACGGGGATGGTTTTTAGCCATTGATCGAAGTCGGCCCTGCTCGTGATATCGACATCACCCGGCCCCGGCTTGGCCTTCAGCGCGCGGATGGTGGCGGCGTTCGGCATGTTCGGCACATGCGCAGCCTTGACAGGCTTGGCGCGGGCGGCGAGATCGACAGCGGCGCGCACGGCCGCGTCTTTCGTGGTCAGGCCGGTCAGGGCTTTGGCTTGTTCGATGACACTGGCTGGAAGGTTGACGGTCGCCATGGGTGACCTCGGATCGACGGGGATGCTGGATTCTATCGCCCCGTGTGCCCTGCCGCCCTTACTTGCGTTTCTTGGCAGCCGCCGCCGGCGCCCTCGCCATGCGTTCCGCGAATCCGCCTGCCGCTTTCTTGGCAGGAGCCTTGTCTTTGCTTCTCGGCGCGGCCTTGCGCTTCGCTGCAGGCTTGGCGGCTGGCTTGGCTTTGCGCTTGGCGGGTTTGGCGGCCGGCTTCGGCGCGGCCGGGGCGGCTTTGTCGAGCGGCAGGATGTAGCCGCGCAAGATCAGTTTGCCGGCCTGGCGTTCCATCATGTCAACGCGATCGCCGCCGGCAGCGAACTTGACGAACTTGCGATCAGTGCGGGTCAGCAGGTAGGTTTTCATTTCTTTGACTCAGGTTGTGCAGCCTCGCGGTTCGCCGATCTGCTGCCGGCCGGCTTACGTTTCCTGGCAACAGGTAAAAGGCGTCGGTGCAGGTGTCCGGTTCGTCCTGTTGTGACCTGAGCATCCAGGCGGTCACGCTGCCTTCAATCGCTGGCCCGCCGCGACGCAAAACCGTCGCCAAAGCGTCTGGTCCGGAACTTGTAAATGTCCCTTCGTCCGCCGGATTCCGGCATGCGAAAAACGGGGCCAGACGATGAATTCAGCACTCTGGGTTGCCAAGACCGGGCTCGATGCCCAGGCCACGCGGATGAGCGTGGTGTCGAACAATCTCGCCAACGTCAACACCACCGGCTTCAAGCGCGGTCGTGCGGCGTTCGAGGATCTGCTCTATCAAACGCTGCGCCAGCCCGGCGGCCAGACCACGCAGTCGACCCAGGCGCCAACGGGTTTGACGCTGGGTACCGGCGTCCGCGTGGTCGCCACCGACAAGCAGTTCACCCAGGGCAACCTGCAGCAGACCAACAACTCGCTGGATGTCGCGATCAATGGTCGCGGCTTCTTTCAGGTGTTGCAGCCCGACGGCAGCACCGCCTACAGCCGTGACGGCAGCTTCCAGCTGAACAGCCAGGGCGAGCTGGTGACCGCCAGCGGCTACACCATCCAGCCTGGCATCACGGTGCCGGCGAATGCGCTGTCGGTGACCATTGGTACCGATGGCACGGTGTCGGCTCAGTTGCCCGGCCAGGCCGCCGGCCAGCAGGTTGGTTCGCTGACACTTGCCGATTTCGTCAATCCGGCCGGCCTGCAGGCGGTGGGCGGCAATCTCTATGTCGAAACCGCAGCCTCGGGTACTCCGCAGGTTGGCACGCCGGGCCTGAACGGCACGGGATCGCTGCAGCAGGGCTCGCTGGAAGCCTCGAACGTCAATGTCGTCGAAGAGCTGGTCAACATGATCGAGACGCAGCGCGCCTACGAGATGAACTCGAAAGCGATCTCGACCACCGATCAGATGCTGCAGTACATCGGCCAGAATCTGTGATCGCTGTCCGCGCCATTGTTGTCGCTTCGGCCTTGTGGCTGGCCGCGTGCGGCTCGATGTCGCCGCGCGTCTCGCTCGGCGACGAGCATCCGCAGCCGGTGCCGATCCCCTTGCCGCAAGGCATGCCGAGCGAAGGCGCGATCTACAGCGATGGCCAGTCGATCGCCCTGTTCGAGGACGCCAAGGCGCGCAACATCGGCGATCTGATCACCATCCTGCTGATCGAAAAGACTCAGGCGCAGAAGAGTGCGGAGACCAACACCTCGAAATCATCGAAAGTCGATCTCACCGATATCTCGGTGTTCGGCAAGTCGATCGGCGTCAACACCGGCATCGCCGGCACTCGCAGCGCCAATGGCAGCGGCGACTCCAAGCAGAGCAACAGCCTCGATGGCAGCGTCACCGCCGTGGTCGTCGGCCGCCTGTCGAATGGCCTGCTGCAGATTCGCGGCGAGAAGCAGGTCGAGCTCAATCAGGGCTCGGAAACCCTGTTCATCGACGGCGTTGTCCGCCCGGTCGACATTCTCAGCAACAACACCATTTCTTCGGATCGCGTCGGCAATGCCCGCGTTTCGTACAAGGGTCGCGGCGCGCTGGCCGATGCCAACTCCCAGGGCTGGCTGACGCGCTTCTTCAATTCCCCGTGGTTCCCGTTCTGACCGCCGACTGGCAAGCACTCCCATGTCCATGCGCACTGCGTTTCACGTCATTGCCTTCCTCAGCCTGCTGATGGCGATCGCCACCTTGAACCTGGCTCACGCCGAGCGTGTGAAGGACTTGGCGACGGTTGCCGGCGTGCGCTCGAATCCGCTGATCGGTTACGGCCTGGTGGTCGGTCTCGATGGCACCGGCGATCAGACTTCGCAGGCACCGTTCACCGTGCAAAGCCTGAAAGCGATGCTCGCCCAGCTCGGCGTCACCGTGCCGCCGGGGGTCAATCCGCAGTTGAAGAATGTCGCGGCGGTGGCGATCAATGCCGAGCTGCCGCCGTTCGCGAAGCCGGGCCAGACCCTCGACATCACGGTGTCGTCGATCGCCAACTCCGGTTCCTTGCGCGGCGGCACCTTGCTGATGGCACCGCTGAAAGGCGCGGACGGCCAGGTTTATGCCATCGCCCAGGGCAATGTCGTGGTCGGTGGTCTGGGCGTGTCGGCCAAGGATGGTTCGCGGGTGACCATCAATGTGCCGAGCGCCGGCCGCGTGCCGGGTGGTGCCACCGTCGAACGCTCAGTGCCGGCGACCTTCGGGGCCAGCCCCGAATTGCGGCTGGATCTGCGCACCTCGGACTTCACCACCGCAACCCGTCTGGCGACTGGCATCAACAGTGCCCTCGGCTCCGAACTGGCTCGCGCCATCGATCCGGTGACGGTGTCGGTGGTCGCGCCGGCCGATGCCAATGCCCGCGTCGCCTTTCTGTCGCAACTCGAAAATCTCGATATCACCCCCGGCGATGCGCCGGCGCGGGTGATCGTCAACTCGCGCACCGGCACCGTGGTGATCTCCAGCGCCGTGCGCGTGCTGCCGGCGGCGGTCTCGCATGGGTCTTTAAGCGTGACGATCAGCGAGAAGCCCGAGGTCAGCCAGCCGGAAGCGTTCTCGAAAGGCCAGACCGTGGTGGTGCCGCGCTCGCAGATCGAAGTCACCTCCAGCGGCCGCCCAGCCTTCGTGTTCGATGGCGGCGCCAATCTCGATGACATCGTCCGCGCGATCAATCAGGTTGGTGCAGCGCCCGGCGATCTGGTGGCGATCCTCGAAGCACTGCGTGCCGCCGGTGCGCTGCGCGCCGAGCTGGTGATCATCTGATGAGCAGCGCGGCGCCGAGGCCGGGCCAAACAGGAATCAATGCGACGGACTTCGGCCAGTTCGCGAAGCTGCGCTCGGGCGCCAAGGACCGCGATCCGGAGACGATCAAGCAGGTCGCGCGGCAGTTCGAAGCGCTGTTCACCCAGATGCTGCTCAAGGCTTCGCACAGCGACGATACGGCGAGCAACGATCTGCTCGGCGGCTCCGGCAGCGATACCTATCGCGATATCTACGATCAGCAGATGGCCGCGTCTGTGTCGTCCGGCAAGGGGCTGGGGCTCGCGGACCTGCTGGCGCGTCAATTGATTGGCGCGCAAACGGTCGGGACTGCCGATGTGGCTTCGAAAGGTTCTGCAATGTCTTTGGAGCGCGTCCCTCACCCCAACCCCTCTCCCGAGGGGAGAGGGGCTACAAGCGCCTCGGCCGACGCCTTCATCGACGAAATCACGCCGGCTGCGGAAAAAGCGGCTCAGGAACTCGGCATTCCGGCTCGCGTGCTGGTGGCGCAGGCCGCGCACGAAACCGGCTGGGGCAAGCGCCAGATCAACAATGCCGATGGCACCGACAGCCACAACCTGTTCGGCATCAAGGCCAGCCGCAGCTGGGATGGCGCTACGACCAACACCACCACGCACGAGTACGTGAAGGGCGAGCGAAGAGTCGAACGGGCCGAATTCCGTTCGTACAAGTCGGTCGGCGAAGCCTTCGAAGATTATGTGTCCTTCGTCAAGGACAACCCGCGTTATGCCGAAGCGCTGAAGCACGGCGGTAGCGGGGAACAGTACCTGCAAGGTCTGCAGCAAGCCGGTTATGCCACCGACCCGGCCTACGCGCAGAAGATTGCGCGGGTGGCGTACGGACGCACGATGTCGGCCACGCTGGATGCATCGCCGACACGCCCGGGCAATAGCGCTGGCATTCGCTCGGGCAACACCTGGGAGACCTGAGATGGGTGACATCCTCGGCATCGGCATTTCGGCACTGCTGGCGAATCGCAGCGGCCTGGATGTCACCGGCCACAACATCGCCAACGTCAACACCGCCGGCTATTCGCGGCAGCGGCTCGATACCATCAACGCCGTCGGCGCGGTCACCTCCTACGGCTATGCCGGCAATGGCGTCAGCGTGCGCGGCGTCGAGCGGCTGTCGGACAAGTTCGTCTTCGCCCGCGAGATCGCCGGTGCGGCTTCCTACTCGCGCATCGAAACCTTCACCGCCGAAGCCAAGCGCAGCGATGCGCTGCTGTCCGATGCCACCACCGGGCTCGGCACGCCGCTGACCAGCTTCTTCGACAGCCTCAGCGTGATGGCGACCACGCCGTCATCGAGCGCCACCCGGCAGACCGTGCTCAGCGCCGCCGATGCGCTGGCCGGCCGCTTCAACGATCTGCAAAGCCAGCTCGATGCCGATGAGCACTCGATCAACGCTCGTGTGACGCAGACGGTCACCGAGATCAACAACTACGCCGGCACCATCGCCCAGCTCAACGAGCGCATCGCCCAGGCGATCGGCAGCTCCGGCGGCAAGATTCCCAACGATCTCGTCGATCAGCGCGATCAGGCCGTGCGTGATCTGGCCGATCGCGTTTCGGTGACCACCGTCGAGCAGGACAACGGTGCGCTGAACGTGTTCGTCGCCAACGGCCAGAGCCTGGTCGTCGGCACCCAGGCAACCCAGCTCGGCACCGCGCCGAACGAGTTCGATTCCGGACGTGTGGAAGTAACCGTGCCGGGCGGGGCGGTGATCAGCGGCCAGGTCGGCGGCGGCAGCCTCGGCGGCCTGCTCGATGCGCGCCGCGAAGTGCTCGATCCGGCGCGCGAGAAGCTGGGCCGCATCGCCATCTCGCTGTCCGAAGCGGTCAACGCGCAACAGGCGCAGGGCGTCGACCAGAACGGTAACTTCGGCCAGCCCTTGTTCGCGCCGCTGGCCGGCGTGGCCCCGGCGTCGTATCGCAACACCGGCAGTGCTGCAGTCACCGTTGGCTTCAGCGATGCGACCCAGCTCAATGGCCGTGCCTATCAGCTCAGCTACAACGGCAGCGCCTGGTCGCTGACCGATGCCGCCAGCGGCAGCACCGCGCCGTTCACCGGCAGTGGCACCACGGCCGATCCCTTCGTCGCCAAGGGTCTTTCCTTGAGCGTCACGGCCGGTGCCGCCGCTGGCGACAAGTTCCTGGTCCAGCCCGGTCGCCGTGCCGCCGGCCAGTTGCAGGTGGCGCTAAGCAATCCCTCGCAGCTTGCCGCCGCAGCGCCGATCAAGGCCAGTGCCACGGTCGCCAATCTCGGCAGCGGCACGATCACCGCCGGCGAGGTCGTCGACGTCGCCAATCCGAACCTACGCACGCCGGCGCAGATCCAGTTCACCAGCGCCAGCACTTACTCGATCAACGGCAGCGGCAGCTATGCGTACACCGCCGGCAGCGACATCAGCGTCAACGGCTGGAAGGTGGCGATCTCCGGCGCGCCATCGTCTGGCGACAGCTTCAACGTCGGCCCCACCGGCGCCAACAGCGGTGACGATCGCAACGCTCGTCTGCTGTCCGGCATTGCCAGCAAGACGCTGCTCGACGGCGGCCTGAACACGCTGACCGCGGCCAACGGCCAGCTGGTGCAGCAGGTCGGCTCCAGTGCCCAGACCGCGCAGCTGCAACTCGATGCCCAGACCTCGCTGCAGGCGCAGACGATCACCGAGCGCAATGCGCTGTCCGGTGTGAATCTCGATGAAGAGGCGGCCGATCTGCTGCGCTACCAGCAGGCTTATCAGGCCGCTGCCCAGATCATTTCCGTGGCCAGCACGGTGTTCGATTCGCTGCTCGCGGCAACGCGTCGCTAGGGCGTTTCCCTTTGAATGCCTACTAAACATTCGTCATTCCCGCGCAGGCGGGAATCCAGTTTTGGCCGCAGCGCACCGAATCAGAACTGGATGCCCGCCTGCGCGAGCATGACGGGGTTCTTTATGTATCTGTTTAACTTGAAAGCGTTTTAGAGGAGAGACGACATGAGGGTCTCGACCGCCGATTTCTATCGTCAGAGCATCGCCTCGCTGCAGCGTCAGCAATCGCTGGCACTGGCGACGCAGAACCAGTTGTCCTCCGGCAAGAAGTTGCTGACGGGTGCCGACGATCCCACCGGTGCTGCGCACGGTCTGTCGTTGGATCAGACCTTGAGCGCCAACCAGCGCTACACCTCGAACACCCAGGCAGTGTCCGAACGTCTGGGCTTCGAGGAGAACGCGCTGTCCGGCGCCAGCGAAACCCTGAACCGCATTCGCGAGCGGGTGCTGCAGGGCAACGGCGGCACGCTCGGTGATTCCGATCGCAAGAGCCTTGCGGCCGACGTTCGCCAGTCGCTCGATCAATTGCTGAGCTACGCCAACGCGGCGGACGGCGAGGGTCGCTATCTGTTCGCCGGCAGCAATGACGCCTCGGCTCCATTCTCGCTGACCAGCGCCGGCACCCAGTTCAGCGGCGACGACGTCATTCGCCAGATCCAGATCGGCCCGAACCGCGCCGTGCAATCCAGCGATGGTGGCGCCGAAGTGTTCCTGCGCCACGTCTCCGGCAACGGCAGTTTCAGCATGGGCGCCACCGCAGCCAACATCGGCACCGCGACCATCTCGTCGAGCAAGGTCTACGACTCATCGGCCTGGGATGGCGGTAGTTACTCGGTCAGCTTCAGCGCCGGCAACTACTCGGTGACCGACGCCAGCAACAACGTCGTATCGAGCGGTGCCTACACGGCCGGCAGCAGCATCCGCTTTCGCGGCGTCGATCTCACCGTCACCGGCCAGCCGGCCGATGGCGACTCCTTCAGCGTTGCACCCAGCAGCCAGAAGGACGTCTTCCAGACCATCCGCGATCTCGCGACATTGCTGGAAACGCCCACCGCCAACGACCCCGCGCTGCGCGCCCGCGTGCAGACCGGCATGCTCGAAAACATGTCGTCCCTGGAAACCGCGCAGAACGGCATCATCGACGTGCGCGCTTCACTGGGTGCCCGTCTGGTCGCCGCCGACGACGCCAGCAATCAGCTGTCGTCACAGGCCGTGAAAGTGCAGGAAGCACTATCCGGCCTGCGCGACATCGACTACGCCGAAGCCGCCGGTCGCCTCACCCAACAGCTCACCGGCCTGCAGGCCGCGCAGCAGTCGTTCGCGAAGATTCAGGGTTTGAGTCTGTTCGACTATCTGCGTTGAAGCGTGGTGGGCTGAGTTGAGTCCAGAACACTGACGGCGATTGACCGGATGTAGTTCAACGACTGAGCTGCGCCGATTCGGCGTCCTTCGGAGCCTGTCCGCCATGGCCTGCGATGCTCGGCGCGCTTCAGGGGGGCCAAAGTCCACCGCAACAACAGAATCAAAAGCACAGCCAAAGCAACATCAAAAGCCCGAGTCATACCGGCGAAAGCCGGTATCCAGGGCTGCACACGCGAGCTTCGCGACTCTGGATTCCGGCTTTCACCTGGACCGACGGTGAAGGCAAGCCGGTTGCCGGAACCACCATCTGGTCCATCGGCTCGGCGCAAGGCGAGCAGTTCGCGCCCAGCGCTGCAAGCTTCATGATCAATTACCGGGTGGACGATCTCCTCGCCCTGGTCAAGGTCCTGCGCGAAGAAGGCTGCAACGTCCTCGAGAAGGTCGACGATTCCGAGTACGGGAAGTTTGCCTGGGTCATCGATCCAGAAGGCAACAAGGTGGAACTCTGGCAGCCGCCAGCTGGCCAATGACGAAGGCGGGATGCGCCTGCGGCTTTCCCGTCCGCGCGCTGAAGCCTGTAGCCCGGTTTCGCGAATGCGGAGCCGGGAGCGAGGCTCGGGCCGTGCGGAGAAATCTCGGCTCGCCGCAAACCAAGCGGCGAACCGGGCTATGTTGCTGCGCCCGGCAGCTGGTGAACTTGAACCTTAGGCCGATGAGAGAGATGTCATGAAACGCACCTGGACGATCATCGGCGTAAGCGATGTGGCGAGCAGTTTCAAGTGGTATCAGTCGCTCTTCGGCCAGCCTGAGACACAACCGGGCCATAGCTACTTTGCTCAGCTCCTCGATTCGGATGGAACGGTCCTGCTCTGTCTCCACCAGTGGGGTGACCACCAGCATCCGTCGCTGAGCAGCCCGGATCTGGCGATGCCTGGCAACGGGCTGCTCTTGTTCTTCCGTGTCGATGACTACGAGGCGTCACTGACCAGGGCACGCAGGCTCGTCGCCCGGCTCGAAGAGGGGCCGCACGAGAACCCGAATACTGGAACCCGGGAGTTCTCGCTCCGGGATCTGGACGGCTACTACGTCACCATCAGTGCGCTCTCTTCGTTATGCGAATGATCGCGCTCGCTTCGAGAATGGAAACCTTGTCCTACTTGGCTTTTGTCGAACGCGGCGACGCTCGCCGAATCATCAGCTTGCGCCGCACCACACGCGGTGAGGTCTAGCACGATGTCGAAAGCACTTACTGGTGAGCGTGCAAGAAGCGGTGGATCGTGCCGAAGTCGATCGCAAGACGGCGGCGCGCGAAGTCGAGCGCAGCCGCAAGGCCTACGAGCAGGGCGCGTATTCCGAGTTGCAGGTGCTGCGCAATGAGGACGCGCTGGAGAAGGCCGAGTTCGCGCTGAGCCGGGCCAAGGAAGATCTGCTGATGGAGCCGGAGCAGATTCGGTTCGATGTCGAATCGAAGAAGCTGGCTCGTGATCGCCAGCAGTTGCTGGTCGGCGATCTGGCGCGCCAGGTCGGGCAGCTGAGCTTGAAGGTGCCGGTGGCCGGGCAGATCGGCCAGTTGCTGATCGCCGAGCGGGCCAGCGTGGCACGCGATACGCCGTTGCTGACGGTGGTCGATCTGAGCCGCCTGGAACTGGAAATCAAGGTGCCGGAAAGCTTCGCCCGCGATCTGGCGCCGGGCATGCCGGCGCAGATCAGCGGGGCTGGCCGCCAGTGGCCGGGCGAGCTGAGCGCGGTATCGCCGGAGGTGGTCGCCGGCCAGGTCTCGGCCCGGGTGCGCTTCAGCGGCGCGCCGCCGGAAGGCTTGCGCCAGAACCAGCGGCTGTCGGCGCGCGTGCTGCTCGATGAGCGCCGTGACGTGCTGACCGTGCAGCGCGGTCCGTTCCTCGATTCCGGTGCTGGCCGCGTTGCCTATGTGATTCGCGGCGACATCGCTGAACGTACGCCGATCGAAGTCGGCGCCACCAGTCTCAATCGCGTCGAAATCCTGTCTGGTCTCGTGGCCGGCGACCGGATCGTGATTTCTGGGACCGATGATTTCAAGAGTGCAACGCAGGTCGTTCTGCATTGAACGCCGCGTCCTCTCAAATCGTCATTCCCGCGCAGGCGGGAATCCAGTTTTGAACCTGCGCGCCCGCCAACCGCAACTGGATTCCCGCCTGCGCGGGAATGACGTCTTTATTGGCTGTGTTTTCCGTCTTTCGAGGAACCCGACATGCTGAAAATGAACCACCTGTCCAAGGTCTACCGCACGCACCTGATCGAAACCCATGCGCTGCGCGATTTCTCGATCCACGTTCGCGACGGCGAGTTCGTCGCTGTCACCGGGCCGAGCGGCTCGGGCAAAACCACCTTCCTGAACATTGCCGGCCTGCTCGAGCAATTCAGCGGCGGCGAGTACTTCCTCGATGGCGTCGACGTGCGCGGCATGAACGACTCGGCGCGCTCGCGGCTGCGCAACGAAAAGATCGGCTTCATCTTTCAGGGCTTCAACCTGATTCCCGATCTGAACCTGTTCGACAACGTCGACGTGCCGCTGCGCTATCGCGGTTTCAATGCGGCGGAGCGCAAGCGGCGCATCGAGGACGCGCTGGCGCGGGTCGGGCTGTCGGCGCGCACCCGCCATTACCCGTCGGAGCTGTCCGGTGGCCAGCAGCAGCGGGTGGCGATTGCCCGCGCGCTGGCCGGTTCGCCGAAGATCCTGCTGGCCGATGAACCGACCGGCAATCTCGATACCCAGATGGCGCGCGGCGTGATGCAGCTGCTCGAAGAACTGCATGCCGAGGGCGCGACCATCCTGATGGTCACCCACGATCCGGAACTGGCTGCGCGTGCGCAACGCAACGTTCATGTGATCGATGGCCAGGTCGTCGACATCCACGCCGAACCGCGGATGCGCGGGCTCGGTGTGGTCGCTGCACAAGCTGCGCACGGCTGAAAACGAGACCACGACCATGTTCGGCTACTACCTGAAACTGGGGCTGAAAAGCCTGCGCCGCAACCCGGTGCTGACCGCGCTGATGGTGTTCGGCATCGGCCTTGGCATCGCCGCGAGCATGACCAGTTTCACCGTGTTCTATCTGATGGGCGGCGACCCCATTCCCTGGAAGAGCGATCGCCTGCACGCGGTGCAGGTCGACAACTGGGACGCCAACGAAGCCTTCGATGACAAGGGCCGTCTGCCGGATCAGATGACCTACATCGACGCCAAGGCGCTGATGACTGCGGCCAAGGCTGATCGCCAGGCGGCGATGTTCAAGGTGGCGCTGCCGATCCAGCCGGCCAGTGAAATGGATGGCCGGGACGTGAAGCCTTATCTGGAGATCGGCCGTGCGACCTACGCCGATTTCTTCGCGATGTTCGAGCCGCCGTTCCAGTACGGCGGGCCGTGGAATGCCGAGCAGGACGCCAACAGCGCGCGGGTCACGGTGATCACCCAGGAAACCAACGAAAAGCTCTTCGGCGGCGCCGATTCGGTAGGCCGCACGGTGCGCTTCAACAATGTCGAATACACGGTGGTCGGCGTGCTGGCGCACTGGCAGCCGCGGGTCAAGTTCTACGACGTGACCAATGGGCCGCTGACCGATGCCGAAGCCGCCTATCTGCCGTTCACGACGGCGATCGATCTGCGCCTGGATAGCACAGGCAACAACGACTGCTGGAAGAACGCCGACCCGGGCTGGGAAGGCTTCCTGGCCTCGGAATGCATCTGGACCCAGTTCTGGGTGCAGCTCGACAGTCGCGAGAAGCTGGCCGCCTACAAGTCCTTCCTCGATGCCTATGTCACCGAGCAGAAGAAGCAGGGCCGCTTCCCGCGGCCGGTCGCCACCTTGCTGCCGGACGTCAACCAGTGGCTGGCGCTGCAGGAAGTGGTGTCGCGCGATGTCGAGATTCAGGTCGGTCTGGCCTTCGCGTTCCTGGCCGTTTGCCTGGTCAACACGGTGGGTCTGCTGCTCGCGAAGTTCATGCGCAAGAGCGGCGAGATCGGCCTGCGCCGGGCGCTCGGGGCCAGCCGCCGGCAGCTGTTCCTGCAGCATCTGGTCGAAGCGGCGGTGGTCGGCATCAGCGGCGGCCTGGTCGGCCTTGCACTGACCGCGGCCGGGCTCATCGGCGTGCGCGCGCTGTATGCGGAGTACCAGCACATCGCCGAACTGGACTGGACGATGGTCGCCGTCGCCCTGCTGCTGGCCGTGCTGTCGGCAATGCTCGCCGGCCTGTTCCCGACCTGGCGCGCCTGCCAAGTGCAGCCGGCCGCCCAGCTCAAGACCCAATAAGCCCGAGGTACGCGACCATGCTCGAACTACGTCCCATCCTGTCGGCGCTGATGCGCAGCAAGGTGTCGCTGGTGCTGATCGGCCTGCAGATCGCGCTGACCCTCGCGATCGTCTGCAACAGCCTGTTCATCATCAGCGAACGCGCCGCGCTGATGAACCGGCCGAGCGGCATCAACGAGACCGATACCTTTACCGTTGGCAGCATTGGCTTCGGTGCCGATTTCGATCTGCGCGCCTCGATTGCCGAGGACCTGGCGATGCTGCGCGGCCTGCCGGGCATCGCCGACGTGGCGGCGATCAATGCGACGCCGCTCAGCGACGGCGGCTGGAGCCAGGGCATCTCGCTCGACAAGGATCAGAAGTCGCCGACCGCACCGACCGCGCTCTACCTCACCGACGAGCACGGCCTGAACGCGCTTGGTGCGCGCATCGTCGCCGGGCGCAATTTCCGGCCCGACGAGATCAGCGGCCGTACCCGGCAATCGCTGGCCTGGCCACCGGGCCTGATCATGAGCCGTGCGCTGGCCGACAAGCTGTGGCCGGGCCAGGACCCGATCGGCAAAAGCTTCTACATCAATGTCGAGCAGGCACCGAGCACGGTGATCGGCATCGTCGATCGCTTGCAGGCGCCCTGGGTGCACAAACAGCGCGTCGTCGAACTGTCGACCGTCGTGCCCCAGGTGGTCAGCGACGGCAGCTTCGTCCGTTATCTGCTCAGAGCCGCGCCGGGCCAGCGCGATGCGATGATGAAGCGGGTCGAAGCCCGGCTTGCCGAACTGAACCCGGGCCGCATCGTCCGCGACGCGAAAAGCATCGAAAAACTGCGCGCCGATGTCTACGCCGAAGACCGGGCGATGATGATCATCCTCGGCGTCGTCATCGCGTCGCTGCTGATCATCACCGCGCTCGGCATCGTCGGCATGGCCAGCTTCTGGGTCACCCAGCGGACCAAGCAGATCGGCACGCGCCGGGCACTGGGCGCCACGCGCGGCGCGATCCTGCGGCACTTCCTGGCCGAGAATTTCGTCATCACCAGCTTCGGTCTGGTCGCCGGCACGTTACTCGCATACGGTTTCAATGCATGGCTGATCCAGAACTACGAAACCGCGCGGATGCCCTGGTACTACGTGCCTGCGGGCTGCGTAACCCTGTGGCTGCTCGGCCAGATTGCCGTGCTCGGCCCGGCGCGTCGGGCCTCGCGGGTGACGCCGGCGATGGCGACGCGGTCGGTTTGACGCTCGCCTATCGATCGTCATTCCCGCGAAGGCGGGAATCCAGTTCTGATGCGGCGCTTGAGGCCAAAACTGGATGCCCGCCTTCGCGGGCATGACGGGTTTCCACCTGTCACCTCAACCCCTCTCCCGTAAGAGAGAGGGGCGGTGTTCAAGTCCCGTTGCCAGCCAGCGTGATCACCGTCGTCCCCCCCGGTGCATCGGTGGTGATGGTGATCTTGCCGGGCCGTGATCCCTTGGCCTTCGGCTTGAACCGCCCGGTCAGGGTGCAGGTCCTGCCGGCGTTGAGGACACGCGGGCAGTTGTGGCTGCCGGTGTAATCGCCACTGAGGCTGATCGAGCGAATCTCCAGCGGCCCGGTGCCGGAACTGGTGATGGTCAGCGCCCGTTCGACGCTGGTCTTGCCGACCTTGATACTGCCGAAGTTGAAACTGCTGATATTGGTCATGATCCCCGGCATCGGACTTCTGCCGGTACCGCTCAGATTGATCAGATCCGGGCTGGACACGGCATTGCTGATGATCCGAGTGCTGCCGGTCCGGGTGCCCGCTGCGGTGGGGCTGAAGACGATCGAGATCGTGCACCGGCCGGATGGTGCCAGGCTGGCACCGCAGGTGGTGGTATGCCGGAAATTGCCGGTGGTGGTGATGCTGCTGATACTCAGCGGAGTCCCGCCCGCATTGCTCAGAGTCACCACCTTCGCCGCACTGGCGGTGTTGACGGTCTGGTTGCCGAAGTTCAGCTGACCCGGGGACACCTGCAAGGGGGCGTCATCGTTGACGATGGTCGCCGTGGCCTCGTTGCCCGAGACCGTCACCGGATAGAGACGGTTGAGCAGCACTGAGACGGTGTTGGAGTCGATGTTCGCGACCAGCAGGTCGGGCCGGCCGTCGCCGTTGAAGTCGGCGGCGGCCACCGAGATGGGAGTGCTGCCCGTGGCGAAAGGCTGCTGCGCGGCGAAGCTGGGCGTGTGGCACCCGACGCCGTGGTGTTGAGCAGCACCGAGACGGTGCTGGAGTTGAGGTTCGCGACCAACAGGTCGGGCCGGCCGTCGCCGTTGACGTCGGCGGTGGATACCGAGTAGGGCACGCTGCCTGTGACGAAGGTCTGCTGCGCGGTGAAGCTGGGCGTGGTGGCGCCCGGCGCCGTGGTGTTGAGCAACACCGAAACGGTGTTGGAGCTGCGGTTCGCGGCCAGCAGGTCGGGCCGGCCGTCGCCGTTGACGTCGGCGTGGGCAACAGACTGCGGATTGGTTTCAGTGGCGAAGGCTTGCTGGCCAGCAAAGTCCGGCGTGGGGCCGGCGTTATGTGCGGAGAGCAGGTGCAGCAGGAACTGCTCGTCGGGCTCGACATTGGTATCGCCAACTTGATTAGAAACGAAGCTCAGCCGAAGAAGGCAAAGTCCTTCTCCCTCCGGGAGAAGGGTTGGGATGAGGGACTTTCCGGCTGAGAAATCCTTTGCTTGAGAGTCCCTCACCCCCGCCCCTCTCCCGACGGGAGAGGGGAGACAAGCCAATCCGAGGCCGGCTGAAGTTCATTGCTATTGATTCGGCCACGAAATAGTTGAACAAGGTGATACGTCTGAATTTGA
>JAUXYM010000087.1 GCA_030694365.1 Nevskia sp. | reverse complement strand
AACGGCGCGGTCTTTTCCCGCAAGGAAGCCACCGAGACCGCCACCCGCATCGAAGGCGCGCTGTCCGACATCGGCTATGCCTTCGCCAAGGTCACGCCGCTGCCGGAAGTGGACGAGCCGAACCGCGAAGTCAGCATCAATTTCTTCATCGAACCCGGCAAGCGCGCCTACATCCGGCGCATCAACTTCCAGGGCCACACCGGCACCAACGACGAAACGCTGCGCCGCGAAATGCGCCAGCTGGAAGCCGCACCGTTCTCGAAGAGCGCGGTCGAGCGTTCGCGCCAGCGTCTGGCGCGTCTGCCGTTCATCGAGGAAGCGGAAGTCGAGACCAAGCCGGTGCCTGGCACTGACGATCTTGTCGATATCGAATTCAAGGTCAAGGAGCGCGCCCCGGGCTCGATCCAGTTCGGCGTCGGCTATTCGGGCGCCCAGGGCTTCCTGATCAACGCCAGCATCACCAACACCAACTTCCTCGGCACCGGCAACAGGGTGCAGTTGTCCGCCGATACCAGCACCTTCAACCGATCGGTGTCCTTGAGCCTGACCGATCCGTACTTCACTCAGGACGGCATCAGCCAGACGGTATCGACCTACTTCCGCAAGTCGCAGTCGGTCATCCGGTTCAGCTCGGGTTTCGATACCAACGTCGTCGGCGGCGATCTGACCTACGGCATTCCGCTGTCTGAATTCGCGTCCCTGCGGCTCGGCGGTGGCGTCAGCCAGACCGCGGTGAAAACCTTCCCGGGCGCGTCGAGCAACGAAATCCTCAATTTCGTGATCAACAACGGAACCGAATTCACTGCCTTCCAGCTGCGCACGGGTATCGCCCGCGATACCCGTAACCGCACGTTCTTCGCGACCAGCGGCACGCTGACCCGTCTGAACCTCGACATCACGCTGCCCGGTATCAGCGATCTGTCGTATTACAACACCAGCATTTCGCACGAGCAGTACTTCCAGCTGCCATTCAAGTTCTTCACCAAGGTCAGTGCAACGGTGGGCTACGTCCACGGCTATGGTTCGAGCAAGGACGTACCGCCGTACGAGCTGTATTTCGCCGGTGGCGCAAACACGGTGCGCGGTTATCGCGACGGCTCGCTCGGGCCGCGCGATTTCCCGAACAACAACCCGTTCGGTGGCGAGCTGCGTGCCACCAGCCAGACCGACCTGGTGTTTCCGATCCCGGTGGTCAGCGACAACAAGACGACCCGTGCCAGCTTGTTCTACGACTTCGGCAACGTCTACGCCAAGCCGGGCGATTTCAGCGTATCGAGCCTGCGTCAGGCCTACGGCCTGAGCTTCAGCTTCTTCACGCCGATCCTCGGCCTGCTGTCCTTGAGCTATGCGTTCCCGGTGAACGACAAGCCAGGCGATTTCACCGACAGCTTCCAGATCAACTTCGGCACCGGCTTCTGAGCATCATCCTGACTGTGATCCGGCCATTGCCGGATCTGTTTCATTCCGCAAACCCCGCTGCACTTTTCACTTTCAACGAGAGACCGACATGATTCAGCCCCGCATTCTTGCCGCCGCCGCTGTTGTCGCGATGGCCGTGTTCGCTGCACCGACGACCGCACTGGCCGCCGACGCCAAGGTCGCCGTGGTCCGCTTCGACGACGCCGTGCGCGCGTCGCCGCAATACAAGGTTGCCGACCAGAAGATGACCACCGAATTCCAGAAGCGGAAGGCGGATTTGGAAGCGCAGTCGAAGCAGTTCGAGTCCGATATCGAAAAATTCAAGCGTGACCGCGTGACGGTCAGCCCGGACGCCGCCGCCAAGACCGAGAAGGATCTGTCCGCCCGTCAGGTTGACCTGACCCAGGCCGGCCGCAAGTTCCAGGAAGACGCCCAGACCCGTCAGCGCGAGCTGACCAACGAAGTGGTCGGCAAGGTTCGTGATGCCGTGGTCGCCGTGGCCAAGGAAAAGGGCGTCGACATCGTCGTCGCCGATCCGGTGTTCGCCAACACCTCGTTCGACATCACCGACGACGTGGTCAAGAAGCTCGGCGGCACCGCGAAGTAAGGACGCATCCCGAGTCTCCGGCACCGATGAGCCCACGCCCGGCGACGACCTTGGCCTCTCTGGCCGAGCGTCACGGTCTGGAGCTGCGCGGTGACGGTACGCTGGTGATCGAAGGCGTTTGCGCGCTGCTGCCGGGGCAGGCCGGACGGATCGGTTTCTGTGCTGATCCGAAGCTTCGCAAGCAACTGGCCGATACCCGGGCTGCGGCGGTCATCGTCGCGGCCCGGGACGCGGCCAGCGTTCACGGCAATGCCCTGATCAGTCCTCATCCGGCGATCGCATTCGCCCGCATCGCTCGCGAATTCGATCGCGCCGAGGAATTCGTCGTCGGCCATCACCCGGCTGCGACGATCGATGCTACGGCGGTGATCGGCGAGGCTTGCGGAATCGGCCCCGGCGCGGTGATCGAAGCCGGCGCGGTGATCGGTGCCGGCAGCTATGTCGGCCCGAACTGCATCGTTCGACGAGGTGCCGTCATCGGCGTCGGTTCGCGGCTCGAAGCCAATGTCTATGTCGGTCCGGACTGCGTGCTCGGTGCCCGTGCCCGGCTGCTGCCGGGCGCGGTGATCGGTGGCCGGGGTTTCGGGCTGGTGCCGAGCCCGGCGGGCTGGATTGAAGTGCCGCAGCTTGGCAGAGTGGTCATCGGCGACGATGTCGAGATCGGCGCCAACACCACCATCGATCGCGGCGCACTCGACGACACGGTGATCGAGGACGGCGTCAAGCTCGACAATCAGATTCAGATCGCCCACAACTGCCGGATCGGCACCGGTACGGCAATTGCTGCCTGCACCGGCGTTGCCGGATCGACCACCATCGGCCGCAATTGCATGATTGGTGGCGCATCGGTGATCGGTGGTCATATTCAGATCGCCGACAACGTGATGGTGTTCGGTTATGCGATGGTCACCAAGTCGATCACCGCACCGGGCCAGTACGGCTCGGGCATTCCGGCGCAGCCAGCGCGCGAGTGGCGACGTGAAGTGGCCCGGATTCGCCGGCTGTCGCGAGTCGACGAACGACTGGCGGCGATCGAACAATTACTGAACATGACTCCGGCAACGGGAGAGGGGCAAGGTGAGCAAGACGACGTTTGATATCCGCGACATCATGGCGATGCTGCCGCACCGCCAGCCGTTCCTGCTGGTCGACAGAGTCATCGACTACGTTCCCGGCGAGTCTCTGGTGGCGATCAAGAACGTCACCTACAACGAGCCGTTCTTCACCGGCCATTTCCCGCAGGTGCCGACGATGCCCGGCGTGCTGATCATCGAAGCGCTGGCCCAGGCTTGCGGCTTGCTGATCGCGATCGATACCGGCATCAGGCCTGACTCCGGAATGATCTTCTACTTCGCCGGCATCGAGGACGCGCGTTTCAAGCGCATCGTCGAACCGGGTGACCAGCTGCGCTTCGAAGTCAGTCTCGACAAGGCCAAGCGCCATCTACGTCGGTTCAAGACGCGCGCCATGGTCGGCACTGAATTGGCCTGCGAAGCGACGCTGATGTGCGTGATGAAGGATACGTCGCGTTCTGCGCCCAACTCCGCAACAGCGGAATGAGCGGCAGTATGGCGACGTTTGAAACCGGGCTGATCCATCCGACGGCGATCATCGACGGCGGCGCGCGGCTGCACGCCAGCGTGTCGGTCGGCCCCTATTCGATCATCGGCGCGCAGGTCGAGATCGGCGAGGGCACCACGATCGGCCCGCATGTGGTGCTGAAAGGCCCGATGCGGATCGGTGCCAATAACACCATCTTCCAGTTCGCCAGCCTCGGTGAAATCTCCCAGGACAAGACGGCCCGCTACGAAGACGCGACCCGCGTCGAGATCGGCGACGGCAACACCATCCGCGAGTACGTGACCATCCAGCGCGGCACCCTGAAGACGGCCGAAGGACTGACCAAGGTCGGCGATCGCAACTGGATCATGGCCAACGCCCATATTGCCCACGACTGCATCGTCGGCAACGACAACATCCTGGCCAACGGCACGACCTTGGCCGGCCACGTGACCATCGAGGATTGCGCCGGCCTCGGCGGCTATACGCTGGTCCACCAGTACTGCCGCATCGGCGGCCACTCGTTCACCGGCGGCGGCAGCGTCATTCTCAAGGACGTGCCGCCGTTCACGATGATCGAAGGCCAGCCGGCCAAGGCCCGCGGCATCAACAGCGAAGGCCTGAAGCGGCGCGGCTTCTCGGTCGAGGAAATCGCCGCGATCAAGGACGCCTACAAGCTGATCTACCTGTCGGACCTGCTGATGGCCGATGTCAAAGTGAAGCTCGCCGAAATGGCTGCGACCTCGATCCATTGCGCGCGCCTGCTGGCGTTCATCGAAAGCTCGACGCGGTCGATCGTCCGCTGAGCCGCGACGCGCCGCCGCCACGATCCATGCACTTCGCGCTGATCGCCGGTGAAGCTTCTGGCGACCTGCTCGGCGGTGCGCTGATCCCGGCACTGCGAGCGCGATTTCCCGACGCGAGATTCAGTGGCGTCACCGGCCCGCGGATGCGCGAAGCGGGCTGCGAGTCGATCGCGACCATCGACCGGCTGTCGGTGATGGGCATCGCCGAAGTGCTGCCCAAGCTGCCGGACCTGTTCCGGTTGCGGGCCGAGCTGATCGAGAAGCTCAGTGCCGATCGCCCGGACGTGGTCATCGGCATCGACGCGCCGGATTTCAATCTCGGCCTCGAACGTCGCTTGCGCGAACGCGGCATGAAGACCGTGCAGATGGTCAGCCCGACGGTCTGGGCCTGGCGGCAGGGGCGAGTGAAAACGATCGCCAAGGCCGTCGACCTGGTGCTCTGTCTGTTTCCGTTCGAGCCGAAGTTCTACGCCGGCCACGGCGTCAAAGCGGTCTACATCGGCCACCCGCTGGCCGAGGAACTGGCCAATCCGCTATCCAGAGCCGAGGCGCGTCAGACTCTAAGTCTGACGGCCGAAGGGCCGATGCTCGCCGTGCTGCCGGGAAGTCGTGGTGGCGAACTGGCGCGGCTGGCGGTGCCGTTTGCGCAGACCGCCGCGCGGCTGGCTGAAAAGCTGCCGGGTCTGAGCATCGTCACGCCGATCGCCAAGCCTTCCTTGAGGCCGGTGATGGAGCTGGCGATAGCAGCCCATGCGCCCTTGGTGAACTGGCAGCTCGTCGATGGCCAGTCCCGTGCAGCGATGCGCGCGGCCGATGCCGTGCTGCTGGCGTCCGGCACCGCCACCCTGGAATGCCTGCTGCTCGATCGGCCGATGGTCGTCGCCTATCGCGGTTCGCTGCTGACCTATTTCCTGCTGTCGACCTTGGGCATGCTGAAAACGAAGTACATCAGCCTGCCGAACTTGCTGGCGGCCGAGCCGGTGGTGCCCGAATACCTGCAGGACGCCGCCCAGCCGGCGGTGATGGCGGAAGCCCTGCGCGCGCTGATCGAAGATGGCCAGGCCCGCGATCGGCAGCTCGCCCAGTTCGGCGCGGTGCGCGATGAGCTGCGCCGCAATGCCGCGCAGGCCTCGGCTGCCGCGATTGCCGAGCTGATCACCGGACCGTGAGCAGTGCCCGCATCGCCGGCATCGACGAAGTTGGCCGTGGCTGTCTGGCCGGGCCGGTCTATGCAGCGGCGGTGGTGCTGCCGGAGGGTCACGGCCTGATCGGCTTGAAGGATTCCAAGGCGCTCAGCGCGCTGCAGCGCGAGCGCCTGGCACCGCAGATCGCAGCCGTTGCGCTGGACTGGGCAATCGGCATCGCCAGCGCCGAGGAGATCGACGCGGTCAATATCCTTCAGGCGACCTTCCTGGCCATGCAGCGCGCGGTCGCAGCGCTGAAGACGGTGCCGACGCTATGCCTGATCGACGGCAGCCAGCGGCCCCGGCTGCCGATGCCGATCCGCATGGTCGTCGGCGGCGATCGCAGCGAGGACGCGATCATGGCGGCGGCGATCATCGCCAAGGTCGCCCGCGATGCCGAGATGAACCGGCTCGATGCACAGTTTCCTGGCTACGGCCTGGCCCGGCACAAGGGTTATGGCACGCCGGTGCATCTGGCCGCCTTGCGCGCACTCGGTGCCTGCGCTGTGCACCGGATGAGCTTTGCGCCGTGCCGGGGAAGCAGTGGCTAGTGGTCAGTGGTCCGTGGCCAGATAAGCGAGGCGTTGCCACGTAGAATCTGCCGCCGCTGCTCCGCATCCGCTTTTACCAGCCACCAATCACTAGCCACTAGCCACTGCCGTGTTCGCCCACCTGCATCTGCACACCGAGTTCTCGCTGGTCGACGGCCTGATCCGCATCGAGGCACCGGCCAGGAAAAGTGCGGGCGCCAACGTGCAGACCTTGACCGGCTGCGCCGTGAAACTGGGCGTGCCAGCGATCGCCGTCACCGATCAGGACAACCTGTTCGCGATGGTCAAGTTCTACAAGATGGCGGAAGCGGCGGGGGTCAAGCCGATCATCGGTGCCGACATCGCGCTGCCGGAATCCGGTGACGGCGAGCAGGTTGAAAGCGTCACCCTGCTGGTGCAGAACGATACCGGCTACCGGAATCTCACCCGCCTGCTGTCGCGCGCCTACAACGAAGGCCAGGGCCGTGGCCGGCCGCGCATCCATCGAGCCTGGCTGGCAGCGGCCAACGACGGTCTGATCGCGCTCAGCGGTCGCGATGGCGAGATCGGCCGGGCTCTGCTGGCCGGGCGTCTCGATCACGCCCGCGGCCTGACCGACTGGTGGGGCCGCCATTTCCCGGATCGCCTGTACCTGGAGATCACCCGCTGCGGCCGGCGCGACGACGACGCCCATCTGCGCGCCGCCGTCGCCTTCGCCCGCGATACCGGCTTGCCGGTGGTCGCCAGCAACGAGGTGCGTTTTCTCGAACGCGGCGATTTCGACGCCCACGAGGCGCGTGTCTGCATCAATCAGGGCCGGGTCATCAACGACGATCGCCGGCCCCGGGAATACACGGCGGAGCAGTACCTGAAGTCGGCCGAGGAGATGTGCGCGCTGTTCGCCGATCTGCCCGAAGCGGTCGAGAACACGCTGGAGATTGCTCGCCGCTGCACCTTGAGCCTCAGTTTCGGCATCAACCATCTGCCGGACTATCCGGTGCCGGAAGGCTTCACGGTGCCGGGATACCTGCGCAAGACTGCGCAGGAAGGCTTGGAGCATCGCTTCGCGCATCAGGGAGCGTTCAAGCCGGTCGAGGAATACCAGCAGCGACTCGATTTCGAGCTGGGCGTGATCGAGCGCATGGGCTTCGTCGGTTACTTCCTGGTGGTGGCCGATTTCATTCGCTGGGGCAAGAGCAATGGCGTGCCGGTCGGCCCCGGTCGCGGCTCGGGTGCCGGCTCGCTGGTCGCCTACGCGATCGGCATCACCGATCTCGACCCGCTGCCCTACAACCTGCTGTTCGAGCGCTTCCTGAATCCGGAGCGCGTGTCGCTGCCGGATTTCGATGTCGACTTCTGCATCGAAGGCCGCGACCGGGTGATCGCCTATGTCGCCGAGAAATACGGCCGCGAGCGGGTCAGCCAGATCATCACCTACGGCTCGATGGCGGCGCGCGCTGTGGTCCGCGATGTGACCCGGGTCATGGGCCTGCCCTATGGCCTCGGCGACCGGATCGCCAAACTCATTCCCGGCGCGCCGGCGTTCAAGGCCGATGCCGAAAAGGCCGGACGCTCGTCGCTGGAGCATGCGCTGGTCGAAGTGCCGGAGCTGAAGGCCGCTTACGACGCCGAAGAAGACCTGCGCGAGATCATCGATCTCGGCATGGCGCTGGAAGACCTGACCCGCGGCGTCGGCATCCATGCCGGCGGTGTGGTCATCGCGCCGCTGCCGCTGACCGAGTACACGCCGATGTTCTGCGAAGCCGGCGGTGCCGGCCTGCGCACCCAGTTCGACATGAAGGACTGCGAAACCGTCGGCCTGGTCAAGTTCGACTTCCTCGGCCTGCGCACTCTGACCATCATCGAATCTGCCGTGCAGCAGATCAACGCGCGCTGGCCGGACAAGAAGCTCGACATCCTGAGCCTGCCGCTGACCGATCGCGAGGCTTACAAGCTGTACGCCGAAGGCCAGACCACGGCGGTGTTCCAGATGGAATCGCAGGGCATGCAGCGCGCTTCGGTGGACCTCAAGCCGGATTGCTTCGAGGACATCATCGCGCTGATCTCGCTGTATCGCCCCGGCCCGATGGATCTGATTCCGCAGTACTGCCGGCGCAAGCACGGCGTGGAGCCGGTCACCTACCTGCACCCGGACATGGAGGGCGTGCTGAAGCCCACCTACGGCAACTTCGTCTACCAGGAACAGGTGATGCAGATGGCGCAGGTGCTGGCGGGCTATACGCTCGGCGGCGCCGACATGCTGCGTCGGGCAATGGGCAAGAAAAAGCCCGAGGAGATGGCGCAGCAGCGCAGCATCTTCGAGCAGGGCGCGGCTGAACGCGGCATCGACGCCGATACCGCGTCGAAGGTCTTCGACCTGATGGAAAAGTTCGCCGGCTACGGCTTCAACAAGTCGCATGCCGCCGCTTACGCCCTGGTCTCCTACCAGACCGCCTGGCTCAAAGCCCATTACCCGGCGCAATTCATGGCCGCGGTGATGTCGGCGGAAATGAGCCACACCGACACTGTCGTGGTCATGCTCGAAGAATGCCGGCGCATGAAGCTGACGGTGCTGCCGCCGGACGTCAACTCGTCCGAGTACAAGTTCACCGTCAATCTTGCCGGCACCATCGTCTACGGCCTCGGCGCAGTCAAGGGCGCGGGCGAGGGCGCGATCGACGGCATCATCAACGAGCGCCGCAGCCAGGGCGTCTTCCTCGATTTGTTCGATTTCTGCCGCCGCATCGACACCCGCAAAGCCAATCGCCGGGTGCTCGAAGCCTTGATCGGCGCCGGTGCCATGGACGGCTTCCAGCTCAATCGCCCGAGCCTGATGAAGACCTTGCCGAAGGCGCTGCAACTGGCCGAGCAGACCGCCGCCTCGGCCGGTGCCGGCATCGCCGATCTGTTCGGGCTCGGCGCGCCAGCCGACGCCTCGAACACCGGCACCGTCGCCGCCGAACTGGAAACCGACTGGGAGCCAAACGAGCGACTGTCGGTCGAAAAGAAAGTGCTTGGCCTGTACCTGTCCGGCCATCCGGTCGAGGCCTATCGCGCGCTGATCGAGCAGGTCTGTTCGGGCAACATCAAGACGCTGATCGACGAGGCGGGTCCGCCGCCCGATTTCGGCAGCAACACGGGTGGCGGTGGCGATGACGAAGAGGGTGCCCCTGCGCCGCGCCGTCGCGGCTATCGCAAGCAGGTGATGCTGGCCGGCTGGCTGACCGATATCCGCACAATCATGGGTGACCGGCCGGGCAAGATCCTGATTCTCGATGACCGCACCGCGCAGCTGGTCTGCTGGCTCGATTTCCAGGACTGGCAGCGCTTTCAAACCCTGCTCAAGCCGGACACGCTGATCTTCGCCACCGGCTCGATCAGCGCTTCGCAGCGTGAAGGCCGCGAACTCGAATATCGGCTGTCGGCGAAGAGCTTCTACGATCTCGACTCGCTGCTGCGCGAGCGCACCGAGCGCGTGACTTTGACCTGGAAAAAGCCGTCGATAGCGGTCGCGGCACTGCCGCAGCGCCTGGCGCCGTGGCGTGGCCCGAATGGTGCGGCGGTTTCCGTGGAATACTGGAACGGCACGGCGCGGGCCGTGCTCGATTGGGGCACGGCCTGGCGTTTGAAGTTTGAAACGGCTGCCGAGACGGAGCTGAAACGCCTGCTCGGCGCGGAAAGCGTGAAAGCCGAATATCGACGCTGGGTCGCCCCGGTTTCAAGCAACCAGAGGTCTAGGGCAGAATACGACGATGGCGAATAACATGACGTACCTGGATTTCGAGCAGCCGATTGCCGATCTCCAGAAGAAAATCGAAGAGCTGCGCTTCATGACCGGCGGCAGCGACCTGAATCTCACCGACGAGATTTCGCGGCTGGAAGCGAAGATCGGCGAGCAGACCAAGTCGATCTTCGCGAACCTCACGCCTTGGCAGATCGCCCAGCTTGCCCGTCATCCGCAGCGCCCTTACGCGCTCGATTACGTGCATGGCGTCTTCACCGAGTGGGAAGAACTGCACGGTGACCGCCACTACTCCGACGATCCAGCAATGGTCTGCGGCGTTGCCCGCCTCGAAGGCCGCGCGGTCGTCGTGATCGGCGAGCAGAAGGGCCGCGATGCCAAGGAGCGCGTCTATCGCAACTTCGGCATGCCGCGCCCCGAGGGCTACCGCAAGGCGCTGCGGATCATGAAGCTGGCCGAGAAATTCAACCTGCCGATCGTCACCTTCATCGACACCCCGGGTGCTTACCCAGGCATCGGTGCCGAAGAGCGCAATCAGTCCGAAGCCATCGCCCGCAACCTGTTCGAACTCTCCAAGCTGCGCGCGCCGATCGTCGCCACGGTGACTGGCGAAGGCGGTTCCGGTGGTGCGCTGGCGATCGGCGTCGCCGATCACGTGATGATGCTTCAGTACGGCATCTACTCGGTGATCTCGCCGGAAGGCTGCGCTTCGATCCTGTTCAAGAAGGCCGAGCGCGCCAAGGAAGCGGCCGAAGCGATGCGCGTCACCGCCAAGGATCTGATCGAGTTCAAGCTGGTCGACGAAATCGTGCCGGAGCCGCATGGCGGCGCCCATCGCGATCCGGTGCTGATGATGGCGATCTTGAAGGAACGCATCGTTCATCACATCGAGCGCCTGTGCCGCGTGCCGATGACTCGCCTGCTGTCCGATCGCTACGGCCGCCTGATGACCTATGGCACCTACGAGGAGCCGGGCGAGGTCGCCCAGTCCTCCGTCGCCGCAGCCTGATCGCAGAGTCTCCGCAGCTTGTCGCCCTTCGAGGCCCGCTACGGCGGGCCTTGTTGTTTCTGGCCGTTTCTGCAGCGCCTGCATCCGTAAACTGCCTGCATGCCGTCCAGACCCACCCCCGACCTGATCCCGCCGCTGCCTGAACGGGCCGCCGGTGCGCGGGTGCTGGTCGCCTGCAGCGGCGGACTCGATTCGACCGTGCTGCTGCACGCGCTGGCGCAGCACGGCCTGCAGGAGTTGGTCGCGGTGCACGTCCACCACGGCCTGCAGGCAGCCGCGGATGGCTGGGCGCGTGACTGCGCTGCTTTCTGCGAGTCGCTCGGCGTGCCGATGATTCTGTGTCGTGCCGCGATTGCCGGTGACGATGCCGCCGGTCCCGAAGGCGCCGCCCGTGAAGCGCGCTATGCGCTGCTGCGCGCGCAGATGCAGTCCGGCGATCTGCTGGTCACGGCGCATCATCGCGACGACCAGGCCGAGACAGTGCTGCTGCGCCTGCTGCGCGGAGCCGGCGTTCACGGCCTCGCGGCGATGCGGCCGCTGACGATGTTCGCGCCCGGTCAGTTGTGGCGGCCGCTGCTGGATCAGCCACAGGCTGCCTTGCGAGGCTATGCCGATCAGCACGGCCTGCGCTGGATCGACGATCCGCATAACGATGATCCGCGCTACGCCCGCAGCTGGCTGCGGCACGAGGTGATGCCCCGCCTGCGCACACGCTTTGCACAGACCGATCCGAGTCTGGCTCGCGCCGCGAGGCTCGCTGCCGAAGCGGCGGACCTGCTCGACGAGCGGGCGGCAGAAGATCATCTGCTGGCCGCACAGGGCGCGGCGTTGTCGGTATCGCAACTGCTGATGCTGAGCACAGCCCGGCGTCACAACCTGATCCGCTGGTGGCTGCACAGCCAAGGTTTTCGCGCGCCGTTCGCCGATCATCTCGATCTGATCGACGAGCAGTTGCTCAGGCCCGGTCCGGAGGCCACACCGCGTCATGCCTGGCCCGGCTGCGAGTTGCGCCGCTACCGCGATCAGCTGCATGCGATGACGCCGTTGGCGGCGGCACCGGCGGCGGGCGACTGGGGCCTGTGGTCGACAGACACGCATTTCCTGCTGCCGGGTGACGCCGGCATGCTGGTAGCCAGCCGGCCGCCGCCGGTTCCACTCAAGCTCAGAAGCGCGCAGCCGGGCGAAGCGTTCCGTGCTGATGGCGCGCCGCATGCACGGACCTTGCGCAACCGGTTTCAGGAACTGGGCGTGGCGCCGTGGCTGCGTGCGCGCATTCCGGTGATCGAGGGACCAAGCGGTGCACTTTGCATGCCCGGAATCGGAGCGACGCGCGAGTGGCGGGAAAGCCTTGTTGCACAAGGCTGGCAGGGTTTCTGGCGGCACGATTTTGCCGGCCTGCGCAGTCCGCTGGCGCTCGATGGCACGCCGTTCAAGCACGATTGCCCGTAAAATCCGCGAAACCCGCAGCCCGCCTCGCTCATGCCCGACGTTACCCAGGCCCCAGCCCTCGTGGCTGGTCAGACTCGTTTTATTTTCGTCACCGGCGGCGTCGTGTCGTCGCTCGGCAAGGGCATCGCTGCGGCGAGCCTGGGCGCGATCCTCGAATCGCGTGGCCTGACGGTGTCGATGATCAAGCTCGATCCGTACATCAACGTCGACGCGGGCACCATGAGCCCGTTCCAGCATGGTGAAGTGTTCGTCACTCAGGACGGTGCCGAGACCGATCTCGACCTCGGCCACTACGAGCGCTTCCTGCGCGGCAAGACCAGCCGTCTGTCGAATGTCACCACCGGCCAGATCTACCGCCACGTGCTCGACAAGGAGCGCCGCGGCGACTACCTCGGCCGCACCGTGCAGGTGATTCCGCACATCACCGACGAGATCCAGAACCGCATTCGTGACGGCGCCCGCGGTGCCGACATCTGCCTGGTCGAGATCGGCGGCACGGTCGGCGATATCGAATCGCTGCCGTTCCTCGAAGCGATCCGCCAGATGGGCGCCGAGCTGGGCGACAAGTTCGCGATGTTCGTGCATCTGACCCTGCTGCCGTACGTGAAGTCTTCCGGCGAGCTGAAGACCAAGCCGACTCAGCATTCGATCAAGGAACTGCGTTCGATCGGCATCCAGGCCGACGTGCTGCTGTGCCGCTCGGAAAAGCCGATGCCCGAAGGCGAGAAGCGCAAGATCGCGCTGTTCACCAACGTGCCGTATCGCGCGGTGATCTCGGCCGTCGATCTCGACGACATCTACAAGATTCCTGGCTGGCTGCATCAGCAGGGCTTCGACGATCTGGTCGTCGAACACTTCGGCCTGCAGTGCCGCCCGGCTGATCTCAGCGCCTGGGAGCGGGTGGTCAACGCCCGTGCCGAACAGGACGTCGAAGTGCAGGTGGCGATGGTCGGCAAGTACGTCGATCTCGCCGATGCCTACAAGTCCCTGAACGAAGCGCTGTACCACGCCGGCCTGCATACCAAGACCCGGGTCAAGATCCGCTTCATCGAATCGGAAACCGTCGAAAGCCAGGGCCTGTCGGTGCTGCAGGGTGCGGACGCGATTCTGGTCCCCGGCGGCTTCGGCGAGCGTGGCATCGAAGGCAAGATCGAAGCTGCTCGCCACGCCCGCGAGAATCGCATTCCCTACCTCGGCATCTGCCTCGGCATGCAGGTGGCGGCGATCGAATACGCGCGCAATGTCTGCGGTCTGGAAGGCGCGCACTCCACCGAATTCGCGCCGAATTCGCCGCATCCGATCATCGCCCTGGTCACCGAGTGGAAGGACGTCACCGGCCGCATCGAGACGCGCAGCGAGAACTCCAACCTCGGCGGCACCATGCGCCTCGGCATCCAGACCTGCCGTCTGGTGGCGGGCAGCCGATCGCGGGCGCTGTACAACGCGGAACTGATCGGTGAACGCCATCGTCACCGCTTCGAGTTCAACAACAATTATCGCGATGCGCTGACCGCGCGCGGCATGAAGATCGCCGGCACTTCGGAAGACGGCGAACTGGTCGAGATGCTCGAACTGCCTGAGCATCCCTGGTTCATCGGCTGCCAGTTCCATCCGGAATTCACCTCGACGCCGCGGGACGGTCATCCGCTGTTCGAAGGCTTCATCCGCGCAGCGCGCGAGCAGCGTCTGGCTCATCAGACAACAGTGGCTGGTGGCTAGTGTTCAGTGGCCAGTAATGGCCACAGCACGCGCTGCTTTTTACTGACCACTGACCACTAACCACTGGACACGGCTTTCATGAAACTTTGCGGCCGCGACATCGGCATCGATCAACCGCTGTTCCTGATCGCTGGCCCGGATACGCTGGAATCGCTGGATCTGGCGCTGGAAGTGGCCTCGACGATCAAGGCGATCACCGATCGCCTCGGCATCCTGTACGTGTTCAAGGGCTCGTTCGACAAGGCCAACCGCAGCTCCGGCCGCAGCTATCGCGGTCCGGGCATTGCCGAAGGCCTGAAGATCATGGAGACCGTGAAGGCCAAGATCGGCGTGCCGGTGCTGACCGATGTCCACGAAGACACGCCGCTGGGCGAAGTGGCTTCCGTCATCGACGTGATCCAGACGCCGGCCTTCCTGTGCCGGCAGACCAACGTCCTGCAGAGCGTCGCCAAGCCCGGCCGGCCGATCAACGTCAAGCAAGGCCAGTTCATGTCGCCCTGGGAAATGGGCAACGTCATCGACAAGATGACCGATGTGGCGACGCATCCGCCGGGTGCCTTGGCACCCGGTAACGATCGCTTCTTGCTGTGCGAGCGCGGCTTCTCGTTCGGCTACAACAATCTGGTTGCCGACATGCGTGGCCTGGCGATCATGCGCAAGTTCGCGCCGGTGGTCTTCGATGCCACCCACACCGTGCAGTTGCCGGGCGGCCAGGGCACGGCCAGCGGCGGCATGCGTGAAATGATTCCGGGGCTGGCGCGCGCTGCGGTCGGTGCCGGTGTTTCCGGGGTGTTCATGGAAACCCATCCGAAGCCAGATGAAGCACTGTGCGATGGCCCGAATTCGCTGCCGCTGTCGGAAATGGCCGATCTGCTGGAAACGCTGGTCGAGCTCGATCGCCTGGTCAAGCGCAAGCCGCTGCTGGAGTCGCGCCTGAGCAGTAGCTGAGGGAGCTTGTGCGGTCACCAGAAAGCCGGGCTCGATGCCCGGCTTTCTGCTTTTTGGAGATCAATCTGTGACCGCTCTGTCGGTGGCTTGTCCCAATGATCGGCCGTGCATGGCGGTACGCCGACGCGCAACGTAGAATTCGGGAAACCGCAACCCCTCAAGAGGAATACTGGATGTCCGAGATTGTTCGCGTGCTGGCCCGGGAAATCATTGACTCACGCGGCAATCCGACGGTGGAGGCCGAGGTGTTTCTCGAGACCGGCTTCTCCGGACGTGCGGCATCCCCGAGCGGTGCTTCGACCGGCAGCCGCGAAGCCGTCGAACTGCGTGACGGCGACAAGAAGCGCTACTTCGGCAAGGGCGTGCTGAAAGCGGTCAAGAATGCCGAGGGCGAAATCGCCAAGTGCGTGAAGGGTCGTGATGCCCAGGATCAGGCCGGCCTCGACGCCGCGATGATCGCGCTCGATGGCACCGAGAACAAGTCGCGCCTTGGTGCCAACGCCATTCTTGCCGTGTCGCTGGCTGCGGCCCATGCCGCCGCTGCCGAGAACGATCAGCCGCTGTACCGCCACCTCGGCGGTCTGCAGGCCGATACCTTGCCGGTGCCGATGATGAACGTCATCAACGGCGGTGCCCATGCCGACAACAACATCGACATCCAGGAATTCATGATCCTGCCGGTCGGCGCGACCAGCTTCTCCGAAGCGCTGCGCACCGGTGCCGAGATCTTCCACACGCTGAAGAAGGTGCTGCACAGCCGCAAGCTGAATACGGCCGTCGGTGACGAAGGCGGCTTCGCGCCGAACCTCGAATCGAACGAAGCCGCACTCGCGGTGCTGATGGAAGCGATCGCGATGGCTGGCTACAAGCCAGGTGTCGACGTGTTCCTCGGCCTCGATGTCGCCTCCAGCGAGTTCTACAAGAAGGGCAAATATCATCTGGAAGGCGAGGGCAAGCAGTTCACCGCCGACCAGTTCACCGACTACCTCGCCGGCTTGTGTGATCGCTATCCGATCATCTCGGTCGAGGACGGCTGTGCCGAAGGCGACTGGAAGGGCTGGGGTCTGCTGACCGAGAAGCTCGGTGCCAAGGTCCAGTTGGTCGGCGACGATCTGTTCGTCACCAACACCAAGATCCTTGCCGAAGGCATCCTGCGCGGCGTCGGCAATTCGATCCTGATCAAGCCGAACCAGATCGGCACGCTCAGCGAAACCCTGGCGGCGATCCGCATGGCGACCGAAGCGGATTACTCGGCGGTCGTCTCGCATCGCTCCGGCGAAACCGAGGACGCGACCATTGCCGACATCGCCGTTGGCACTGCGGCCACCCAGATCAAGACCGGCTCGCTGTGCCGTTCCGATCGCATGGCCAAGTACAACCAGCTGCTGCGCATCGAGCGTCAGCTCGGCTCGCGTGCCCGTTACCCGGGTGCGGGCGCGTTCCCCGTGATCGTCGGCGGATGACGCGCGGCATCGCCATCGCTGTTCTGGCACTGATGCTGGCAGGTCTGCAGTATCGGTTCTGGATCGGCGACGGCGGTGTCTACGAAACCGGCAAGCAGCGCGCCGCCGTGGCGGCGCGCGAAGTCGACAACGGTCGCCTGCGGCTGCGCAATGCAGCGCTGGAAGCGGAGGTCGATGACTTGCGCGCCGGTGGTGCAGCGATCGAAACCCATGCCCGCGAAACCCTGGGCATGGTCCGCCGCGAAGAAACCTTCTTCCTGGTGGTCAACGCCGACATGGCGGTAGCCGGACGGCACTGAGGCGTCGTCCCAACGGGTCCTGACGGCGTTCCGCTCTTCGCCGAGGGCGCGCGCGCCTGCGTTCCGCACAGGCTGATTTCCGATCCAATCCTGGTACTCGGGCGGCTCGATCTCCGGTCTGCGTGCCAACGCGCGAAGTACCAGCTCGTGAAGCCGAGCTTCAGAGGCGCCGAGACCGCATAGACGTCCGGTGCCTGACGACCAATGGTCATTGCCAATGTGACTTGACGCACATTGGCTTGATGAACCCGGGCCTATGACCGCAATCCGGTGCGACTCATGCTGAATACTGCGTCAGTCGAACCTGAATCGCGTTCGGCTCGGCGGAAATCGCAATCGGTGATGAATTCGTTACAAATCCGTGAGGACTGGAGCCTCAACACCGAGCAGCATCAGGCCGTAGCAAGGATCGTGATCAAGGCGATCCCATTCGCATCACTACTCGAAGCAACCGGGAAAACCGCCATGAAGAAGCTCGTTCCCGCCGCGCTTGCTGGTTTGCTGGCCATGTCGTCGTTCAGCGTCCAGGCACTGCCTCTGCTGTCCGACGTTGCCGTCGGTGTCACCGGTGGCACGGCCGGCATCGGTGCTCAGGTCACCACGTCGATCATCCCGTTCCTGAATGTTCGCGCCCAGGTGCAGGGCCTGACGTTCTCGCATTCTTTCGACAAGGATGGCGTCGACTACAACGGCAAGCTCAAGCTGTTCACGGCCGGTGCCTTCCTCGATGTCTAGAGCATTTTTCCTTCAAATCCTTACAAACACTCGTCATTCCCGCGCAGGCGGGAATCCAGTTCTGATGCGGTGCGCTACGGCGAAAACTGGATGCCCGCCTGCGCGGGCATGACGGAATTCTATGTGTTCATTTAATTTAAAAACGTTCTATCCGTTCACCAAGGGCCCGCGCCTGTCGGCCGGCCTGGTCGGCAATGGCAACCAGGTCAAGCTGAAGGCGAACTGCCCGGATACCTGCGAGGTCGGCGACCTGCAGATCACCGGCGATCAGGCCCGGGTCAACGGCGATCTCGGCTTCAAGAATTTCTCGCCGTATCTCGGTCTCGGCTTCACCAATCCGATGGGTGGCCTGCCGTTCTACATCGGCTTCGATGTCGGCGTGCTGTTCCAAGGCCGACCGAAGCCAAGCCTGCGCGCCTCCGGCACGGCCGACGTGACCGACGCCGAAGGCACCACGCGCACCAATGTCGATCTGGCGACCGACGCCGAAGTGCAGAACGCGCTGAACGACGAAACGGTGAACCTCGCCGACGACGTCAAGGACTTCAAGTTCTATCCGGTGGTGCAGATCAATCTTGGCTGGCGCTTCTGAAGCGGCGGCATCACGCGACGGAGTTGAGCCGCTAGACTCCGCCGCGTGATCGAGCCTGCCGAATCCTCCGAAATGTTTGCCCGCTTGCCGGTCGTTGCCATCAGCGGGCCGACGGCGGCCGGCAAAAGCGGCTTGGCGATGGCGCTGTGCCAGGCCCTGCCGCAGGGCGGCGAGATCGTCAGCGTCGATTCCGCGCAGATCTATCGCGGCATGGACATTGGCAGTGCCAAGCCGGACCTTCAGGCGCAGGCGCTGGTCCGGCATCACCTGATCGACATCCTCGATCCCGCCGAGCCGTACTCGGCGGCACGTTTCGCCGTGGACGCAGCGGCGGCCATTGCCGATATCCGCCATCGAGGCCGGGTGCCGGTGCTGGTCGGCGGCACCTTGCTCTATCACCGGGCCTTGTTCGAAGGCCTGAATGATCTGCCGCCGGCCGATGCAGCGCTGCGTCTGGAACTGGTGGCCGAGCGCTTGCGCATCGGCACCGATGCCCAGCACGCGCGCTTGGCCGAGGTCGATCCGGTGACTGCGGCACGTCTGCATCCGAACGACAGTCAGCGGGTGCAGCGGGCGCTGGAGATCCACGCGCTCAGCGGTCGCACGGCCTCGGCCTGGCATGCCGAGCCCACGGCCGGCGCTGGGGTGCCTGGCGCGGTGCTGCGATTTGCGGTGAAGCCGCCGGAGAAGGCGGCCTTCGATGCGCGCATTGCGGTGCGCTTCCAGCAGATGATCGCCGCCGGCCTGGTCGACGAGGTGGCGCGTCTGCGAGCACGCGGCGATCTGCATCTCGATCTGCCGTCGATGCGGGCGGTCGGCTATCGGCAGATATGGAGTCATCTCGACGGCGACTACAGCCTCGCCGAAGCCGTCAAGCGTGGCGTGATCGCGACCCGGCAGTTCGCCAAGCGACAGATGACCTGGCTGCGCAGCGATCACAGCTGGACCTGGCTCGAGATTGACGAAGATGAACAGGAACCTGTGGCGCTGGCCGGGGTCTTGAATGCAGTCGGATCGAGCCAAACACTGGAGAAGCATTGAATTGTCGTGGCTTGCTGAGCGTTCAGGGTATTGAGTCGGGGTTCGGTGTTAAACTTTCGTCTAATGGCGTGTTGCCGGGCGCCGTCCAAAAAATTTAAAAAAGGTAGCTGACATGTCAAAAGGACAGACTCTGCAGGAGCCATTTCTCAATGAACTGCGCAAGGAGCGAATTCCGGTTTCGATTTACCTCGTCAACGGCATCAAGCTTCAGGGTCAGATCGAATCCTTCGATCAATTCGTGGTGCTGCTGAAGAACACGGTCAGCCAGATGGTCTACAAGCACGCGATTTCGACGATCGTGCCGGCGCGCTCGGTGCGCCTCCCCAACGGTGACGGCGACGACACCCAACCGGCCGGCGTTTGACCAACAATCCGCCGCCGTACGCGACTGCCGACCAGACGGCGGCGGGCGCGGTACCCAAGCCCCAGAAAACCATCCTGGTGCATCTGGAGTTTTCGGGCACCGACTTTGACGCCGACCGTGCCGAGTTCATCGAACTCGCGCGTTCGGCTGGCCTCGATGTCGTCGGCGTGATTGGCGGCAAGCGGGATCGTCCCGATGCTGGCACCTACGCCGGCAGCGGAAAGGTCGACGAGATCGCGGTGACCGCCAAGGTCGCCGGTGCCGAACTGATCATCTTCAATCACGATCTGTCCCCGAGCCAGGAGCGCAATCTGGAAAAGCGCTTCGAGTGCCGGGTGATCAATCGTGCCGGTTTGATCCTCGACATCTTCGCCCGCCGTGCTCGCTCGCATGAAGGCAAGCTGCAGGTCGAACTGGCGCGTCTGAATCACATGGCGACCCGCCTGGTGCGTGGCTGGTCTCATCTTGAACGCCAGAAGGGCGGCATCGGCCTGCGCGGCGGTCCCGGCGAAACCCAGCTGGAAATCGATCGTCGCCTGCTGCGTGGCCGCATGGATACGCTGAAGAAGCAGCTGGAAACGGTGAAGAGCCGCCGCGCCCAGAACCGTCAGGGCCGCGCCAAGTCGGAGATTCCGACGGTGTCGCTGGTCGGCTACACCAATGCCGGCAAATCGACCCTGTTCAACGTGCTGACCGGCGACGCCGCGTTCGCCTCGAACCAGTTGTTCGCGACGCTCGACACGACGATGCGCAAGGTCGCGTTGCCGAGCGGCGAGACCGCGGTGCTGGCCGATACCGTCGGCTTCATCCGCGACCTGCCCCATGACCTGATCGCCGCGTTCCGCGCCACGCTCGAAGAATCGCGCGAAGCCGAACTGCTGGTGCATGTCATCGACGCCGGCGATGCCGAGCGCGGCGCGCGCATCGAGCAGGTCGAAGCGGTGCTGACCGAGATCGGTGCCGACGAAGTGCCGCGCCTGCAGGTGTTCAACAAGATCGATCTGCGGGTAGGCGAGGAGGCGCGTATCGAATGCGACGCCGAAGGCATTCCGCAGCGGGTGTTCCTGTCGGCGCGCAGCGGTGAAGGCATCGATCTGCTGCGTACCGCGATCGCCGCGCGGCTGTATCCGGATCTCGGCGACGAAGCCCTGGTGCTGCCGGTCAATGCGGCGAAGTTTCGCGCCCAGTTGTTCCAGCTTCATTGCGTGCTTTCGGAAACCATCGACGAGGAAGGCAGTTCGCATCTCGTCGTGCGCCTGCCGTACTCGCGCCTGCAGCGTCTGTGTCGGGAAGGCGGTATCGAGCTGCCGCCACGCCAAGACCCGGCAGTGCACTAAAATCCCGGTATCGATCGTAGTTTCGACCGACATCTTCTTATCAAATGACGGGCGGCCTCCAAGGCCACCAGCCCGCCTCACTGGAGCTTCACCTGATGGCTTGGAATGAGCCGGGACCCGGCGGTCGCGATCCGTGGAATTCGAATTCCGGCGGCAAGCGCGGCAACGAAGGCCCACCCGATCTGGACGCGCTGCTGAAGCGAATCAAGGCCAAGTGGTTTGGCCGCAGCGGTGCTGGCCGGACGCCCGGCAGTGGCGCGCCGACGCAGATGCCGCCGGGTGCTGCCGGCATCGTCGTCATCCTGGTGCTGCTGTTCGTCGCTTACCAGAGCTTCTACACGGTCGAGGAGCAGGAGCGCGCAGTGATCACCCGCTTCGGTGCCTATGCCGGCACCACCGAGCCAGGTCCGCACTGGGCCTACTGGCCGTTCGAGCGGATCGAGAAGCTGCCGTTCACCCAGGTCCGCCAGGTCACCGACCGGGCGACGATGCTGACCCAGGATGAGAACATCGTCGATCTCGAACTATCGGTGCAGTACCGGGTGTCGTCGGCCGAGGAATACCTGTTCAACGTTGCCGCACCAGACAAGACCCTGCAGCAGGCGACCAAGGCCGCCTCGCGGGAAGTGGTCGGCCGGTCGACGATGGACTTCATCCTCACCGATGGCCGCCAGGCGGTGGCTGACCAGATCAAGATCGGCCTGCAGGAACGTCTGAATGATTACAAGACCGGCCTGATCGTCACCGAAGTCAATCTGCAGCAGGCGCAGCCGCCAGAGCAGGTGCAGGCCGCGTTCGCCGATGCGATCAAGGCGCGTGAAGACAAGGAACGTCTGCAGAACGAGGCCGAGGCTTACGCCAACGATCGCCTGCCGCGTGCCCGCGGTGAAGCGGCTCGCCGGATCGCCGAAGCGACCGCCTACCGAGATCAGACCGTGGCCCGAGCCCAGGGTGACGCAGCCCGTTTCTCGGCCCTGGTCGCGGAGTATCAGAAGGCGCCGCAGATCACCCGCAAGCGCATGTACTTCGATGCCATGTCCGAGGTCTATGCCGGCAGCAGCAAGGTGCTGATCGATATCGACAAGGGCAACCCGGCGTTCTATCTGCCGCTGGAACAGTTGCTGAAGAACGCCCAGAAGAACGCCGACGCGCTGCCTTCCGAATTCAACTCCGGCGCTTCGTCACGCAGTTCGCCGACCCGCAACAGCGCTGACGACGCCGCGCGCTCGCGCGACCGCGCGCGCTGATACCCGCCAGGACACCGATCACCATGAGCAACCGGCAATCCCTGATTCTGGCGGGCATCTTCGTCGCCATGCTGCTGCTGCTGAACAGCATCTTCATCGTCGACCAGCGCGAAAAAGCACTGCTGTTCAAGTTCGGCGAAGTGCAGGGTTCGGACTACCAGCCCGGCCTGCATTTCAAGCTGCCGATGATCGAATCGGTCAAGAAGTTCGACAGCCGCGTGCTGACCCTGGACAACCAGACCGAAACCTTCCTGACCGTCGAGAAGAAGAACGTCGAGGTCGATTTCTACGTCAAGTGGCGGATCGCCGACATCGGCAATTACTACCGCGCCACCGGTGGCCAGGATCTGGTCGCCGAGAACCGTCTGGCGACCATCATCAACCCCGGCCTGCGTGCCGAGTTCGGCAGCCGCACCATCCAGCAGGCGATCTCCGGCGAGCGCGGCGAGATCATGGCGGCGCTGGCGAAGACCGCGTCAACGCGGGTCAAGGAACTCGGTATCGAGCTGGTCGATGTGCGCATCAAGAGCATCAACCTGCCACGCGCGGTCAGCGATTCGGTCTACGAGCGGATGCGCGCCGAGCGCACCCGGGTGGCTTCCGATCTGCGCGCCCGCGGTTTCGAAGAGTCCGAAAAGATTCGCGCCGAAGCTGATCGCAGCGCGCTGACCACGATCGCCGATGCCTACCGCGACGCCGAAAAGCTCAGAGGCGAAGGCGATGCCAAGACCGCCGACATTTCGGCCAAGGCCTACGGCTCGGACCAGGAGTTCTACGCGTTCTACCGGGCGCTGAACGCCTATCGCGACGCTTTCCGCGATCAGAAGGACGTCATGGTCATCGAGCCCAAGGGCGAGTTCTTCAAGTACCTGAAGCAGAGCGAAGGCAAGTGATTGCAGCCTGCCAAAGCGCCTGCCTCAGTGTGTGATGGTGGCAGTCCCTGCCATTGATTCACGGGAACGCCTGATGGCGTTTTCCCCACTACTCTTGGCGTGACCCTGTCGTGACCAGACTCTGGATGTTGCCGGACGGCGTCGAAGAAGCGCTGCCCAATACCGCGTGGCGGGTTGAAAGCCTGCGCCGTGCGCTGCTCGATCATTATCGCTCGCAGTCCTACGAGCTGATCCTGCCGCCGCTGATCGAGCATCTCGACACCCTGCTCAGCGGTGCCGGCAGCGATCTCGAAGACCAGACCTTCAAGCTGACCGATCCGGTCGGTGGCCGTCTGCTTGGCCTGCGTGCCGACATGACGCCGCAGGCCACGCGAATCGCCGCGCGCCACTTCGCCGATGTGCCGGTGGTGCGCCTCTGCTATCTCGGTACCGTGCTGCGCACCCGGCCGGACAGCCTGGGTGGCTCGCGTGCGCCGCGCCAGGTGGGCTGCGAAGTGTTTGGCGAGCTTCGCTTGAGCGCGGATCTCGAAATCCTCAAGCTGATGCTCGATACCTTGCGCCTCGCCGGCATTCGCGATGCCCACATCGACCTCGGCCATGTCGGCATCTACCGCGCGCTGGCGGCAACGCTGCAGCTGGACGCCGACGACGAAACCGCCGTGTTCGACATCCTGCAGCGCAAGTCCCAACCGGATCTGCGTGATTTCTCCTCAGCCCGAGCGCTGCCGAAGAAAGCTGCGAGCGGTCTGTCGGCACTGATGGAGCTGAACGGTGATGTCAGCGTGCTGCAACGCGCGCGGCAGACACTCGATGTCAGCGAGCCGGCGGTTGCCGAAGCGCTGGCCGCGCTGGAAGAGGCGGCTGACTACCTATCGAAGCTCGATAACCCGGCACCGCTGCACATCGACCTCGCCGAACTGCGCGGCTATCGCTACCAGACCGGCCTGGTGTTCGCCGCCTTCGTGCCCGGCCACGGTCGCGAAGTGGCGCGCGGTGGACGCTTCGACGGTGCAGGATCGGCGCGGCCGGCGACCGGGTTCTCGGCCGATGTCAACGAGCTGCTGCGGCTTGGCGGGAAAAGCTAGCTCACGCGGAGAACGCAAAGAACGCGGAGAAAAACAATGTCCGAAAATGAAATAGGGACGGTCATTCTTGACTCGGCGTTCGCGGTTTTCGGAGAGTTGGGATCGAGTTTGCTGGAATCGGTTTATGAGGCTGCGCTCGCCCATGAACTGAGGCATAGAGGCTGTTTGTTGTTCGTCAGGCCGTGATTCCGGTGCGTTATCGCGGGATAGAGCTTGAAGAGGGTTTCAGAGCTGATCTGGTTGTCGAGAAGAAGGTTCTTGTCGAGTTGAAGTCTGTTGAACGATTGCTTCCGGTCCACGGCAAGCAGGTACTGACCTACTTGCGTCTCTCCGGTGTTGAAGGACGGGATTCAGCGCATCGTCAACAAGCTCTAGCGTTCGAGGCTTTTCTCTGCGTTCTTTGCGTTCTCTGCGTGAGATAAAAATGGGTAAATCAGTAGTCGTAATCGGTGCCCAATGGGGCGACGAAGGCAAGGGCAAGATCGTCGACCTGCTGACCGACAAGGTGCAGGCGGTGGTCCGTTTCCAGGGTGGCCACAACGCCGGCCATACGCTGGTGATCAACGGCGTGAAGACCGCGCTGAACCTGATCCCGAGCGGCATCATGCGGCCCGGTGTGGCCTGTCTGATCGGCAACGGCGTGGTGCTGTCGCTGCCGGATCTGATCAAGGAGATCGAGAAGCTCGAGGCGATCAACTGCGAAGTGCGCAGCCGCCTGAAGATTTCCGAAGCCGCGCCGCTGGTGCTGCCGGTACACGCCAAGCTCGATCAGGCCCGTGAGCGTGCCCGTGGCGAAGCCAAGATCGGCACCACCGGCAAGGGCATTGGCCCGGCGTACGAGGACAAGGTTGCGCGGCGCGCGATCCGGGTCAGCGATCTGTTCCACCGCGAGATTCTGGCGGCCAAGCTCGGCGAGCTGCTGGCCTACCACAACTTCGTGCTGGTCAATTACTACAAGGAAACGCCGGTCGATTTCCAGACCACGCTCGATGATCTGCTGCGCTACGCCGAGGTCATAAGGCCTATGGTCGCCGACGTCACCGAACTGCTGCGGCTGCAGCTGGCGAAGGGCGACAACGTGCTGTTCGAAGGCGCGCAGGGTGCGCTGCTCGACATCGATCACGGCACCTATCCCTACGTGACCTCGTCGAACACCACCGCTGGCGGTGCGGCCACCGGTTCCGGTGTCGGTCCGCGCAACCTCGACTACGTGCTCGGCATCGTCAAGGCCTACGCCACACGCGTCGGATCTGGCCCGTTCCCGACCGAACTCGATGATGAGATCGGTCAACTGATCCGCGAAAAGGGCAAGGAGTTCGGCACCGTCACCGGCCGCCCGCGTCGCTGCGGCTGGTTCGATGCGGTGGCAGCCCGCCGCTCGATCTTCAACAACAGCGTCAGCGGCCTGTGCGTGACCAAGCTCGACGTGCTCGACGGCATGGACACGGTGCGCATCTGCACCGGCTACACCGCCAACGGCAAGGCGATCGAAACGCTGCCGATCGGTGCCGAAGGCTTTATCGATGTGAAGCCGGTCTACGAGGACCTGCCGGGCTGGTCGGAGACGACCTACGGCATCACCCGCTACGACGATCTGCCAGCCAACGCGCGGGCCTATCTGAAGCGCATGGAAGAGGTATCCGGTGCCGAAGTCGCGATCATCTCGACCGGCCCCGACCGCGATCACACGATCGTGCTGCGCAATCCCTTCGGATGAAGCAGTGGCGAGTGGTCAGTGACCCGTGGCCAGCAAAAAGCTTTGCTGGCCGTTCGTTGTCACTGACCACCATCCACCATCCACTAACCACTGAGGTAATGAACGAAGTGACAAAAGAAAAAGGCCACCGCGAGGGTGGCCTTGAGATGAAACGACAGCTTTATAAGATGGTGCCGAAGAGAGGACTCGAACCTCCACGGTTTTACCCGCTAGTACCTGAAACTAGTGCGTCTACCAATTCCGCCACCTCGGCTCAGGGCGCGCAGATTAATCAGACCCGGGGGGTCTGTCAATGAAGAAGTCCAAAAATAATAACGGCCGTCGCGAGTTGGCCGATGACAAGACGCCCGAGCTGCCGAAGAAGGCCAAGGCCGGAGGTTTCAGCTGGGGCCGCAAGACGGCCGACAAGGCTGACTGGAAGACGGCGGATGCCGACTTCGCGGCCGAGTCCACCCGCTACGCCAGCCCGCTGCCCAGCCGCAACCACGTGCTGAAGACGCTGGTCGAATCGGCCGATCCGATGACGCTCGATGAGCTGATCGCCCATTTCGGCCTGAAGAAGCTCAACGAGCAGGAAGCTTTCGCCAAACGTCTGGTGGCGATGGCCCGCGAAGGCCAGTTGGAGCCAGCGGATCGTCGCGGTGCCTATCGCCCGGTGCTGACCGAGAACGGCCAGACCATCGAAGCGGTGCCGCGCTCCGGCATTCTCGTCGACGGCAAGGTGCTCGCCCATCGCGATGGCTACGGCTTCGTCCAGCCTGATGGCAGCGCCCACGGCGACAAGTCCGGCGACGTGTTCCTGTCGCCGCGCCAGATGAACAGCCTGATGAATGGCGACCGGGTGAGAGTGCGGGTCACCGGCACCGATGCCCGCGGTCGCCGCGAAGGCTCGCTGGTCGATGTCCTCGAACGCGGCACTTCGCAGGTCGTCGGCCGTCTGCATGCCTCGAGCATCGGCGGTGGCGGCATCTTCACGGTGATCCCGAGCAATCCGAAGCATCCGGAACTGGTCGTGCCATCCACCGATCTGGGCGGCGCCAAGCCGGGCCAGATGGTGGTGGCCGAGCTGACCGCACCTCCGGGCGACCGGACCATGCCGGTCGGCCGCATCGTCGAGATTCTCGGCGACCATATGGCGCCGGGCATGGAGATCGCCGCGGCGATCCGCGCCCACAAGCTGCCGTTCGAATGGCCGCCGGGCGTCGAGGCGGAAGCCGAAGCCTATGGCCCGGTGGTGACCCCGGCGCAATGGGGCGATCGCGAAGACCTGCGCGAACTCGGCCTGATGACCATCGATGGCGCCGATGCCCGCGACTTCGATGACGCGGTCTATGCGGAAGCGGTCAAGGGCTGGCGCGGCGGCGGCTGGAAGCTCTGGGTAGCGATCGCAGACGTGTCGTCCTACGTCACCGTGGGCTCGGCGCTCGATGCCGAAGCGACCGAACGCGGCACCTCGGTGTACTTCCCGAACAACGTCATCCCGATGCTGCCGGAAGCGCTGTCGAACGGCCTCTGCTCGCTGAATCCGAAGGTCGATCGCCTGTGCATGGTCTGCGAGATGCGCGTCGCCAAGGACGGCGAAGTCTCGAAATCCAGGTTCTATCCGGCGGTGATGCGCTCGAAGGCACGGCTGATCTATGACGATGTCGCCGCGATGCTGGCCGACCCGGAATGCGAGCAGGCGAAGGCGCAGCCGGAATTGCTGACGCCGCTGAACACCCTGCGGGAAGTGTTCGAAGCGCTGTTCGCGGCGCGCGAGGCGCGGGGCGCGATCGACTTCGAAGGTACCGAAACCAAGATCGTCTTCGGCGAAGGCCGCAAGATCGAAAAGATCGTGCCGGTGCAGCGCAACGTGGCGCATCGCCTGATCGAGGAATGCATGATCGCGGCGAACGTGCAGGGCGCGCTGTTGGTCGACAAGCACAAGATGCCGTCGCTGTTCCGCGTTCACGCGCCGCCGGATGGCGACAAGGTGGCGATCCTGCGCGAGTTCCTGGCCGGCCGCGCACTGCGGCTGGGCGGTGGTGATTCGCCGGTCGCCAAGGATTACGCAACCCTGCTCGCCAGCGTCAAGGGCCGCGAGGATGCCAGCCTGATCCAGACGGTGATGCTGCGGTCGCTGATGCAGGCCCGCTACCAGCCGGCCAACGACGGCCACTTCGGCCTGGCGCTGAGCCACTACGCGCACTTCACCAGCCCGATCCGCCGCTATCCCGATCTGCTGCTGCACCGGGCGATCAAGCACGTGATCGCCAAGGGCAAGCCGAAGACCTTCACCTACTCGGTGCAGCAGATGGAAGCGCTGGGCGCGCATTGCTCGATGGCCGAGCGCCGTGCCGACGACGCCACCCGCGACGTCAACACCTGGCTCAAGTGCGAGTTCATGCGCCATCGGGTTGGTGAGGACTTCGACGGCATCGTCGCCAGCGTCGCGCCGTTCGGCCTGTTCGTCGAACTGACCGGCCTGTACATCGAAGGCATGCTCCATGTGTCGCAGCTGAAGGGCGATTTCTACGAGTTCGAGCCTAAGCATCAGCGCCTGGTCGGCAGCCGCTCGAAGACCGTCTACGCGCTCGGTCAGAAGATCCGCGTCAAGGTGGTCCGGGTCAGCCTCGACGAACGCAAGATCGATCTCGAGATCGTCGAGCAGGGCGGCAAGGCGGGCGGCCAGAAGGATGGTGGACAGGACGGCGGCCGTGACAATGGTCGTGGTGCTGATCGCGAGGGCGGTCGCAACAGCGGCGGCCGCGGGAGAAAGCGTCGGTGAAGCGAAGGCTCATTCGGGCAAGCCTCGCAGCGCTGCTGCTGGGGCTAGCGGCCTGCGCGGGCTCGCCACCGGAGTCCGCGCCGATCGTGCCTGCGCAAGATGGCGCGCCGGTACCACTGGCAGGCGCCGAGGCACCGCCAGAGGCTTATGCGGTGGCCGGTGCCTTGCCGCAGGCGCAGTTGCCGGCGGTGCTGGCGGCATTCAATGGCGCGGTGAAGACGACGCTCGGCGAGGCGTCCGGCATCTGGCGCTTGCAGCCCGAGCGGGATCGGCCGACGCGGGTCGTGCTCGATGCCGAGCGCGCCTTCGAAACCGGCAGCGCGCAGTTGCGGCCCGAGCTGCTGCTGCCGTTGTCGGAGATCGCCACGGCGACTCGTGGTGGCAGTGGTGCAGGGGCTGGTGCCAGTGCTGGCGCCTGGGTCATCCACGTGATCGGCCATGCCGAACGCGCGGAAGATACGAGCCTGACCGAGCGTCGTGCCACGGCGATCGCGGCCTATCTCGCCGAGCAGGGGGTGCCCGGTGGCCGCCTGCGTGCCGAAACGCGCAGCGAGAAGAACGGTGCTGGTCATCGCATCGAGCTGGTGTTCGCGGCGATCGTCGAAGGCCGCGAGTTGCGCGCCTGGATGCCGCCCGGGACCGTCGCCGCCAGCCGCTGATCGCGACGGCCCTTGAACCTGCCAGCCGCCGCGTCGCGTTCGAATCTCACGATCGTCTGGGTGCTGCTGTTCGGCACCATCGCCGCCTATGTGCTCGACAACATCGGCGGCTTCTGGCTCGGTGCGTTCAGCGGCTATCTGTTCGGCCGTCTGCGCGAGGTGCAGCAGGAACTGCGTGAGCTGAGTGCGAGAGTTACGACGGGCGTTGTTCCATCGGCAACCCCAGCAGCAGAGGCCGAGCCGCTCGTAGAGGAAACGCCCTTGCCGGCGCGAATCGCCGGGCTGGAGCGAGACGCCATCGGCCTTGTCGACGGCAGTGATAGCCATGCCATCGTCAGTGTCGGCACCAGCAGCGCCATCGACCTTCAATCGCCTGATCGAAATAGTTTCGGACTGGGCCCGAGGCGGCAATCCGCTGGCCCGGCTCGGCGTGCTGATCACCTTCGTCGGTGCGGTCTACCTGATTCGCTATGCGGCGGAAACCGGTTATCTGCCGGTCGAACTGCGGCTCGCGGGCCTGTCGCTGGCGGCGCTGGCGATGGTCGGGGTCGGCTGGCGCCTGCATGAGCGGGTTGCTGGCTACGCGCTGACCTTGCAAGGCGGCGGTCTGGCGCTGTTGTACCTGACGGTGCTCGCCGCGCTGCGGCTGTATCACCTGCTGGTGCCGACGCCGGCGTTCGCGCTGCTGGTGCTGGTCGCGGCCAGTTCGGCGCTGCTGGCGGTGCGTCAGAACGCGCTGCCACTGGCAGTCATCGGTTTCGCCGGCGGCTTCGCAGCACCCCTGCTGCTCGGTGGCGACGGCAGCCACATCAGCCTGTTCGGCTATTACACGGTGCTCAATCTCGGCGTGTTCGCGATCGCCGCGTTCCGAGGCTGGAATGTTCTGAACCTGCTCGGCTTCGTGTTCACCTTCGTGATCACGTCCTTGTGGCGAGTCACGACCTACCGCGCCGAATGGTTTGCCAGTGTCGAGTTCTTTCTGCTGCTGTTCTTCGTGCTCTACGTGTTGGTCACCGTGCTGTCGGCGCGCAGCGAGCGTCGCGCGGGCCTGGTCTCCGGCACGCTGACGTTTGGCCTGCCGTCAGTGGTGCTGTCGCTGCAGGCGAGCCTGGTCGCCGACATCGAGCACGGCCTGGCCGCCAGTGCCGCCGGCTTCGGTTTGTTCTATCTGCTCGTTGCCGCAGCGCTGTTCAGCGCGCGGCGCGACTACTGGCGAATCACCGCGCAGGCGTTCATCGCGATCGGCGTGGTGCTGCTGAGTCTGGCGGTGCCGCTGTATTTCGACGAGCAGGCCACCTCGGCGACCTGGGCGCTCGAGGGTGCCGGCGCGGTCTGGCTCGGTCTGCGCCAGCAACAGTTCCGCGCGCGGGCCTTTGGCGTGATCGTGCAATTGCTGGCCGGCGGATCGCTGGCGATCGGCATTGTCGACAGCCCGGCCAGCAGCGGCTGGTTCGAAGTCGGGGTACCGGGCGCAGTCCTGCTGGCGGTTTCGGCCATCGCCAGCGGCCATTGGCTGCGCTTGTCCGGCGCTGCATCGCGCAGCGAACAGCGAGTCGCCGATCTTGCGGCGGTCTGGGCGCTGGGCTGGTGGCTGTACGCGCTGTTCGCACAGGTCGACCACGCAGCCGATGACTACTGCATCGGTATCGCGCTGGCAGCGGGTGCGCTGAGCGCCGCGGCGCTCGCGGTACTTGCGCAGCGCTTGATCTGGCCATGGCTTGCGCGTCTGTCGCAGCTGAGCTTTCTGCTGTTCGCCGGCATCGGCCTGATCGCCGCGCTCGTCGAGCGGCCTTCGGGTCAGGGCGGCGTGTTCGGCTGGTTCGCCTTGCTGAGCACGCACTACGTCCTGCTCTGGCGCAGCGAGCGCCACGCGCAGGCGACACCGGCACCGGCCCCGGTGCCTATGGGGGAATGGCCGGCGCACATCATCCCGGCGCTGCTGAAGACCTGGTTGGTCAGCTTGGAACTGGCCTGGCATCTGCGCAGCCAGTTCGGTGGCGACTGGCCGGTGCTGGCCTGGGGTCTGGTGCCGGCGTTCGCACTGGGCCTGTTCACGGTGTTCGCGGCACGCTGGCCGGTGGCGCGCGATCGCCGCCTGTATTCGCTGGGCGTATCGCTGCCGCTGGCGATCTGGCTGCTGGCCTGGGTACTGGCGACCAGCCTTGAAAGCCGTGGCAGCGCCGCACCGCTGATGACCCTGCCGCTGCTCGATCCGCTGGATCTCAGTGTGCTGGCGATCGCCGCAGCGCTGCTGCTGTTCTGGCGTCAGCGCCGTATCGAGGACTGGCAGTGGCTGACCAAGTTGCACAAGCCTTGGCTGATGCCGGTGGCTGCAACCGCCTTCGTCTGGCTGAACGGCGCGATCGCACGCGGCCTGCACTACGGCCTCGGCACGCCGCTGGGCTTCCAGGGCATGCTCGATTCGGCCTTGCTGCAGGCGACCTGGTCGGTGGTCTGGAGCGTGCTCGGCTTCGGCGCGATGTGGCTGGCGGCGCGGCGGATCAATCGTGGCCTGTGGCTGGCCGGTGCGGTGCTGATGGTGATCGTCGCGATCAAGTTGTTCGCCGTCGATACCGCCGGCACCGGCACCCTGGCGCGCATTGCCGCGTTCCTGTCAGTCGGCGTGATCCTGCTGGCAGCGGGCTATTTCGCACCGCTGCCTGGGAGCGTCCGACGTTCGACATGACAGCAAAAGCGGTCTCACGCAGAGCGCGCGGAGACTGCAGAGAAAAGCCAAGCCATAAGCGAGGTGAAAAGCATAGCCGGCAAGTTGCCTTTCACGATTCCATCTTCCCCGTTGTCGCTGTTCTCCGCGTCCTCTGCGGTCTCCGCGTGAGATCGTTTTTCGCTTCCGCGTCTCGCGCGCCCAGCGACAGCAGTAAACTGCGCGCCGCATCCAACCGGCAGCAGACCATGGCAGAGACTTACATCGGCGGCTTCCACGCCGTCATCGCGGCGATCGAAGACGGCGAATCCAAGCCGCGCGAGATCCTGCTCGCCGAAACCCGTCGTGATGCCCGCGCCGAAAAACTGCTGGAGCTGGCTGCCAAGCGCAACATCACGGTCCGCAAGGTTGCTCGCGATGTGCTCGATATCCGCGCACCCGGCCTGCGCCATCAGGGCGTGCTGGCGGCGATCAATGCTGCCGATCTTGGCGGCGAAGAATTGATCGATCTGCCGGCGACGCCAGAGCGGCTGATCCTGGCGCTCGATGGCGTGCAGGACCCGCACAACCTCGGTGCCTGCCTGCGGACCTCGGAAGCCACCGGTGTCGATGCCGTGATCATCCCCAAGGATCGCGCCGTCGGCGTCACGCCGGCCGTGCGTTCGGCTGCCGCCGGTTCCGCCGAGCGGGTGCCGGTGGTCGCGGTGACCAACCTGGTACGCAAGCTCGAACAGCTCAAGCAGCTCGGTTACTGGGTCGTCGGCCTGGCCGGCGAGGGCGATGAATCCCTGTTCGATGTCGATCTGACCGGGCCGCTGGTGCTGGTCATGGGCGGCGAGTCCGAAGGCCTGCGCCGGCTGACCCGCGAGTGCTGCGACCGCGTGGTGCGCATTCCGATGAAGGGTGAGAGGATCGAAAGCCTCAACGTCTCGGTGGCCGCAGCAGTCTGCCTGTACGAGGCTTATCGACAGCGCAATCACAAGCCGGCCAAGGCTGCCGCGCGGAAGAAGTGATGGGGCGCTCGCGCCTGCTGCTGTCGGTGCTCGCGGTGCTGGTCGCCATGCTGCTGGCGCAGTGGTGGCGAGGTCAGGACGAAGCGCCTGAAGTGGTGCCGGACGCAGTGATCAGCGAGTCGCCGCCGGCGGCTGTTGAAGCAGCGCCGGCGCCACCGGCAGCGTCATCGGTCGCCCGGCAGACAGTCGAGCGCGCGGTGGTCGATTCCGGCCTCAGCATCCGCCTGGTCCGTCGCGCCAGGCTGTCGCCGCCCGCAGGCCGGCTCGCCGATGGCTACGCGAAGCTGCTGCCTGAAGCTCAGAGCGGCAATCGTTTGTCCCAGTACCGGCTCGGCAGCCTGCTGTTCGAGTGCCGCGAGATTCCGGCCGATGACGCCGCGCTGGAGCGGGAAGTCGAAACGATCCACCAGACACGCCGGCACGGGCGCTGGACCGTCGATGCACCGAAAGCCGAGGAAGCCACGCTGCGTCATCTGTACGCCGAGTGCGACGGCATTCCGGCCGAGGCGCGCAGTGGTTTCCGCGACTGGATCAAGCAGGCCGCCGATGCCGGCATCATCGAAGCCCAGCTGAACCTGCCACTGAAGCTGCCGCCGGATGATTACTGCCAGTTCCTGGCCGAATGCTCCGCCGAGCAGCGGGCCCGGCAGGAAGCGCTGCAGGCGGAAGCCATCGATTACACAACGCGGGCTCGCGAAGCCGGATCGGTATCGGCGCTGTGGACCTTCGCCGCCTGGTATTCCGGCGGCGAGGTGCTGCCACAGAACGATATCGAGGCCTATGCACACTTCCGGGCGCTCGATCAGGTCAACGCCGCGAGCAAGCAACCGCAGCGGTTCGGCAAGCTGCTGGCCGGCATGAAGAAGAAGCTGCGTGCCGTCGACATCGAGGCCGGCGAGGCGAGAGCTCGCGAACTGCTGTCGAATCCGAACTGCTGCGTGATCACGCCCTGATGGGGTCTGATTGGGCTTGCGGCTTGCCCGGAACGGCCTGAAAACGTACACTCCGCGACCTTTCCGGCCAGACCGCTGTTGGGCCGTTGTTGGTTCGACCGGGAAACCTTGTCCCACCGCCCGTTGCGCCTGTCGTTAGATTTGCGGGGGACTGCCCGGGCTGGCTTCGCTGCCAGCCTGCATCCACAAGGAGCATCCATGCGTCATTACGAAGTTGTTGTCATGGTCCATCCGGACCAGAGCGATCAGGTTCCGGCCATGATCGAACGCTACAAGAACATGGTCGAGTCCGACGGCGGCGCTGTGCACCGCATGGAAGACTGGGGCCGCCGCCAGCTCGCCTATCCGGTCGCCAAGCTGCACAAGGCGCATTACGTGCTGATGAACGTCGAGTGCTCCGACGCCGTGCTGAAGGAGCTGGAAAGCGCCTTCCGTTTCAACGACGCCGTGATCCGCAAGCTGGTCATCCGCATGGACAAGGCGGAGACCGAGCAGTCGCCGCTGTTCAAGGTTCCGGAAGAAGACAAGAAGCCGGAATACAAGCGCAATGCCGAGGGCGAGGCCGCTGCTGCCGACGCCGCCGATGCCGCTGCCGCCACCACGACCGAAGAGGCCGTCTAAGCCATGTCCCGTTTTTTCCGCAAGAAGAAGAGCTGCAAGTTCACTGCCGAAGGCACCATCCGGATCGACTACAAGGATCTGGCGACGCTGAAGCAGTACGTCTCCGAGAACGGCAAGATCGTGCCGAGCCGCATCACCGGCACCAAGGCGCGCTACCAGCGCCAGCTCGGTTCGGCGATCAAGAACGCGCGCTACCTCGCGCTGCTGCCGTACACCGACGCCCACGAATAAGGAGAAGAACTCATGGAACTGATCCTGCTCGAAAAAGTGACCAACCTCGGCGACCTCGGTGATGTCGTCAAGGTGAAGTCCGGCTACGGCCGCAACTACCTGCTGCCGAAGGGCAAGGCGCTGACCGCCACCGCCGGCAACAAGGAAGTGTTCGAAGTCCGCAAGGCCGAACTGATGAAGAAGTACGCCGAGACGCTGACAGCCGCGAAGATGCGTGCGGCGGCACTGGCCGGCAAGCACGTGACCATCAAGGCGCTCGCCGCCGAAGAAGGCAAGCTGTACGGTTCGGTCGGCCCGGCAGAAGTCGCGCGTGCCACCACCAATACCGCTTTCGTGCTCGAAAAGAGCGAAATCGACATGCCGGAAGGCGCGATCCGCGTGGTCGGCACCTACACGGTTGCCGTCCGTCTGCACTCGGAAGTCGAAACCACGCTGATCGTGGTTGTTGAAGAAACCAAGGGCTAAAGCCTTTCGTTTCGTGGCAACGATCGGCCCGCCTCGCGCGGGCCGATTCGTTTCTGGCGCTTGTTTGGCGCTTGCGGCCAGTCATGTACAGAGTGATGCACAAACTGTCCACAGCTTGTTCCGTGGCGGGCGCAAGCCTGAACGCGCAAGCTTGATGATCCACCGAGAACCGACCATGGCCACGCCTTTTCCGAACGCAACTCCTGGCGGCTCCCAGCCCGGCGCGCGGCTGGCCGCCAGTCCCAAGCATCCGCCGTATTCGCTGGAAGCCGAGCAGTCGGTACTCGGCGGTCTGCTGCTGAACAACCGCGCCTGGTACGAGCTGGTCGATCAGGTCGCCGAAGAAGATTTCTACACCCAGGACCACCGGCAGATCTTCAAGGCGATCGGCGAACTGCTGAACGCCGGCCGGCCCTGTGATTTCGTCACCCTGTCCGAGCATCTGCGCCATCAGGGCAAGCTCGAGGATGCCGGCGGTATCAGCTATCTCGGCACCCTGGCCGCCGATACGCCGTCGGCCGCCAACATCAAGGCCTATGCGGAGATTGTTCGCGAACGCTCGGTGCTGCGCAGCCTGATTGCCGCCGGCCAGGACATCGCCGAACTCGGCTACCAGCCCGATGGCCGCACGCCGGGCATGCTGATCGACGTCGCCGAAAAGCAGGTGTTTGCGATCCGGGCGCGCGGTTCCAAGGCGGCCAGCCAGGCCAAGGACATGCCGACCTTGATGGACGCGATCGAGGATCGCCTCGAACGGCTGCGCAACAATCCATCCAGCCTCGCCGGCACGCCGACCGGTTTCACCGAACTCGACAAGATGACCCAGGGCATGCACCCGGGTGATCTGATCATCGTCGGCGGCCGTCCTGGCATGGGCAAGACCAGCTTCGCGATGAACATCGCCGAGCATGTGGCGATCGAGAACAAGCTGGCGACAGCGGTGTTCTCGATGGAAATGTCCGCCGAGCAACTGGCGCTGCGCGTGCTGTCCTCGTTTGGCCGCATCGACCAGCAGGCGCTGAAGAGCGGCCAGATGGAAGACCACGACTGGAGCCGTCTGGTCTCGGCCAGCGGCCTGCTCCGCGAAGCGCCGCTGTTCATCGATGAAACCGGTTCGCTGTCGCCGCAGGAACTGGCCGGCCGGGCGCGACGCATGGCTGCCAAGCATCCGCTGTCGTTGATCGTGGTCGATTACATCCAGCTGATGCAGGTGCCGTCGAATCGAGAGAATCGCACCAACGAGATCTCGGAAATTTCCCGCTCGCTGAAGGCGCTGGCCAAGGAATTGAAAGTGCCGATCATCGCGCTGTCGCAGCTGTCGCGCAGCCTCGAAGCGCGTCAGGACAAGCGGCCGATCATGTCCGATCTTCGCGAATCCGGCTCGATCGAACAGGACGCCGACATGGTGCTGTTCGTCTACCGCGACGACTACCACAACAAGGATTCGCCGAATCAGGGCACCGCCGAAATCATCATCGCCAAGCAGCGCTCCGGCCCTACCGGCAAGGTCAAGACCGCGTTCCTCGGCAAGTACACGCGCTTCGACAATCTGGCACCCGAGTACATGTACGGGGGGTGAGGCAGTGGCTAGTGGCCAGTGTTCAGTGGCCCGATAAACCGTATGCCAGCCACCGATTGCTGACCACTAGCCACTGACCACGAACCACTGCTTCACATGTCTATTCCTCGTGTCACTGCGACGGTCGATCTGTCGGCCGTTCGCCACAACCTGCAGCGCGTTCGCGCGTTCGCGCCGCAGTCGAAAGTGATGGCCGCGATCAAGGCCGATGCCTATGGCCATGGTGCGGTGCCGGTGGCCCGTGCCTTGGCCGATGCCGGCGTCGATGCTTTTGCCGTCGCCTGTCTCGAAGAAGCGGTGAGCCTGCGTGATGCCGGCATCGCCACCCGCATCGCGTTGCTGGAAGGCGTGCTGTCGGCCGAGGAAGCCGAGGAAGCGGCGCGGCTGGATCTGGAGATCGTCATCCACGATCGCTGGCAGCTGGAACTGCTGGCTTCGCTGCCGCCGACGACCGTGCTCAGCGTCTGGTTCAAGCTCGACAGCGGCATGCACCGGCTTGGTTTTCCGCTGGCCGAAGCGCCGGCGCTGCAGGCCGAGCTGCTGACTCGGCCGAACTGGCATCTGCAAGGCTGGATCACCCATCTGGCCTGCGCCGATGATCGCGACAGCGCGATGACCGCAGCGCAGATCGCCGCCTTCGAGGCGGCGATGGCGGACATCCCCGGGCCGCGCTCAATCGCCAATTCCGCCGGCCTGATCGCCTGGCCACAGGCGCGGGTCGACTGGGTGCGGCCGGGCCTGATGTTGTATGGCGCCAGCCCGATGCCGGGCACGGTCGGCAGCGATCTGGGCCTCAAGCCTGCGATGACCGTCACCAGCCGCTTGATCGCCGTCCACCCAGTGCCGGCCGGCGACACGGTAGGTTACGGTGCCACGTTCACCTGTCCGGAAGCGATGCGGGTCGGCGTCGTCGCGGTCGGCTATGCCGATGGCGTGCACCGCATCCTGCCGGCCGGCGCGCCGGTGCTGATCCACGAGCAGCGCGTGCCGATCATCGGCCGGGTGTCGATGGACATGATCACCGTCGATCTGCGCAGCCTGCCGCAGGCGGCGGTTGGCGATGCCGTGACCCTGTGGGGGCCGGGCCTGCCGGCCGAAGAAGTCGCGACCTGGGCCGGCACCTTGTCCTACGAACTGTTTTGCGGGCTGACCAACCGGGTGCACTACCACTACGTCTGAGGGCGCTACGTCCGAGCCGGCAAGCTGATCCGTTCAGACTTTCTGCCGCACCGGCTTCTTCAGCTTGGCTTCGTGGATTTTCAGGCTGGCATGCGCGGCCTTGAGCAGCGGTGCTGCGATGCCATGCGCAGCACCGCGGGCGATCAGATCACCGAGGATGTGATCGGCCTCGACCTTGCCGCCCTGTTCGAGGTCGCGAAGCATCGAAGCCTTCGCCCGCGAACCGGGCTCGGTCAGGATGGCGCGGGTGCCATCGAGCACATGCGCACGCGGCGCATGGCTATGTGCGCCGGCGATCGCTGCGCATTCGTCGATTGTCGCCAGCATCAGCGCCCGGCCTTCCGGCGCGGCAACAATTTCGCCGACATTGGCGCGCAGCAGGCAGGTCATGCCGGCGAGGCTGGCCAGCATCACCCATTTTTCCCAGACCGCCTGCTGGATGCTGTAGCTGGCGCGGCCATCGAACTTGCAGCCCTGCATCAGCGCTTCGATCGCGTCGATGCGTGGCGTGCGCTGGTCATCGGCTTCGCCGAAGCGCAGCGCGTGCATCTCTGACATGTGTTCGATCGCGCCATCGTTGTCGAGCCGCACGGCAATCGAACACAGACCGCGCAGCACTTTCTCGGCGCCGAAACGCTCATCGAGCAATTCGAAATGCCGCAGGCCGTTGAGCAGCGGCAGCACCGCCGTTTCCGGCCCGACGGCTGGCGCGATCGCGGTCATCGCCGCTTCGAGGTCATAGGCCTTGCAGGCGAGGATCACCAGATCGAAGGTTTCGTGGATGTGGCCACTGAGCAGCACCCGCGGCTTCAGGCGCAGATCGCCCTGCGGACTGCGTACCACCAGACCATTGCCGCGTAGCTGTGCCGCGCGGTGTTCGCGGACCAGGAAACTGACATTGCGTCCTGCTTCCAGCATCCGTCCGCCGAAATAACCACCGGTGGCACCGGCGCCGAGCATCAGCACTTTCATGTTCTTGAGGGTCATTCCTGAGAGGGGTTCTGGGTTTTGAAACGGTGCTGACGATGACGAATCTGCAGTCTTGTTCAGCAAGGGCTGTGCCGAAATGGTGCGCCGGATGATCGCTCAATGCGGCCGCTGCCGTTTTGGCCAGGCCGTTCGCCTGCGATCGACGAGATGCCGAACGGCAGGTGCGAATTCGTCAAAGAAATTGTATAAATATACATATACAATCATCTCTGGCAGATTCCGATGTCCTTCCGCAATCACTCCATATCACCTGAAATCAAAGGCTTGCATTTTCCAATGCCAGCTCTCAGTGCCTGCCGGAGTGGTTCGTGACCGCCCTGGTGCCGTCCCTGAGCGAGGTACTGGCCCGGCCTGATATCTGGCGCGGTGGCGACTTCGCCCGGGTCACCGCCGAACCCAGCGGCCATGCCGAACTGGATCGCAGATTACCGGGTGGCGGCTGGCCGGTGGGTGCGCTGACCGAACTGTTTCCGGACACTCAGGGCATCGGCGAGATGCAGTTGGTGCTGCCGTGGATCGCCCGGCTGACCCAGGCCGGCGGCCGGGTGGCGCTGGTCGATCCACCGCATCTGCCGTTCGCACCGGCGCTGGCCCAGGCCGGCATCGTGCTGGCCCGCCTGCTGCTGGTACGGCCGCAGTCCGAGGACGGCGGCCTGTGGGCGACCGAGCAGATCTTGCGTGCCGGGCCTTGTGGCGCGGTGCTGGCCTGGCCGGGGCGGCTCGGTGTGGTGGAACTGAAACGCTTCCAGCTCGCCGCCGAAACCGGCAAGACCACCGCCCTGCTGTTCCGCGAGCCGCGCGCGGCGGCCGAGTTCTCGCCGGCCGCATTGAGACTGAAGCTCACCGCGCGGCCGGGCGGGGTGCGGGTCGACATTTTCAAAAGTCGCGGCGGCACGCCGGCAGCGGTTGATGTACTGCTGCCGGCACTGGCTGCGAACGGCTGATCGCCATGCTCTGGCTTTGCCTGCATCTGCCGCAGTTTTCGCTGGAAGCGCTCGGTACGACTGCCGGGATGGAACCTGCCTCTCAGGCCGGCCTGCAGGTCGTCACCGGGCGTCGGGGCGCACGCCGCTGGGTGCTTGCGGGTGCTTCCGATCGCGTCATGCCGGGCACCGACTGGGGCACCGTGCAGACGCTGCATCCGGACATTCGCGCCGTCGAACGCAAGCCGCGCTCCGAACGCGAAGCCATGCAGGCACTGGCCGCCTGGGCGTATCGCTACGGTTCCGAACTGGTCTGGGAGATCACCGAAAGCGAGCTGGATTACGGCTTGCCCTGCGCACTGCTCTGGGTCGATATCGGTGCCAGCCTCAAGTTGTTCGGCGGGCTGGATGCCCTGCTGGCCGATTTCGATGCCGGCTTTGCCGACAGCGGCCATGTCGGCAATCGTGGCCTGGCACCGACCCTGGAAGCGGCGGCACTGCTGGCGCGGCTCGGGTTGTCGCAGCCGGTCTGCGCTGCTGCCGAACTGCCCGCCGTGCTCGATGGCCTGCCGCTGGCCGCGCTGCCGCTGGAACCGAAGGTTCAGGACGCGCTGAAAGCTGTCGGCCTGAGCGGCATCGGCGAACTGCTCAAACTTCCGGCCGCACCGCTGGCCAAACGCCATGGTCTCGCGTTCACCTTGTATCTCGACCGCCTGCTCGGCCGCCGTCCGGATGTGCGGCCGCGCTTCCGGCTGCCGCCGAAGTACCAGCGGCGTTTCGACCTGATGGGTGATGTCGAGCACACGGAAGGCCTGCTGTTTCCGCTGCAGCGGATGACCCGCGAACTCGGCCATTTCCTGAAAGCCCGCGACACCGGTCTGCAAGCCTTCCGGCTGACCCTGAACCACGGCCGCGCCAGCGGCGGCAAGCCGCAGCCCGACACCGTGCTCGACCTGCGTCTGGCCAGCCCGGCGCGTGACGCCGAACGCCTGCTGCGCGTGCTGCGCGAACGCCTGAGCCGCATGCCGCTGCCGGCACCGGTGCGCAGCCTGAAGCTGAGCGCCGAGCATTTCATCGAACCGCCAACCGGGCAGGGCGACCTGTTCGAAAGCCGTGCCGGTGACGATGAAGCCTGGAGCCAGCTGATCGAAAAGCTGATCGCCCGGCTCGGTGCCGAAGCAGTGACTGCGCTTGGCCTGATCGCCGATCACCGGCCCGAGCGCAGCTGGCACCTGCGCGCCTGCGATGCGCCGCCGCCGTCACCCGCCGCGCTGCCATCGTTGTCCGAACTGCCGCCACGGCCGATCTGGCTGATCGACCCGCCGAAGCCGCTTTCATCTGCTCCTGCCCGGATCGCCGGATTCGAACGCCTGGAAGGCGGCTGGTGGGACGGTGACGACGTGCAGCGCGACTACTACCGCAGCGATGTGCAGGGCAGCGGCCTCTGGGTGTTCCGCGATCGCCGCAGCGAGGGCTGGTTCCTGCACGGTGTCTGGGCCTGAGCCGTCACAGTGACGAGCGGATACGCCGAGCTGCATTGTCTGTCGCACTACAGCTTCCTGCGCGGGGCGTCATCGCCCGCGCAACTGATCGAAGCCGCACAGACGCAAGGCTACGCAGCACTGGCGCTCACCGACGAATGCTCGATGGCTGGCATGGTTCGCACGCATGTCGCGGCAAAGGCGCTTGGCTTCAAGCTGATCGTCGGTGCCGAGTTTCGGCTCGATGACGGCCTGCGCTTCGTGCTGCTGGCACCCGATCATGCGGCCTACAGCCAGATTTGCCGGCTGATCACCATCGGCCGCCGCGCGGCGGACAAGGGCGAGTACTTCCTGACTCGCGAAGATCTGACCGGCCTCGCTCAGGTACTGGTGCTGTGGCTGCCGCCGGATGACGACGCGCTTGCGGAAAGCGAAGGCCGCTTCATCGCATCGAAGTTTGGTGAACGGGCCTGGGTCGCCGTGGAACTACATCGGTCCGGTGATGATCGCGCCCGGCTGAACCGTCTGCTGAGCCTCGGTCGGCAATTGCATCTGCGCTGCGTGGCGGCTGGTGATGTCCATATACATGTCCGCGAAGCGCGAGCCTTGCAGGACACCGTGACCGCAATCCGCCACGGCCTGCAGCTTGCGGACTGCGGCACGCGGCTGTTTCCGAACGGCGAGCGGCATCTGCGACCGATTGCCGAACTGCGGACGCTGTATCCGGACGCCTTGCTGGCCGAGGCCACCGCGATCGCCGAGCGCTGCAGCTTTTCGATGGCTGGACTGAACTACGAATACCCGCATGAGCTGGTGCCGGCCGGCCACACGCGCAGCAGCTGGTTGCGCGTGCTCACCGAACAGGGCCTGCGCGACCGTTGGCCGGAGGGCGAACCTGCCGCAGTGCGCAAGACCATCGAGCTGGAGCTGGAGCTGATCATCGAGCTTCGTTACGAAGCCTTTTTCCTGACCGTGCACGACATCGTCCGCTGGGCGCGTGCGCAGACACCGGAAATCCTTTGTCAGGGCCGGGGATCGGCGGCGAATTCGGCGGTCTGCTACGCGCTCGGCATCACCAGCGTCAATCCGGCCGAGCAGCGCCTGCTGTTCGGCCGTTTCCTGTCGAGGGAGCGCAATGAGCCGCCGGACATCGATGTCGATTTCGAGCATCAGCGCCGCGAGTTGGTGATGCAGTACATCTACAACAAGTACGGCCGCGAACGTGCCGCGCTGGCGGCGACGGTGATCCGCTATCGCCGTCGTTCGGCGATCCGCGATGTGGGCAAGGCGCTCGGCATCGGTGCCGACGAGATCGATCGCCTGTCGGGCTCGCTGGCCTGGTGGGACGAACCCGAAACCTTGCCGGATCGCCTGCGCGAGCAGGGTTTCGATCCGGAAGCGCCGATCGTCGCGCGCTGGCTCAAGCTGGTGCGGGCGCTGGTCGGCACACCGCGCCATCTGTCCCAGCACGTCGGCGGCTTCGTCATTTCCGAGCATCCGCTGCACGAACTGGTGCCGGTCGAAAACGCGGCGATGCCGGATCGCACGATCATCCAGTGGGAGAAGGACGATCTCGAAGCGCTGGGCCTGCTGAAGGTCGATTGTCTGGCGCTGGGCATGCTCAGCGCGATCCGGCGGATGTTCGAATTCATCGAACGGCAGACCGGTGTGCGGCATTCGATCGTCAGCATCCCGCGTGACGATAAACCCACCTACGAGATGATCCAGGCGGCCGACACGGTGGGCGTGTTCCAGATCGAATCGCGGGCGCAGATGAGCATGCTGCCGCGTTTGCGGCCCAAGAATTTCTACGATCTGGTGATCCAGATCGCGATCGTCCGGCCGGGGCCGATCCAGGGCGGCATGGTCCATCCCTATCTGAAGCGGCGGAAATATCCGGATTCCGTGACTTATCCAAGCCCGGAACTCGAAGACGTGCTGAGTCGCACCCTGGGCGTGCCGCTATTCCAGGAGCAGGTCATCGAGATCGCGGTAGTTGCCGCCGATTTTTCTCAGGGCGAAGCCGATCAGCTGCGTCGTTCGATGGCCGCCTGGGGCAAGGACGGCAGCCTGATGCCGTTGCGCCAGCGTCTGCTCGACGGCATGCAGAAGAACCTTTACGAGGCAGCCTTCGCCGAACAGATCTTCGAGATGATCAAGGGCTTCGGCAGCTACGGTTTTCCGGAGTCGCATTCGGCGAGCTTTGCGCTGCTTGCCTATGTCTCTTCCTGGATCAAGCGCCACCATCCGGCCGCCTTCTTCGCCGCGCTGATCAACAGCCAGCCGATGGGCTTCTACGGGCCGGCGCAGCTGATCCGCGAAGCGAAGCGGGCAGGGGTGGAAGTGCGGCCGGTCGATGTCAGGAACAGCGACTGGGACTGCACGGTTCCCAAGGCACGCGACGGCAATCCAGCTATCCGGCTGGGCCTGCGTCTGGTCGATGGCCTGAACGAGGACGTGGCGAACAGCATTGTGGCTGCGCGCCGCGATGCGTCGTTCGTCGACATCGAGGACCTGGTGCGCCGTGCCGCGCTTGATGTTGCCACGCGTCGCTTGCTGGCCAAGGCCGATGCGCTGCGCACTTTGGGCGGCCATCGTCATGCTGTGCACTGGCAAGTGCAGGGCATCGAAGACCTGCCGGCGATGCTGGCGGGTCATGCGTCGCTTGAAAGCGATGTCGTCCTGCGAGTGCCGCATGAAGCGGAAGAGGTGCTGGCCGACTACCAGAGCACCGGCCTGAGCTTGCGCCGTCATCCGCTGGCCCTGCTGCGGCCCAGGCTCGCAAAACTTGGCGTGCGGACATCGGCCGACATGGCGACGCTTGCACACCGGCAAAGCGTGCGAATCGCCGGCCTGGTGTTGAATCGTCAGCGTCCGCAGACCGCCAAAGGCGTGATGTTCATGACCCTGGAAGACGAGACCGGCTGCCACAACCTGGTGGTCTGGAAAAAGAGTTTCGATGCGCAGCGCGCCGTGTTGCTTGGCAGCCGCCTGCTGATCGTCGCTGGCGAACTGCAGAAGGTCGATGGCGTTACCCATGTTGTCGCCGAGCGCTTCCGCGATGTCAGCGACTGGATCGCCGATATGCCGGTCGTATCGCGCAACTTCCACTGACGGCGCGTTGAGCGAGCAGCAAAAGCGGTCGCCCACAAAAAAGCGCCGACGAACGGCGCTGGTGTGAATTTGTAAAGCGCCGACGAACGGCACTTTACAGGCTCAGGCGGTGACTTGTATAAATATACATATCAAGGACGCCTCAGCAATGACCGATCTTACTGCAAGACAGACCCAGGTACTCGATTTCATTTGCAAGCACATCGCCGATAACGGCGGTGCGCCGACGCGCGCTGAAATCGCCGCCGCTTTCGGCCTGCGCTCCGCGAATTCCGCCGAACAGTATCTGCGCACGCTGGCCGAGAAAGGCCATCTGGAAGTGACTGGTCAGGCGCGCGGGATTCGCCTGGCGGTCCAGCATCGTGAACGCCGGGTCGAGATGCTGAAGATTCCGGTCGTCGGTCGCGTTGCGGCCGGTCTGCCGATCCTCGCGGTCGAGAACCTCGACGATCATCGCGATCTGGCTGCAAACCTGTTCGAGCCGGCACCGGATTTCCTGCTGAGAGTGAAGGGCCAGTCGATGCGCGACGCCGGCATTCTCGATGGTGATCTGCTGGCCGTGAAGCGCGCCCAGAACGCGATGAACGGCCAGATCGTTGTCGCCCGCATCGGCGATGAAGCGACGGTCAAGCGCTTCAAGCGCGAGGGCCACATCGTCAGCCTGATTCCTGAAAACACCGACCCGGCCTACCAGCCAATCATCCTCGACCTGCGCGAGCAGGAACTGGTGATCGAAGGACTGGCTCTGGGCGTCATTGGAGTACGTCGATGAACCAGCAACAGCAGCGCGAAGAAGCCCGCCGTCGTCGTCTGATCAATCGCAATGTCGCCCAGCATCGTCAGCTGTATTTCGACGATGCCCGTCGCGGCGTGGTCAGCAATGCCGGTACGGTTCGCCGCAACACCCCACGCCTTGCCTCAGTCGCAGATCAGAGCGATCTGATCATCGACAGCCCGTTGATCACCTTTGCGCTGAAGCTCGGCATCGTCGCGCTGATGGTGGGCCTGCTGATCCAGCATCAGGCGGCGTTGCTGCAGGGCATGCTGTCGCTGCTGCCGTCCGGCCTGATCGGTTGAGTCCGGCCATGCTGACGCAGAACGGACAGACCGGTCGCGGGAGTCAGCAGGACGCCAGGCTCTCGGCAATCACGAGCACGGCATCTGATTACAACTCCTGCTGGTCGGCGCTGCCGGATCTGCTGCGGGCAAGAGTCGAACCCTTGCTTGAAGCCAGGTCCGCTCTGGAGTCGTACAGCAGCAGGCACCCGTCCTCTACTGGCTCAGACGCATGCCGGGCCTGAACAAAGCAGCGCCCGGCAGCAGTTCGGCATCACTACTGCGTAGCGATCGCCGCGCGCTTGCCGCGCAGCACGAACTTCTGGATCTTGCCGGTCGCGGTCTTCGGCAGTTCGGTGACGACATGAAACGCCGTCGGCACTTTGAAGTGGGCGAGGCTTACGCGGCAGAAGGTCTTCAGTTCGCCGTCGGCAAGGCTGTGTCCTGGACGCAGCACGACGAAGGCCTCCGGAGATTCGCCCCATTTCTCGTGCGGCATGCCGACCACCGCGACTTCGATGATCGCCGGGTGCCGCAACAAGATTCCCTCGACCTCGATCGACGAAATGTTTTCGCCACCGGAAATGATCACGTCTTTCAAGCGGTCGCGAATCTCGATGTAGCCGTCCGGATGCACGACGGCCGCGTCGCCGGTACGAAACCAGCCACCCTTCAACGCTTTTGCGCTCGCTTCCGGATCGTTGTAGTAGCCGCGCATCACCGTGTTGCCGCGTGCCACGATCTCGCCGAGCGTCGTGCCATCAGCCGGCACCGGTTGATCCTGGTCGTCGAACACGGCGGTTTCGCCGGAGGTCACCAGTTCCACGCCTTGACGTGCCTTGATCCGCGCGCGTTGTTCGGTGCTCAGTTCATCGTGGGCCGGAAGCGGCTCGCAGATGGTGATGAACGGCGAGGTTTCGGTCAGCCCGTAAGCCTGAGTGATGGTCCAGCCGAGTTCGCCTTCGACTCGCTCGATCGTCGCCGGTGCCGGTGGCGCACCCGCCGTGATCACACGAACGCCTGGCCGCACAGCACGACGCTGCGCTTCCGGGCCGTTGGCAATGCCGATCAGCACGGTTGGCGCGGCGCACAGCAAGGTCACGGCTTCGCGGTTGATGTGGTCGTAGATCGCCAGTGGCTCGACCTTGCGCAGACAGACGTGCTTGGCACCGACTGCGGTGATGGTCCAGACAAAGGTCCAGCCATTGGCGTGGAACATCGGCAGTGTCCACAGATAACGGTCGGACGGCGTCATGTGCATGTGCACCAGTACGCCGACCGAATTCATCCAGGCATTGCGATGGGTGATCATCACGCCCTTCGGACGCGACGTGGTTCCGCTGGTGTAGTTCACGGACAGCAGATCGGTCTCGGCAACCTCTGTCCGTTGAAAATCCGGCGACGCCTGTTCAACCAGAGTCTCGTACTCGAGCCAAGCGTTGCGCGAGCCTTCGAACGCAACGTAATGCTCGACGTTCGGCAATTGGCTGCGAATGCTGTCGATGGCATCGAAGTAGTCCGGATGCGCGCAGACAATCTTCGCGCCGCTGTGATTGATCAGGTAAACGAAATCATCGGCCGTCAGCCGATAGTTGATCGGCACGATCACGCCACCGAACTGCGGGATCGAGTAGTACGTCTCCAGGTTCGTGTGGGTATTCGGCGAGATCAGCGCAACGCGGTCGCCTTTGCTCACGCCCAGCGCCTGGAACGCGGACGAGGCGCGGTCGCAGCGATCAAGAAACTGTCTGTAGGTGTAGCGACGATCGCCATCGACCACGGCTTCGCGGTCGGGATAGAGCTTGCGGGCGCGGCGGGCAAATTCCAGCGGGCTCAGCGGGGTCTCCACGGGCGACACTCCTCGGTTGTAATTCTGACAACGATCGATCACGAAACGTCGAAGTTTCGCTCGTCGAAGGGTAGCGGGAGTACTGCTCGATGGGTATTGGTACAAGCCCGAGGCGCACGAGTAATGGCGCTCGAATCAGAAGGTCGCTGGCATTACTGCGCGCACGCGAGATTGAGCCGAGCTTATCGTCATCATGGTGACGAAAATCCGGCTGCGGAACAGTCTGTAAGTTTGAAACTATATCAGGCAGCTATGGCCCGACATGGCGTCCCTACGGGGATTCGAACCCCGGTTCTCACCGTGAAAGGGTGGTGTCCTAGGCCTCTAGACGATAGGGACAACGAGGCGGTGTCGCGAGTGCATCAAAAACGTGGTGGAGCCAGCCGGGATCGAACCGGCGACCTCTTGCATGCCATGCAAGCGCTCTCCCAGCTGAGCTATGGCCCCGTACAGCGGAGCGAAAGTATAGGGCCTACCGAGGTAGGGACTCAAGTACTTTCGCGAGGAAATTTGCAGACATGTCCGGGGAACCTGCGATCTATTAGACTGCGAGACGTTTTTCAGCCTGCAGAACCGTGCTGGACTCGCTCAGCGCACTCCTATCAACAGATCAACAAAGACGATATTCCCATGGCATCGGTCAGCACCAACGAAATGAAATCGGGCGTCAAGGTTCTCATTGACGGCGAACCGTACGCGATTCTCGACAATGAGTACCGCAAGCCCGGCAAGGGTCAGGCGACGAACAACATCAAGATCCGTGCGCTGAAGACCGGCCGCGTGCTTGAGCGCACGCTGAAGTCCGGCGATACCTGGGAATTGGCGGACGTCGAACAGACGGAAATGCAGTACCTGTACAACGATGGCGAGTTCTGGACCTTCATGGATCCGGTCAGCTTCGAGCAGATTCAGGCCAACGACGCCGCGATGAGCGAAGCCAAGGTCTGGCTCAAGGGCGAGGAACTTTGCACGCTGCTGCTGTGGAATGGCGTGCCGCTGAGTGTCGCGGCGCCGAATATGGTCATCCTCAAGATCATCGAAACCGATCCCGGTCTGCGCGGCGATACCTCGGGCGGTGGTGGCAAGCCCGCGAAGCTCGAAACCGGTGCCATGGTTCGCGTACCGCTGTTCGTGCAGCAGGATGAGTTGGTCAAGGTTGATACACGCACTGGCGAATACCTCGCCCGCGCAGGCAAGTAGGCCGAGCAGGATTAAAGACACCGAAGACGATGGCAAAACCTAGCGCAGCAGCGACCGGAACCCAGACCATGGACGACAATCGCAAGAAGGCATTGGAAGCTGCTCTCAGCCAGATCGAGAAGCAGTTTGGCAAGGGTGCGGTCATGCGCATGGGTGCTGACGATCCGGCCCGCGATGTCGAGGTCGTGTCGACGGGTTCGCTTGCGCTGGACGTTGCCCTTGGCATCGGCGGTTTGCCGCGCGGCCGCGTGGTCGAAATCTATGGTCCGGAGTCTTCGGGCAAGACCACGCTGTGTCTGCAGGTGGTTGCCGAGATCCAGAAGCACGGCGGCACCGCTGCCTACATCGATGCCGAAAATGCACTCGATCCGCAGTATGCGGAGCGCTTGGGCGTGGTGGTTGGCGACATGTTGATCTCGCAGCCGGATACCGGCGAGCAAGGTCTGGAAATCGCCGACATGCTGGTGCGTTCGAACAGCGTTGACTGCATCGTCGTCGACTCGGTTGCCGCCCTGGTGCCGAAGGCTGAAATCGAAGGCGAGATGGGCGACAGCCACGTTGGCCTGCAGGCCCGTTTGATGTCGCAGGCGCTGCGCAAGCTGACGTCCAACATCAAGCGCTCGAACACGCTGGTCATCTTCATCAACCAGATCCGCATGAAGATCGGCGTGATGTAGGGCTCGCCGGAAACCACCACCGGCGGCAATGCGCTGAAGTTCTACGCCTCGGTGCGCCTGGACATCCGCCGCACTGGCGCGATCAAGAAGGGCGAGGAAGTGGTCGGCAACGAGACGCGAGTCAAGGTGGTCAAGAACAAGATGGCGCCACCGTTCCGCGAAGCGCATTTCGAGATTCTGTACAACGAGGGCATTTCGAAACTGGGCGAGCTGATCGACCTCGGTGTCGAGCATGGCTTCGTTGAGAAGTCCGGTGCCTGGTACGCCTACAAGGGCGAAAAGATCGGCCAGGGCAAGGACAACTCGCGGAACTATCTCAAGGAGCATCCGGAGATCGCCAACGCCATCGAAGTGTCGCTGCGAGCGAAGCTGTTGCCGGTGAAGACGCGCACGCCGGCAGCCGAGTAGTTCCGTGGCCGGGCGCGGGCGCAAGCCGCCTGTGCCTTTGGCACCCGAAGCGGCGCGTGAGCGCGCGCTTCGGGCCTTGAGCCGGCGCGAGCACAGCGCGCGCGAACTGACCACCAAGCTGGCCCATGACGGTCTAGATCGGGCTGTGGCCAGCGAAGTGGTTGGCGAACTCGGCGAATCCGGCTGGCAAAGCGATGAGCGTTATGCCGGTTTGCTGGCCCGTTCGCGGATCGCCCAAGGCCATGGTCCGTTGCGGATTCGTGCCGAGCTATCGGCGCGCGGTGTTGCCGACGCACTGATCGTCGCCGCCATCGACGAAGCCGATCCAGACTGGCTTGCGGTCATCGGCCGTGTCTACCAACGTCGCTACCGTGCAGCACCGGTTGACGCCAAGGATTCCGCCAGCCGATATCGCTTCCTCGCCAGCCGGGGTTTCACGTCGGCGCAGATCCGCTCGGTGATGCGCGACGCGATCGACGCTGATTGCGAACCCGAGGAATGAGCCTGATCGCGTTCGAGCGTTGTTCCAAGCCGGCCGGAAAACCCGCCAAAACCTAGCGGCTACAGGGTCTTGCGCGCTACCATGCGCGACTTTTTTCGCCCGGGCCGCCTGGCCTAAGCACGATATGAACAGCAACGAACTGCGCGCACGCTTCCTCGAGTACTTCCGTCGGCAAGGCCATGCGGTGGTGCCGTCGTCGTCGCTGGTGCCGAGCAACGATCCAACCCTGCTGTTCACCAACTCCGGCATGGTGCAGTTCAAGGATGTGTTTACCGGCCAGGACAAGCGGCCGTACACCCGCGCCACGTCGAGCCAGCGCTGCGTGCGCGCCGGCGGCAAGCACAACGATCTCGAAAACGTCGGATACACGGCGCGGCATCACACTTTCTTCGAGATGCTGGGCAATTTCTCGTTCGGCGATTACTTCAAACAGGACGCGATCCGCTTCTCCTGGGAGTTCATCACCAGCGCCGAATGGCTGGCGATCGACAAGAGTCGCCTGCTGGTCACCGTTTATCACAGCGATGACGAGGCCTACGACATCTGGCATCGCCAGATGGGCATTCCGGCCGAGCGCATCGTCCGCATCGGTGACAACAAGGGCGCGCCTTACGCTTCGGACAACTTCTGGGCGATGGGCGACACCGGTCCCTGCGGCCCGTGTACCGAAATCTTTTACGACCACGATCCGGACGGCTCGAAGGGCATCTACGGTGGCCCTCCGGGTTCGCCGGAAGAAGACGGCGATCGCTGGATCGAAATCTGGAACGTGGTGTTCATGCAGTTCGAGCGCTCGAAGAGCGGCGAGCTGAGCAAGCTGCCAGCGCCGAGCGTCGATACCGGCATGGGCCTGGAGCGCATCAGTGCCTTGATGCAGGGCAGCAACGACAACTATCAGATCGACACCTTCAAGGTGCTGGTCAACGCGATCGCGAAGCTGTCGAACACCGCGCCGTATTCGAGCGCGTCTCAGAAAGTGGTGGCCGACCACATCCGTTCGGCCGCGTTCCTGATCATCGACGGCATCACGCCGGGCAACGAAGGCCGTGGCTACGTGCTGCGCCGGGTCATGCGCCGCGCGATTCGCCATGGCTACAAGCTGGGTCTGAGCGAAGCCTTCTTCTGGAAGCTGGTCGCACCGCTGGCCGAAGCGATGGGCGAGGCTTATCCCGAGCTCGTCGAACAGCGTGCCCGCATCGAGCAGGTGATTCGCAGCGAAGAAGACAGCTTCGCGACCACGCTCGACAAGGGCATGAAGCTGCTCGAAGACGCGATCGGCAACCTCAAGAGCGACGTGGTGCCGGGCGAAGTGGTGTTCAAGTTGTACGACACCTACGGCTTCCCGTTCGATCTGACCGCCGACATTGCTCGCGAGCGCAACCTCAAGCTCGACGAAGCAGGCTACGACCGCGAGATGGAAGCGCAGCGCACCCGTGCGCGCGCAGCCAGCAAGTTCACTGCTGGCGAAGGGCTCAAGTACGAAGGGTCGGCGACGATCTTTATTGGTTACGAGCAGACGATCATCGACGACGCGAAGGTCGTTGGCCTCTATCGCGGCAGTGTCTCGGTCGACACGCTGGAAGCAGGCGACGAAGGCGGGGTGGTGCTCGATCGCACGCCGTTCTATGCCGAAAGCGGTGGTCAGGCCGGCGACGCCGGCACCGTCGGCGGCTTCGCAGTCGCCGACACCCAGAAGATCAAGGGCGGTGCGTTTGCCCATGTCGGCAAGCTTGAAACCGGCGCGCTGAAGCTTGGTGACACGGTCACGGCGACGGTGGCAACCAGCCAGCGCCGCGCGACGATGCGCAACCATTCCGCGACCCATCTGATGCACAAGGCGCTGCGCGATGTGCTCGGCGGCCATGTGCAGCAGAAGGGTTCTCTGGTCGATGCCGACAAGACCCGCTTCGACTTCGCCCACACTGGGCCGATGACAGCAGCGGAACTGGCCGAAGTCGAGCGTCTGGTCAATGCCGAAATCCTCGCCAACGTCGCGACGCAGGCGCGCGTGCTGCCGATCGAGGAAGCGAAAAAGACCGGCGCGATGATGCTGTTCGGCGAAAAGTACGGCGACGAAGTGCGCGTGCTCGATATCGGCAGTTCGCGCGAGCTTTGCGGTGGCACCCATGTCAGCCGCACCGGTGACATCGGGCTGTTCAAGATTCTGTCTGAAGGTGGTGTGGCGGCTGGCGTGCGTCGAATCGAAGCGGTGACCGGCGATAACGCGCTGGCGTTCGTCAACGACTTGCAGGCTCGTCTGAGCGGCGCGGCGGCGATGCTGAAGTCTTCACCTGCCGAGCTTGGCGCGCGCATCACGGCGATGCTAGAAGCGCAGAAGCAGCTCGAAAAGGAGCTTGCCCAGCTCAAGGGCAAGCTGGCGGCCAGCGCGGGTGATGAACTCGCCGGACAAGCCAAGCTGGTCAACGGCGTGAAGGTGCTAGTGACGGCGGTGGACGGTGTCGATAGCAGCGAGCTTCGCAACCTGCTCGATCAGCTGAAGAACAAGCTCGGCTCGGCTGTCGTGCTGCTCGGCGTCGTCAGCGGTGACAAGGTCAATCTGATCGCCGGCGTGACGGCGGACCTGACCGCGAAGCTCAAAGCCGGTGAACTGCTGGCGTTTGTCGCGGCGCAAGTCGGCGGCAAGGGCGGTGGTCGTCCCGACATGGCGCAGGGCGGCGGCACGCAGCCGGAAAACCTGCCGGCGGCCCTGGCCTCGGCGCTTGAATGGATCGAAAAGAAACTCTGACGGCAGTGCTAGTGGTCAGTGCCTAGTGGTGAGTCGAAAAACAGGTGGGGACCACCGTTTCGACTGGCCACTGGCCACTAGCCACCGACCACTGCTTTCTACCAATTGGAAACCGCTTCAATGGCTTTGCTAGTGCAGAAGTACGGCGGCACCTCGATGGGCTCGGTCGAGCGCATCGAGCATGTCGCCTCGAAGGTCGCCGCCGCTCGGGCGCGCGGTGATCAGGTGGTGGTCGTGGTGTCGGCGATGTCCGGCGAAACCGATCGCCTGATCAAGCTTGCGAAAGCGATCAATCCCCGGCCGCTGGCGCGCGAACTCGATCAGATGATCGCGACCGGCGAGCAGGTAACGATCGCGATGCTGGCGATCGCGCTCGACAAGATGGGCGTGGCCGCGCGTTCGTATACCGGTGCTCAGGTGTCGATCCGTACCGACAAGGCCTACAACAAGGCGCGCATCCAGCACATCGACACCGAACGGCTGATGGCCGATTGCAAGGCTGGGATCGTGCCGGTAGTGGCCGGCTTCCAGGGTGTCGACTGCGACGGCAATATCACCACACTCGGCCGCGGCGGTTCGGACACCACCGGTGTCGCGCTTGCGGCGGCGCTGAAAGCCGATGAATGTCAGATCTACACCGATGTCGATGGTGTTTACACGACCGATCCGAGAGTTGAGCCGAAGGCCCGGCGCCTGAGCAAGATCACCTTCGAGGAAATGCTCGAACTCGCGAGTCTCGGCTCGAAAGTGCTGCAGATCCGCTCGGTCGAATTTGCAGGCAAGTACAAGGTACCGCTGCGGGTGCTGTCGACCTTCGTCGATGGCCCGGGCACGCTGATCACGCTGGATGAAAACCTTGGGGGAAGCAAAGTGGAAGATCCGTTGATTGCCGGCATCGCGTTCAGCCGGGACGAAGCGCAGCTGACCGTCGCCGGCGTGCCGGATCGCCCTGGCATCGCCGCTGCGATTCTGGGGCCGTGTGGTGACGCGATTATCGAAGTCGACATGATCGTGCAGAACGTCGGCGCTGACGGCATGACCGATTTCACCTTCACGGTGTCGCGCGGCGAGCTGGAACGGGCTGCGGAAGTATCGAAGAAGGTGGCTGAATCACTGGGCGCCAAGGGCATCCGCACCGCGACCGACATCTGCAAGGTCTCACTGGTCGGCGTCGGCATGCGCTCGCACGCCGGCATCGCCGCGAAGATGTTCAAGACGCTGGCAGCGGAGAGCATCAACATCCGGATGATTTCGACTTCGGAAATCAAGATATCCGTGGTCGTCGAAGACAAGTATCTGGAACTGGCCGTGCGCTCGCTGCACAAGGCTTTCGATCTCGAACAGTCGGCCTGAAGTTCGCGATTCCTTGAGTCGCAGTTGATGGCTGCGCTTCAAGGACTGGCGTTTCACGGACGTTGACCTGGACCGCCGCAGGCGCCTCAGCCTTCTGTCGGAAATATTAATTTTCTGTTTCTTCCATCAGGCTTTGCCAACCTGACGGGGCTATCATTCGGGCGGACAGAGGCCCGATCAACGGGTCCGGGCTCGGTGAGCGTATTACGCCACTGCAGGATCAGGGAATGGAGAACAGTGATGCTGATTTTGACGCGCAGGGTCGGGGAGACCTTGGTCATTGGTGACGACGTGACGGTCACCGTGCTGGGGATCAAGGGCAATCAGGTGCGCATCGGAGTTAAAGCACCGAAGGATATTTCGGTGCATCGCGAGGAAATCTTCGAGCGGATTCGGATCGAACGCGGCGAAGATACGACGATCCAGAGTTGAGCCTTATCGAGCCGTTTTGCGATAAATTGCTTTACGGTGAAGGCTGTCAACGCTATAATATTTGAGTGATATCGCAGTGTTGCTCTCTGCATCACTAGGAGAGATGGCCGAGTGGCCGAAGGCGCTCCCCTGCTAAGGGAGTATAGGGTCTTAAAAACCTTATCGAGGGTTCGAATCCCTCTCTCTCCGCCATCGAGCTGATATCTGTACCAGTCAATGCGCCCGGCGCTCAGATGGATAGAGCACTTGGCTACGAACTAAGGGGTCGGAGGTTCGAATCCTTCCGGGCGCACCAGCAGCAACGAACAAACCCGACGGGTAACCGCCGGGTTTTTTTGTGCGTGCTGCTTTTTCGAAGCGGCCAATGAAAAGCCCGCCGCAGATCGAAGCGATCTGCGGCGGGCTTGGCTGGGCTGGGAAGCTCATTCGAAGCCCATTGGAAGCGAAAAGACTCAGGCCAGCTTCTTGTGCCGCGAGCGGCGATTGACGCCGGGTTCCGAGCCGGTGCGGCGTCGGAAATCGGCTTCATATTCGCCGTAGTTGCCTTCCAGAAACACGATTTCGCCGGAATCCTCGAACGCCAGGATGTGGGTGGCAACGCGGTCGAGGAACCAGCGATCATGGGAGATAACCAGCGCGCAGCCGGCGAAATTCAGGATCGCTTCTTCGAGTGCGCGCAGAGTTTCAACGTCGAGATCGTTGGTTGGTTCGTCGAGCAGCAGCACGTTGCCGCCGGTCAGCAGCATCTTCGCCAGATGGACGCGATTGCGCTCGCCGCCGGACAAATCCTTGAGCCGCTTGCCCTGCGCTTCGCCCTTGAAGTTGAAGCGACCGATGTAAGCGCGTGACGGCATTTCGAACGACCCGGCGCGAATGATGTCCTGGCCCTGGCTGATGGCCTCGAACACGGTCTGATCGCCTTCGAGCGCATCGCGGCTCTGGTCGACATAGGCGAATTTCACCGTTTCGCCGATGCGGATCGAACCACCGTCCGGCTTTTCCTGATCGAGCAGCATGCGGAAAAGGGTGGTCTTGCCGCGGCCGTTGGCACCGATGATGCCGACGATCGCGCCCTTCGGCACCGTGAAATTCAGCCCCTTGTAGAGCCAGCGATCGCCGTACTTCTTGCCGACGTCCTGAACCTCGAGAACCATGTCGCCAAGGCGCGGGCCAGGCGGGATGTACAGCTCCTGGGTTTCGGCACGAGCCTGGAATTCCTGCGAGGCCAGCTCTTCGTAAGCCTTGATGCGCGCCTTCGATTTCGACTGCCGACCCTTCGGGTTCTTGCGCACCCATTCAAGCTCTTCGGACAACGCCTTCTGGCGCGCGTCCTCGGATTTCTCTTCGGCTTTCAGGCGGTTGGTCTTCTGCTCCAGCCAGCTGGAATAATTGCCCTGCCAGGGAATGCCGTGGCCGCGATCGAGTTCCAGAATCCAGCCGGCGACGTTGTCGAGGAAGTAGCGGTCATGGGTGACGGCGATGATCGTGCCCGGGAAATCCTTGAGGAATTTCTCCAGCCAGGCGACCGATTCGGCGTCGAGATGGTTGGTCGGTTCGTCGAGCAGGATCATGTCCGGCTTGCTGAGCAGCAAGCGGCACAGCGCCACGCGACGGCGTTCACCACCGGACAGCTTGGTGACGTCGGCATCCCACGGCGGCAGATTCAGCGCCTCGGCAGCCTTGTCCATGATCACGTTGAGGTTGTGACCATCCAGCGCTTCGAGCTTGCCTTCGAGTTCCTGCTGCTTCGCCGACAGCTTGTCGAAATCCGCGTTCTCGTCGGCGTAGGCCGCGTAGACGGCGTCGAGCTGCGCCTGCGTGTCGGTGATTTCCGACAGCGCTTCTTCGACGTTGCCGCGCACGTCCTTGGCCGGATCGAGCTGCGGCTCCTGCGGCAGATAGCCGACCTTCAGCCCCGGCATCGGCCGCGCTTCGCCGGAGAATTCCTTGTCGACGCCAGCCATGATCTTCAGCAGGGTCGATTTTCCCGAGCCGTTGTAGCCGAGCACGCCGATCTTCGCGCCGGGGAAAAAGCTCAAGGAAATGTTACGCAGGATTTCCCGCTTCGGCGGCACGGTCTTGCCGACCCGGTTCATCGTGTAGACGTATTGGCTCATGGGTTCTGCGCTGCTTTGGAATTCAGGGCGCGGATTATCAGCGACTGGCGGGGAAACTGTCATGCGCGGAGCCGGGATCAGTCGCCTACCTATAATCAGCCACTGTTTCTTGAGCTGCGACAACCATGAGCGAGCCCCTCGCGATCACTGCCGATGATGTCCGCGATGCGGCGAGCGTCATTGCCGGGCAAGTGCTGCGCACGCCTTGCGCGCCGTCGCTGGTGTTGTCGAAGCTGACCGGTGCCGAAGTCTGGCTGAAGTTCGAGAACTTCCAGTTCACCGCCTCGTTCAAGGAACGCGGCGCGATCAACAAGCTGGCGCGGCTCACCCAGATTGAACGCGAGGCCGGTGTTGCCGCGATGTCGGCCGGCAACCATGCCCAGGCAGTCGCCCATCACGCCACGCGGCTGGGCATCCGCAGCGTCATCGTGATGCCGGTGAACACGCCGTTCACCAAGGTCCGCAATACCCGCGACCTCGGCGGTGAAGTGATCCTGCACGGCGAAACCCTGGCCGATGCCTTCGATTACATGCA
>JAUXYM010000085.1 GCA_030694365.1 Nevskia sp. | reverse complement strand
ACCAGCGCGGCGTCAAGGTGTCGTGGCCGCTCGCTTACTGCTTTTGTAGCTGGCTCATGTTCTTCTGAAGAAACCCAACGCGCCAAGACTACCGAATATTTTGAGGCTGCTGCTACTTCGTAGTTAAATATTAAATGCTTTACGGAATCTTGGTGCGGCCCCAAGTTAACCTTGCTGTAAAAAACCTGCGTTGAAACTGACGCTCGCCAGAGAACAGACAAGAGAAATTGATGGAGTTTGTCTCTGTCCGTCGTTAAGGATGTGTAGCCAACTAACTTGGCATCCTCAAAGAGAGGCTGAAACAGGGTTTCGTATTTTGAGACGAAAACCTCATAACCGTAATTATCTAGTTGTGAAAACCTTGACTCGCAATCTGTGCAAAGAATACTGGGGTCGTATACCCCTATTGGAGCGCGTTTAGGGAATTTATCGGGGTTGCTCGAAACTAAATGAGCGCCCTCGCCCCCGGATGACTCTCTAAAAAAGGACTCTGGAATTATGTGAGATTTTATAAGCTTCTTTTTTTCTCCGCAAAGTTTGCAGGTCATTGGAGATACTAAGTTATTGTTCTTTGCATATGGGATTGCCCCATTTATCTGTCCACTGGTAGCTACCTATTGGACAGCTTTTTGATGTGTCGTGATAGACCTCATTGCTGTTGCTTTGACTCTTGCAAATAGGATTACCCCACTTGTCAGTCCAGCTATATGTGCCAACAGGGCAGTTGCTTGTGCTGCCTTGTATTGACGTAGTGCCACCACTGCCTTGGTCTTTGCAGATTTGGTTGCCCCAACTATCAGTCCACGGATAGGAACCTATGGGACAGTCAATGGCGCTAGCCACGCTGCTGCCACAAAGAAGACCGAGGATTAACAGCAATTTTGCACTACGCATAAATCTCTCCTGTTTTTAGGCCCAACGCCAAATAGGGGACTTGCCCCGAATTAGGGGACTGCCCGCATGGTCCCCTAATTTGGCAATCTGGTCTGATAACACCGTCACAGACATTGCAAGTCCTTGAAACATAGAGTCAGGCCTTCAATAGGGGGACCTGAGATCATGGAAAACGGTACTACGCCTGAGTCCTCTAACCGGCCCGCACCGAAACTGCTGGATCAGGTTCGGGATGCGGTTCGCGTCCGTCATTACAGCATCCGTACCGAGGATGCCTATGTGAACTGGATTAAACGCTTCATCCTGTTTCACGGCAAGCAACACCCGCGCGAACTTGGCACGGCGGCCGTTTCGGCGTTTCTGAGCCACCTTGCGGTCGAGGGCAAGGTCTCTGCGAGTACGCAGAATCAGGCGCTGTCGGCGCTGCTGTTCCTGTATCAGAAGGTGCTCGAAATCGAGTTGCCTCGGATTGGCGACGTCGTTCGGGCCAAGAAGCCGCAGCGGCTGCCCACGGTGCTGTCACGTACGGAGGTGCATGCCTTGCTGGATCGATGTGCCGGCACCGCCGGCCTGATCATCAGGCTGCTGTATGGCACCGGCCTGCGGCTGATGGAGGGTGTGCGCTTACGCGTCAAGGATGTTGATGTTGCGCGCGCGGAACTGATCGTTCGTGACGGCAAGGGTGGCAAGGATCGCGTGACCATGCTGCCGCAGTCCCTGGTCGCAGCGATGGAAGCCCAGTTGGCAGCCCGGAAAGCCCTGCATGCGGAAGATGTGAAAAGCGGAACGGTTGGCGTCTGGCTGCCGGACGCGCTGGCGAAGAAGTATCCGAATGCTTCGAGCGAGTGGGGTTGGCAGTATCTGTTCGTGGCTTCGAATTTCTCGATCGACCCGCGCTCCGGTGTCAGGCGGCGGCACCACTACAACGAAAAGCTGGTGCAGCGGGAAGTGCGCCGCGCCGCGCTTGCCGCCGGCATCGTGCGTCCGGCATCGCCGCATACGCTGCGGCATTCGTTTGCCACCCATCTGCTCGAAGCGGGCTACGACATCCGTACTGTCCAGGAACTGTTGGGCCATGCCGACGTCAGCACGACGATGATCTACACCCATGTGCTCAATCGGGGTGGCCGTGGTGTCAGAAGTCCGCTGGATGCCTGATCGGCAACCATGGCGGCTAGAGCGTTTTCAAATCAAATGAACGCATAAAGTTCCGTCATGCCCGCGCAGGCGGGCATCCAGTTTTGGTCTCAAGCGCCGCCTCAGAACTGGATTCCCGCCTGCGCGGGAATGACGAGTGTTGTGTGGGATTACTCAGAAGTCGCCAAGTAAAGCGACATTTTGTATTTCTATGTTATTGAAAAACATAATGAATATTTTCTCTTCTGTGCTCCTACTTCAGGTCCGCTGAGTAAAGCAAAAATGCGCTAAGCGCACGCTACCCAGATTGCTGATCGGCGGTTTTGTAACGATAAAAAAGCCCGCGACCGATCACTCCGTCGCGGGCTTCTTACCTCATCTTTTGCTTTTCTCCGCGTCCTCTGCGTTCTCCGCGTGAGAATCGCTTTTCAGCAGAACCACAAGCTCAGCGCGGTGCCATCCGGATCGCGCCATCAAGGCGCACGCATTCGCCGTTGAAGTAGCCGTTCGAGCACATCTCGACGACCAGGCTGGCGTACTCGGCCGGGTTGCCGAGGCGTTTCGGGAACGGCACCGAGGCGGCGAGGGCGTCCTGCACGTTCTGCGGCATGCCCGCCATCATCGGGGTCATGAAGATGCCTGGCAGGATGGTGTTGATGCGGATGCCGTCGTTCATCAGATCGCGGGCGATCGGCAGGGTCATGCCGACCACGCCGGCCTTCGAGGCCGAGTAGGCGGACTGGCCGATCTGGCCGTCCTGCGCGGCAACTGATGCCGTATTGATGATGACGCCGCGCTCGCCGTGTTCCAGCGGCGTGCCGGTGATCATGCCGGCGGCGCTCTTGGCGATGCAGCGGAAGGTGCCGATCAGGTTGATCTGGATGGTCTTCTCCCACTGGTCGAGGGCGAAGTGCTTGATCTCGCCGGTCTTCTTGTCGAAGCCGGCAGTCTTGGCGGCGGTGGCGATGCCGGCGCAGTTGACCAGGATGCGTTCCTGGCCGTGGGCGGCACGGGCTTTGGTGAAGCCGGCGTCGACATCGGCATCCGAGGTCACGTTGACCTTGCAGAACACGCCGCCCAGTTCGGCAGCCAGCGCTTCGCCGCGGACGTCGTTCATGTCGAAGATCGCGACCTTGACGCCGAGCGAGGCGAGCTTGCGGGCGGTGGCTTCGCCGAGGCCGGAAGCGCCGCCGGTCACGACAGCGGAAACGGAACCATCAAGAATCATCGTAGGGGTCCTGGTCAATATTGGGGAGGGGGCAGTTTATTCGCGGAAGCGCTGGCGGTCGATCCAGTCATTTCCTCAGAATTCTTGCGAGTCAGTTCGCAGAAGCCATGATTCTTGGCGGAACTTCCGTCATTTTTGTCCGTACCAAGGGTTGGAACAGCGCAGCTTTCGAAATCCCGCTCGCCAGCGCAACGCAACACGGCCGCCGTTGCCAGACGAGACGTGAAGGGTATCCGGGAACGGCGGTTGCTGCCGGTATCGGGACCACGCTCCAACGAGGCCTGCAATCAAGGCCCTCAAAAGACGCATAAAAGGAAGAACACCATGCTCAGACTCGATGACAGCATCTTTGAATACGCGCTTTACGATGTGCTCAACGGGCTCGAGGCGCAGCAGCAAGCGGCTGTCGAACTCGATGCCCTGCGCAACGAGTGGCGAGCCACGGGCCTGCGCCATGTCGATCTCTATCTCGCGCTGGATCTGCTGGTATCGGCAGAAAGCCTGGTATCGCCGCGTCCGGGCGCCTGGCAGATGACCGAGGCCGGTGCCGAACGGGCCGCGCTGGTGGCCACTGTGTCGGCGCCGACGATGGCGGATCAGGTTGCGCGCAGTGTGCTCAAGCTGATCAGGGAGCGGGTGCCGACCGGTGCTCATCCTGTGCGCAGCGCCACCACTCGCCGCCGGGCTGCCGCCCGCGTTCGGGTCCGCGAACTGAGCCGGCCCGGCCAACTCTGACCCAGCTCCGAGGCGGCGATTGGCAGCGCGCTGACGATCGCCAGCCGTTTGCAAGCGGTGCTTGCGGATTTGTGACGGCGGGCAATGTCGGCTGCGGCTGCGAACTGGCAAAATGTCGTGTGGAATTTCCCACGAGCATTGCAGCGGCAGTCCCGCAGGTAACGACATGAACGTCACTCGCTCGACCTTCAACGAGGTCATGGTTCCCAACTATCAGCCCGCCGACATCGTGCCGGTGCGAGGCGAGGGCAGCCGCTTGTGGGACCAGGCTGGACGCGAGTACGTCGATTTCGCCGGCGGCATTGCTGTGACTTCGCTCGGCCATTGCCATCCGAAGCTGGTCGCAGCACTTACCGAGCAGGCCGGCAAGCTCTGGCATCTGTCGAACGTGATGACCAACGAGCCGGCGCTGCGCCTGGCGAAGAAGCTGGTCGACGCCACGTTTGCCGATCGCGTGTTCTTCTGCAATTCCGGTGCCGAAGCCAACGAGGCGGCGTTCAAGCTGGCGCGTCGCTACGGCAATGCGATCGACCCGGCCAAGCACGAGATCATCGCCTTCTACAACGCTTTCCACGGCCGCACGCTGTTCACCGTCTCGGTCGGCGGTCAAGCCAAGTACACGCAGGGCTTCGAGCCGATTCCGGCCGGCATCACTCATCTGCCGTTCAATGACGTCGCGGCGCTCGAAGCCGCTGTTTCGAGCCGCACTTGCGCGATCGTGCTGGAGTTGGTGCAGGGCGAAGGCGGCATCCTGGCTGCCAGCCCGGCATTCATCGCGGCGGCCCGTCGTCTGGCCGACCAGCACAAGGCGTTGCTGATCTTCGATGAGGTTCAGACCGGCGTCGGCCGCAGCGGCCATCTCTATGCCTACCAGCATTACGGCGTTGCGCCGGACGTGCTGACCACGGCAAAAGGCCTCGGCGGCGGCTTTCCGGTGGGTGCGATGCTGGCGACCGAAGCGGCGGCGCAGGTGCTGGCCTTCGGCACTCATGGCTCGACTTACGGCGGCAATCCGCTGGCCTGCGCGGTGGCCGAAGCGGTGATCGACACGGTCAACGATCCGGCGCTGCTCGCGGGCGTGGTCCATCGTGCGCAGTTGATCCGCGACGGGCTGGACTCGATCGGCCGCCGCTACGGTGTCTTCGCGCCGAGCCGCGGCCTGGGCCTGCTGATCGGCGCGCCGATCAGCGAAGCCTGGAAGGGCCGTGCCAAGGACATCGTCAACGCCGGCCTGGCCCAGGGTGTCTGGGCGCTGGTCGCCGGGCCGGATGTGCTGCGTCTGGCACCGTCGCTGGTGATCAGCGAGGCCGATATCGCCGAAGGTCTGCGCCGCCTGGAAGCGGGTGTCGCCGAACTGGTCGGCACGCCGAAAGCTGCGGCGGCCTGAACCGGCGTCGATTGCGAAAAAGCCCGCCTAGGCGGGCTTTTTCTTGGGCCGCAAGTCTCAGCGGCTGCCGTACAGCACCTGCTCGTTGCGCCAGTCGAAGACGATGCCCTCGGGCACGATCTGGGCGATGCGCGGGCCTTCGCTCAGTGCTTCGCCTTCGCGGTAGCGGCGGCCGTTGATCAGCACGAAGCGTCGTTGCGGGCTGTCGTTGTAGACATGCACGTCGATGGTGATCGCTGGAAATTCGGCCCGAAACGCCGGGGGCATGTCTTTCAGGCGACGGACCGACGCCGAAGGGTCCGGCTGCGTCGCCACCGCCGCTGCGGCAGCCGGTGCCGCGCGGCGAGTCACCGGAGCGGGCGCCGGGGTGGCTGCCGGTGCCGCCGGAACGGCATTGCCTGGAACGTATTCTTCGATCGGAATCACCAAGGCTTCGCCGGCAGCCGGTATCACGTTGGTCGGTGTGGCAATGGCAGCGGAATCGAGGCTCGGCGACTCGGCCGTCGCCAGCTTCGGCGCCGCCGATGCGGGTGCAGCCGCTGGTGGCGACGGCCTGGGCTCCAGCTTCAAGGTTCGCGACGAGCTTGATGAGGCCGGCGGTGGCACGACAAGCGGCTTGGCAGCGGCGGCGGCCACCGGTGCCGGTGGTTGCGCCACCGCCGGCGGCAACGATGGCGTCACCAGGTTCGAGCCGCCGTCGACCTGCATCGCGCCAGTGGTCTCATCGGCTGTTGCGGCGGCGGCACCTGGCGCATCGGCATCGGTCAGGTCATCGAGCGAGGCAATGCTGGCAGCATCCTCGATGCGCGCGTCCTGAGATCCATCGGCCGGATTTGCCGCAGCAGGAGTAGCAGGCCGGGCGGGCTCATTGGTGACGGGGACGAAAGCCGATTCGGCCGGAGCTGCGGCGGGAATGGCGGCCGGAACTGCCGGGTGACCGGTGCGCAGCAACGCGAACGCCGCCAATGCCGCGACCGCAACGGCGGCGAAGCCGAGGAGGATCGGGCGACGGCCTGGTGTCTGGCGCGCGGCTGGCGGCGCTACGGCCACTTCTTCGAGCGCGGTCGGTGCCTGGCCCAGCTTGCGCTCGCGTTCGGCGCGTTTCAGGGCATCGAGGATCAGACTCATGGCGCGTCCTCCAGCGACGGCGTGCCGGGTTTCGGCGACAGGTTGCCCAGCAGCATCAGGGTGCGGGTGCCGGCAATGCCGTCGGCCGGCAAGCCGCGGGCGGTCTGGAAGCGCTGCAATTGCGCTTTCAGATCCGGTCCGTAATTGGTCGGCAAGGCACCGCTCAGGGTCTTGCCCTCGGCTTTCGCCAAGATCCGGCGCAGCCACAGGATCGAATCGCCACGCGTCTGCGCGTCGATCTGGGTTTCCTCGATCGGCCGCTGCCAGAGCATCAGGAACTCGCTGTTCCACAGCGGATCGAGGGTCGAGAGCGGCAGCCGCAGGGGGCCGTCGGCGCTATCGATGATCGCGGTATCGCCGTCGACGGCGCGCAGCAGCGCGAACTGCCGGCTGCCATCCTCGAACTCCAGGGTCAGGATCGCCGGGTGGTTCATCTGCCGCAGTTCGTCCCAGCTGGCATCGCCCTTGTAGCAATCGATGGCGTTGCCGGCCAGCGCCCGGCAGACGTTCTGGCCGCGCGGAATGCTCAGGCCCGGCTGCCACAGGCCGATCAGCCGCGACATCACCGCCGGCAGCGGCTGCGCCGTTGCCTGCAGCGCGCCGACGCCGGACAGGCTGGGCGCTGCTACGGGTGCAGGCGGCGGCGCGGGTGCGAGCTTCGGCTGCTCGGCGGCCACCGTGGTGCCCGCCACGGTGGCCGCCACGGCGACAGGCTTTACTGCCGGCTTGTTGCCGCCGTTCAGCGTCTGGTTCAGCAGCACGCCAGCGATCAGCAGCGCGGCGATCGCCAAGGCCGATTCAACCCAGGGCAGCGGCACGGCACGCGGCCGCAGGCGGCTGGCCAGCCAGCCGGACACCGAGCTGCGCGGCTTCGAGCCGATCACTTCGATCGCCGCCTGATCGACGATCGCCGGCGTCACCGCCCGCAGGCCGCGGGCATAGGCACCGAGCAGCGAGCGATCGCAGATGATGTTGATCTGGCGCGGAATGCCGCGCGCGTAGTGGTGCACGCGGCGCATCGCCGGATCGGTGAACAGGTCCGACGGTCCGCCGACCACATGCAGGCGATGGATGATGTACTGCATCGTTTCGGTGAAGGTCAGCGGCGTCAGATGGAAGCGCGCGGTGATCCGGCTGGCGAGCTGGCGCAGCTCCGGACGATCGAGCAGTTCGACCAGCTCCGGCTGACCGATCAACATGATCCGCAGCAGCTTTTCCTTGGTCGTTTCAAGATTGGTCAGCAGCCGCACCTGTTCGAGCACCGGCGTCGGCAGGTTCTGCGCTTCATCGATGATCAGCACCGTGCGTCGGCCGGCCGCATGGCTGGCCAGCAGAAGCTGATTCAGCGCATCGACCAGGGTCTTGATCGAATGCCCGGAGGGATCGCTGCTCCGGCCGGGATAGTCGACACCCAGTTCGTCGAGGATCGAAGCGACGAACTCGACCTCGTTCTGGCGCGGGTTGTGGATCATCGCGATGTCGACGTTGTCCAGCTTCTGCGCGAGCAGGGTGCGGACGATCGTGGTCTTGCCGGTGCCGACTTCGCCGGTCAACTGGACGAAACCGCCGTACTGGCCGGTGCCGTAAAGCAGATGGCCGAGCGCCTCCTGATGGCGCGAGCTCATGTACAGGAAGGCCGGATCGGGGGCGATCGAAAACGGCGGCTCGCGAAGTTTGTAATGCGCGGCGTACAAGGGCGTAAAGCGGGTTCGGAGTGCGCCGGAAGCGGGCGCGTCGAGTATAGCGAAAGGCCTGTTGCGGCCGTGTCTCACGGCCTTGCCGAAGCATCCCTACGTAGTTCCGCGATCCGCCTGCGGCAAGCGCGGATGGTGGCGGTAGCGGCGGCGGCGCAACATTTCGCCATCAGCTTCGCCCTCGCTCCGGAAACCTCGCCATGCTCGCTACCGCCGCTGCCCCGCTGAAAACCGACTGCCAGCTATGCCCGGTGCGCAGCTGCCTGGTCCATCGCGGCGATACCACCCAGGCCGGTGCCTGGAGCGAGATGCTGGCACCGCGTCAGGCGCTGATGCCCGATGACGGTGCCCTGCACCGGGCCGGTGATCGCCTGCGTGCGCTGTACTCGGTACGCGGCGGCTGCGTCAAGGCGTTCACCGTCGATGCCGCTGGCAACGAACGCATTCGCGGTTTCTATTTTCCCGGTGACTTGATTGGCCTCGACGCGCTGGCCGGCGGCGTCGCCCTGTCGACCGCAGTTGCCGTCGTGCCTTCGCAGGTCTGCGTTGCACCGCTTGCCGATCTGAACGCGCTGATGACCGAGACGCCGGGCATTGCCCTGCGAGTCATGGAACAGATCAGCCGCGAACTGGCGCTGGCTATGGCCCTGGCCGGCGAGTACACCGCCGAGCAGCGGCTGGCGGCTTTCCTGCTGTACCTGCGGCAGCGCACCGGCACCGGCCTCGATGGCTGCCTGCGTCTGCCGATGGCGCAACGCGACGTCGGCAACTACCTGCGGCTGGCCAACGAAACGGTCTGCCGCACGCTGAAGCGCTTCGAGCAGAAAGGCTGGCTGACGCCGGTCGGTCGCGGCCTGCGGCTGGTCGATGAAGCTGCGTTGCGCGACGCGGCGGCGGCCGTCGGCATCGTCAAGCCGGGGCTCGCCCAAACGCTTGCTCAGGCCGCCTGAGTCTGTACCTGGCGGTGCTCCTTCCCCCGTGTACGGGGGAAGGCTGGGATGGGGGCGTTGGACGCTGCGCATGGCCCGACCGCCCCCACCTCAATCCTCCCCCGTGCACGGGGGAGGAGGCTGAGGCCTCGGCGCTTGCTGGTTCAGCGGCTTGGCAGACACCAGCCGCTGGCGAACACGGCGGGCAATAGCCAGATCGCCGCGAAACCGATCAAGCCGACGGCGATCAGCCAGCCGCCGGCCGTGCGCGGGTGCCAGCCGCCGCTGCCGCGACGGGCGCTGCGCCAGCCGATCGCCGCCAGCAGCGGTGTGCCGCCGAGCGCGAAGGCCGCCGCCAGCAGGCCGCCGTC
>JAUXYM010000072.1 GCA_030694365.1 Nevskia sp. | reverse complement strand
CGGCTCGCGCAGCGGCCCGGCCGGCAGCCGCGCACCGTTGCCGAGGCCGCGCGCGCCGTCGATCACACAGAGTTCGAGATCGCGTGCGAGCCGGTAGTGCTGCAGGCCGTCGTCGGCGATCAGCAGATCGACGCCGCCCTGCTCGATCAGCAGTTGTGCCGCCGCGATGCGATCCGGTGCCACGGCGAGCGGCACGCCAGAGCGGCGTGCGATCAGCGCCGGTTCGTCGCCGCATTCGGCGGGATCGGTAGTAGCAGTCACACGCAGCGGATAGTGAGCCGCCTTGCCGCCATAGCCTCGGCTGATGACGCCGGGCTTGAAGCCGAGCGCCCTCGCCTGCTCGATCAGCCACAGGGTCAGCGGAGTCTTGCCGGTACCGCCGACGCTGATGTTGCCGATGACGACCACTGGCACTGGCAGGCGCACGGCTTCGCGCTTCTTTGCAGCGGCGAGGCGATCAGCGATCGAGCCGTACAGCGCACCGAGCGGACGCAAGGCCAGCGGCGGTGGTTCGCTGGAGTACCAGCGTTGTTCGATCCAGCGCTTCAAGCGATTACTCGAATGGCAGCCGAGCTTTCAAAGCCTGTCATCCCCGAGAAGGCGGGGATCCAGTTTTGACGCTTGCGCAACGCGGACGACCAGAGAGCTGGATTCCCGCCTGCGCGGGAATGACGATGTGGGGTAAGGAGCAACAACCGGTTCAAGCCGCCACCGCCTCATCGCGAAACTGCATCCGATGCAGCCCGGCGTAAGCGCCATCGCGCGTCAGCAAAGCCTCGTGCGTGCCCTGCTCGACGATGCGGCCCTGATCCATGACCACGATCAGATCGGCGCTCTGGATGGTCGACAGGCGATGGGCAATGACCAGGGTCGTGCGGCCGCGCATCAACTCGGTCAGCGCCTGCTGGATGGCGCGTTCGGATTCGCTGTCGAGTGCGCTGGTGGCTTCGTCGAGGATCAGGATCGGCGCGTCCTTGAACAGCGCGCGGGCGATGGTCAGGCGCTGCTTCTGGCCACCGGACAGATTGGCCCCGTCCTGGCCGAGCATGGTGTCGAGGCCTTGCGGCAGTCGGCTGATGAACTCCCAGGCGTGGGCGCGGCGCGCGGCTTCCTCGATCTTGCCCCGCGTAGCCCCCGTCGAGCCATAAGCGATGTTGTCGGCGATCGTCGCGTTGAACAGCACGATGTTCTGATCGACCAGGGCGATCTGCCGGCGCAGGTCGCTGAGCTTGTACTCGCGGGCATCGTGACCGTCGAGCAGCACGGTGCCGGCATGCGGATCGTAGAAGCGCGGGATCAGCGACAGCAGGGTTGATTTGCCGCTGCCGGAACGGCCGACGAAGGCCACCGTCGAACCGGGCGCGATGTCGAGCGTCACGCCGTCGAGTGCGGCGCGGCCATCGAGTTCGTAGCCGAAACGCACCTCGTCGAAGCGCAGCCGGCCTTCAGCATGGGCGAGTGGACGGCTGCCGCTATCGGCTTCCACCGGCGTATCGAGAAACGAGAACAGATCGGCACCAGCGACCAGGCCGCGCTGCAGGCGCTCGCTGATGCTGGTCATCGAGGCCATCGGCGCGCGCAGGCTCAGCATCGCCGCGATGAATGACGCGAAGGTGCCGGCGCTGACCGTTTCGATCATCCCGGGTGCAGTCGCGACAAACACCAGCATCGCCACGCCAATGGCGGCGACCAGCTCCAAGGCGCTATTGCTGGCAGCACCCGCAGCAGTCATCTTCAAACTTTGCCGGCGCAGATAATCATCCATGCGCCGGAAGGCATCGAGGACATAGATTTCGCCGCCGTAGAGCTTGAGGATGCGGCGGCCGGTGATCGCTTCATCGGCCGAATGGGTGATGCCGCTGACCGAGGTCTGCACCCGCGCCGACAGCTTCCTGAACCGCCGGTTGACCCAGGTGATCGACACACTGACCAGCGGCGCGATGATCAGCGTGAACAGCGCCAGCTTCCAGCTGGTCCAGAACATCAGGCCGAGTAGACCAACCGCCGACAGACCGTCCTTGATGATCGAGGTCAGCACACCGGTGGCGCTGTCCGACACCTGGCCTGCGTGGTAAGTCAGCTTGGTCTGCAGATCGGCGTTGCGAGCCTTGTCGTGATGCGCCACCGGCACGTACAGCAGGTGCTCGAACACCTCGCAGCGCAGCCGCGACACCACCCGCTGGCCAACCGCGGCAATGCCGTAAGCGGCCGCGAACCCAGCAACGCCGCGAATGATGAAGATGCCGAGAATCGCGAACGGCATGATCGCGATGGTGCGTGGATCACGCTCGACGAAGATCGAATCGATCAGCGGCTGGATCAGCCGCACGAAGGTGATGTCGGTCGCCGCGAAGCTGACCATGCCGAGCAGCGCCAGCAGGAACAGACGCCAGTGCGGCGCGCCGTAGCCGAGCAGGCGACGCCAGACGGCGGCAGGGCGATACGGGTCAGGTGAAGTCATGCCGAAATGGTAGCAGTCGCGTTGCGTCGTCTAAGATTCGGCACGCGCAGACCTGCGCCACCACCCAGGAAATTCCATGTCCGGCGAGCCTTCCAAGACGCTGTTCGAAAAGATCATCGCCCGCGAGATTCCGGCCACGATCGTGTTTGAAGATGAGCTGTGCTTCGCGATCCGTGACATCAACCCGGTCGCGCCAACGCACATCCTGCTGATTCCGAAAAAGCCGATGCCGCGTCTCTGCGACGCCGTGCCGGAAGACCAGGCGCTGCTCGGCCATCTGATGCTGACGGCCACGAAGATTGCCGAGGCCGAAGGCTATGGCGACGCCTATCGCCTGGTGGTCAACAACGGTGCCGCTGCCGGCCAGAGCGTGTTCCATCTGCATCTGCACATCGTCGCCGGCCGGCCGATGAAGTGGCCGCCGGGGTGAAATGCCTTCGAGCAGTGCTCGAAGGCATTTCACGACCGGCCATGGATGGCCGGGCAGAGGGTCAAGCAACGAGGACGCAGCTGCGCCAGGGACGGCAGGGAACGCCCGCTGTCTCCCCGTCAGCCGACAGTCATCAACACCGCACCCCAAGTGATCCGCTGACGCCATGACCACGACCCGCGCCGACTACCCGCACTTCCTCGCGATCCCGACGCGCTGGAAGGACAACGACGTCTACGGCCACGTCAACAACATCGACTACTACTCGTTCTTCGATACGGTCATCAACCACTACCTGATCACCGTCGGCGAACTGGACATCCGTCGCGGCGCGGTCATCGGTTTCGCCGCCGAATCGCACTGCCGCTACCTGAAATCGCTCGCCTATCCGGAGGTAGTCGACGCCGGCCTGCGGGTCGCCAAGCTCGGCAACTCCAGCGTCCGCTACGAGATCGCGCTGTTCCGCGCCAACGATGACGAGCCAGCCGCCGAAGGCTGGTTTGTGCACGTGTTCGTCGATCGCGAAACGCAGAAATCCAGTCCGATCCCGGACTCCATTCGCGCGGCCCTCGCCCGCATCCAGACTCCAGTTCCGCCCGAGGCCCTCTGATGATCCAGACCCGTGCTGCCGTCCTCCGCGAAATGGGCCTGCCGGCACCGTATGCGCAGTCCAGGCCGCTGACCATCGAAACGATCAGCCTCGCCCCGCCGGGCCCCGGCGAACTGCTGGTCAAGATGACTGCTGCCGGCTTGTGCCACTCGGACCTGAGTGTGATCGACGGCAGCCGCCCCCGAGTGATGCCGATGGCACTCGGCCATGAAGCCGCGGCCACCGTCGTCGAATGCGGCACCGGCGTCACCGCCTATGCGCCGGGCGACAACGTGGTGTTCTCGTTCGTGCCCGCCTGCGGCCATTGCCAACCCTGTGCTACCGGCCGCGCCGCGCTCTGCGAACCGGGCGCGGAAGCCAACGTCGCCGGCACCCTGCTGAGCGGCGCACGCCGACTCCATTCGAGCGGCGGCGACATCAACCATCACCTCGGCGTCAGCGGCTTCGCCGAATACGCCGTGGTCTCGGCCGCATCCGCCGTCAAGGTCCGCCCCGACCTGGCGCCGGAAATCGCCGCCCTGTTCGGCTGCGCCGTGCTGACCGGCGTCGGCGCCGTGGTCAACACCGCGCGAGTCGCGCCGGGTTCATCAGTCGCCGTCTTCGGCCTTGGCGGCGTCGGCCTCGCTGCACTGCTGGGTGCACGAGCATCCGGTGCCGCAACCATCGTCGCAATCGATCTGCAGCCGTCGAAACTGGAACTGGCGAAATCGCTGGGCGCCACCCACGTCATCAACGCTGCAAGCTCCTCCGACGTGGTGGCCGAAGTCCGTGACGCCACCCGAGGTGGCGCCGAATACTGCTTCGAGAGCGTCGGCAGCGAGCGCGTGCTGCAACAGGCTTATGCCGCAACCGCGCGTGGCGGCATGACGGTGACGATGGGCCTGCCGCATCCGTCCAAGCAGTTCACGATTTCAGCTGTCAGCCTGACGGTGGAGGAGCGAACGGTGAAGGGCTCGTACATGGGCTCCTGCGTGCCGAGCCGGGATGTGCCGCGATTCGTCGGGATGTATGACGCGGGTTTGTTGCCGGTGGATCGCTTGCTCACTCATCGCTTGAGGCTTGAGGACATCAATGAGGGGTTTGATGTTTTGGCGCGGGGGGAGGCGGTTAGGCAGGTGGTTTTGTTTTGATCGCACGAGGTTAGGGCATTTTTCCTTCAAATCCTTACAAACAAACAGTCGTCATTCCCGCACAGGCGGGAATCCAGTTTCGACGTTCGCGCACAGCTAGGAGCCGGAGAACTGGATGCCCGCCTGCGCGGGCACGACGGGATTTTATGTGTCCGTTCAACTTGAAGCTGCTCTCGCTTTGCTGAAGTCCGCACCCGCGCCAGATCGCTTGAAAGGCATTTACATCGTAAATACGAAAGACTAGGTTTCGGCACATCGAGCGCGCCACGAACTCGACGCAATTCGCTTGGTCTGGAACGGCCCGCAAGGCCACCTCACAGGAACGCGAACGCCAACACTCGATGCGCTTCGAGCAGTTCAAGGCCAACGTCGGCGTGCCGGCGGAGCTGTTTTCGCCGTTGGCTTTAACTGGGGAGGAGTGAGGAAAGCCCTGGCTGCTTCAACCCGCATCGACGACGGCGAGCAGCACTCGGTGTAACTCAGGGATTGAAGGTGGGCCTGCTCTGCAATTTGCCAGCCCGTTTCGCGAATCGGGAATCGAACGTCGCGAAACGAACGGCATCGGCGGAGATGGCGAGGTGAAGCGAGTCGGCGAAATCCAGGCCGGTTTCATAGCCGGCCAAGGCTTAGGCGATCGCCGATGGATCGCGTACCACAACACCCGGAAGACCGAGCAGCGCCCGGAAGCAACCCAGGATCTCGACCTGCGTTTTCCCGTAAGCGCCACGCAGCACCCATTCGGTTTCCAGCAGCACGGTGTCTGTGATGAAGATCGGATGCGTCGCAATCAGCGCGCTCGCGCGGGACGCCTGAACGGGGTCATCGTTGACGAGAAACCGGACGATCACGTTGGTATCGAGCGATACCAGGCCGTTACTCATCCGCGCCGCCTCGCCTCCGCAAGCACCGCAACATCCATGTCCTCCACGGATATCGCCCCGGAACCGCCTGCTGCCATACCGAAAACGTCTTCGATCCGGGTTGGCGCGAAGTGCGGCTTGGGCGTGATCGGGGCCAGCAAGACCCCTTCAGGCGTCTCCCGAACTTCGAAGGCCAGGCCCGGCTTCCAGCCACGCGCTTGCCGGACTTTCAGCGGTAGCACCACCTGACCTTTTCTGGATAGCGATGTGATGACCATGGATCGATGCTCGGCTCGCTAAGATCGCAGGACGAGTAATGCGCTTTACCGGATTCGCTATCCGGCTTGCCTTCCGAGATGGTAGAACCTGAGGTAATTGACCCGCTTTCACTCCGGGAACACTGTGCCTCGCGCGCTTGGCCCTTGGCCTGGTATTCGGCCTGCACCGGCGCGTCCCGTT
>JAUXYM010000056.1 GCA_030694365.1 Nevskia sp. | reverse complement strand
CGGGGTTCGATGGCGATGCGTTCATCGTGAAACTCTCGTGATTCAGCAGAAAACAGGTCGCGGATGCTAGCAGACGCGCTGTGCAGCAATCACCCCCCGGCTGGCCCACAGCCCGGACAAGACTCGCGACGCAGGCTTTGTTTATCCTCGCCGCGCCATCCTTCAAGCCCGCCGCCCTCATGAAATTCAGCGCTTTCGTTATTGCCACCGCCAGCCTGCTGGTGTCGCCGACCCTGCTGGCCGATCCGGCGTTCGCCGTCCGTAACGAAGCCACCTTGAGCCGTGCCACGGCACTGCCGATCCTCGGCGAGACGCGGGCGCTGAACGACGGCGAGCGCGCCTACAGCCTGCGGCTGGACTGGAGCAACGAGTACGTCAACGCGCAGAACGCGCGCGAATCGCTGCTGATCGATGGCGAAAGCCAGCGCATCAGTTTCGGCTTCCGCCAGGGCCTGGCACCGGGCGTCGAGATCGGCATCGACGTGCCGCTGCTGATCACCGGCGGCGGCATGCTCGACGGCGTCATCGAAAGCTGGCACGACGCTTTCGGCCTGCCCAACGGCGGCCGTCAGCAGCGGCCACAGGATCGCTACGCGGTGCAGTACGTGAAGGATGGCCAGACCCTGCTCGACGTCCATGACAGCAGCACCGACTTCGGCGATATCGAACTCAGCGCCGGCTTCGCGCTGCGCGACAACCTTGCCTTCCGGGCGATGGCCAAGCTGCCGACCGGCCGCGACAGCCGCCTGCTCGGCGGCACCACCGGCGGCGCGATCTGGTTCGATTACAACCCCTTCGCCTCGCTGACCCACTGGTTCGGCTACGTGTCGGCCGGCGTCTCGTACAACGAAGCGGCCGACCCGCTCGGTGGCCAGCAGAACCCGCTGGTCGGCCTCGGTGGTGTCGGCGTCGGTTACCGGCTGATCCCGGCGCTGGCGCTGATCACCCAGTTCAATGTCCAGACCCAGCTGTACAAGGGCTCGACGCTGAACGCGCTCGACAACCCGGGCGGCCAGCTGGCGTTCGGCGGTCGGGTCTCCCTGAGCCGGCGGCTGGCGCTTGATCTCGGCGTGCAGGAAGACCTGCTGCTCAGCTCGTCACCGGATTTCAGCATCCACATCGGGCTTGCCTACCGCTGAGGCGAAAGCGGTTTCAAGGTGGATGGACACATAAAAGTCCCGTCATGCCCGCGCAGGCGGGCATCCAGTTTCGGCCGTAGCGCTCCGCATCAGAACTGGATTCCCGCCTGCGCGGGAATGACGCATGTTGTTGGGTATGTGCAAAAAACGCTCTAGCCGCGCATGAAATCCAGCCGCTGCTCGCCGGCCGGCACACCGCCGTCGGCGAAACGGCGCTCGGCAAACAAGGTGCGGCCATCGCGGCCGATCAGCACGATCTGGCTGGCCCGCGTGCCGTAGCCGGGCAGGCGGATGAAGGCCGTCGACAGCAGGCGCTCGCGCTCCAGGCCGATGCCGGTCTCCGGCAGCTCGGCATCGTCCGGGCGCTGCTGATCGGCGAGCGCTTCGTAGAGCGGATCGAGGTTCGGCTCGGCTGCCCTGGAATCAGCGCTGGCCAGCCAGGTTTCGAGCCGCGCCATCAGCCGCCGGGTCTTCGGCCACGGCTGCTCGAAGCCACCGTTCGACAGGCCGTGGATGCCAGGTGCCACCGTTTCCCAGCGCGGCTTCAGGCGATTGGTGGTCACGATCAGCTCCTCGCCATCCCAGAGCAGCAGGTTGAACGGGCCATAGTCGTCGCCATCGGCGCGGCGCAGTTCGGCGTAGCCGACCGCCGACTCGTCGCCGCTGAGATAGTCGCGGACCAGCCGGCCGCGCGAGGCGCGCGGAATCGGCGAGGCCGGTTCGCGGACATTGGTCACCGCCGCCAGCCGCGGTCGCCTGCGATCGATTGCCAGCCATCCGCCGCCGGCTTCCAGATCGCGGCCGCCGAGGATCTGCGGGTGATCGTCCCAGGGTGCCAGCGGCGCCGTCGGCCGGGCATGGAACTCGTCGCGATTGGCGACCAGCACCAGCGGATAGGTGGGGTGAACGTTCCAGGCGCAAGCGATCAGGCACATGGGGCGGAATGATGCCCGATTGACCCAGGTTCACGCTGGCGTCGGCGTCGCGTGCACACTGCCGCACCCCCGAATTCGAACCAAGCCCCATGACGACTCGCAAGCCCAAGCCCAGCCCCGAGCCCAGTAGCTACGAAATCGACCAGCTGAAACGCATTTCCGCCTGGCGTGATGCGCCACCGGATCAGCTGACCCGGTTCTTCGACCGCGCGCTGGCACCGGCCGCGCAGGTCGCGCAGAAAGCCATTCCGGCCGACTGGCTGCGCACCGCGCTGAACGGCGTGCAGCACGGCTCCTCGAGGCTGGCCAACCGTCGCGCGCTGCTGCGCAAGGCCGGCGTCACTGCGCTGGAGGAACTGCACGAAGGCAGCCTGGAGGGTCGCGATCTGCACGCCGGCAAGGTCGGCCGGCACGGTGCGGCTCTGGCCGGCGGCAGCGGTGCCTTGTTCGGCGTGGTCGGCGCAGTGGGCCTGGTCGCCGACGTGCCGACCTTGCTGGTGCAGGCATTCCGGGTCATTCACCGGATCGGCCTCTGCTACGGAGAGGACTGTGCCGATGCCGAGCTGAAACATCTGCCGGTGGCGATCTTCGCGCTGGCCTCGACCAGCTCGCTGGCCGAAAAGCAGGCGGCGCTGCAGGTGCTGGAACGCGATGCCGAAGCCGATAGCGCAGCGATCCGCGAAGGCCTGGAACGCGCCGCCGAACGCGAGCTGGCCAAGGAGGCGGCGGTCTACAGCATCAGCAACCTGGCGCAGGCGATCACTCGCCGGCTCGGCCTGGCCAAGGCCGGCAGCACCCTGCCGCTGCTGGGCGCGCTGGTTGGCGGCGCGGTCAACGCCTGGTATCTGAACGAGGTGGCAACCGCCGCCAGGATCGCGTTCCAGTTGCGCTGGCTGCGCCGCCGCTACGGTGCGGCCGTGCCGCTGGCTACGGCCTATGGCGAGACGATGGCTTTGTCGCACGAGCGCACATAACCCCCTCCCCCGTTTTTACGGGGGAGGGTTGGGGTGGGGGCGTTTTGGTCGGCCATGGCGCACCGCCCAACCGCCCCCATCCCGGCCTTCCCCCGCAAGCGGGGGAAGGAGAAAACGCTCAGCCCAGCGTTTTCATCAGCCGCAAGCCATCCGCACCATCGTCGTAATAGCCAGGTAGCGCCTGCGCTTCGCGATAGCCAAGCTTCGCGTACAGCGCGCGCGCCGCCAGGTTGTCGGCGCGGACTTCGAGCGTTGCACGGTCGCAGCCGCTGGCGGCCGCAGCCGTTTCCATCGCCGCCACCAGCCCTTCACCCCAGCGCTGGCCGCGTGCTGCTGGCGCCACCGCCAGTGAATAGATGCGCGCAGCACGGCTGCCCTTGCGGCGTAGCCAGACCAGGTTGCCGACCACCGCAGCATCCGCGTTTTCGGCGATCAGCAACTCAGCGGTCGGCACCGTGAGGAAGCGGCGCACTGTGCGCCGCGACATGCGATCGGACGGAAACAGCGCTTCCAGCGCCAGCACCGCGTCGACATCGGCCAGGCTGCCGCGACGGATACGGCCGGCCCCAGAAACGGTGCCGGGATCGGCGCTCAAGCCTGCTCGCGCATCCGCGTCTGCGCGTCGAGCTTCTTGACGAAGTACTCCATGATCCGCCGGTAGATCGCGTCCTTCAGCACCAGGTCTTCGACGCCCCAGTCGATGTTCGGGTTGTCGTTGACCTCGATGACCTTGACCACGCTGCCGAACTGCTTGAGGTCGACGCCGTACAGGCCATCGCCGACCGCGCGCGCCGCCTGCACGGCGACGCTCAGCACCAGCTTGGGCACCGCCGCGATGTCGACGGTTTCGTGATCGCCTTCGTGCTTGGTGCCCTTGGCGTCGCGCTTGACCACCTGCCAGTGCTCCTTGGCCATGAAGTAGCGGCAGGCGTACAGCGGCTGGCCGTCGAGGACGCCGACTCGCCAGTCGTACTCGGTCGGCTCGAAAGCCTGGGCAACGATCAGATCGGAGCGTTCGAGGAAATCACGGGTCTCGCGCTTGAACGCGGCGGCGTTGTCGACCTTGATCACGCCTTTCGAGAACTGTGAATCCGGCTGCTTCAGCACCATCGGGAAACCCAGCTCGCGGACCACTTCATCGAGGTTGGCGCGATGCAGCAGCAGGGTCTTCGGCTGGGGAATGCGGTGGCGTTCCATCAACTGGGCGAGGAACACCTTGTTGGCTGCGCGCAGGATCGATTCCGGCGCATCGACCACCACCAGACCTTCGCGCGCAGCCCGGCGGCTGAACCGGTAGGTGTGATGGTTGACCGCCGTGGTTTCGCGGATGAACAGCGCGTCGTACTCGGCGACGTGGCCGTAGTCGCCCTTGTCGAGAAAATCGACCGAGAAGCCGAGGTCTTCGGCGGCCTTCTCGAAGGCCTTCAGCGCCTTGGCGTTCGACGGCGGCTCCTTCTCGTCCTCGTTGACCAGGATCGCCAGGTCGTAACGGGTGGAATCGCGCTTCTTGCGCGGCGAGCGGCGGCGCGTGAAGTAGTCGCTGGCCGTCTGGTAGAGGAATTCGTGGTGGCTGACCGGCACTTCGCCGAGCGCGACCGGGTTCAGGGTGTCGACTCGCCACTCGTCGCCGCGCCAGACGAACTTGGCCTGCAGCAGCGGTGCCGGAAACAGGTTGAACAGCGCCCGCGCCAGCTTCTGGTGGCGGATGTAGGGGCTGTCGCCGAAATAGACGTTCAGCAGGTATTCGTTGGAGCCGAGCCGGGCCAGGCTCTTCTGCATCAGCTCTTCGATTTCGTCGTTGAGCACGCTGGGACTTTCGGCGAGCTTGAGATCCTGCACCGTGGTGATGTCCGGCAGGATGCGATGGCCGCGGGCACCGGCCAGCAGCGACACGTAGTAGCCGGTGGTCTGGTAGCTGAAGCTGCGGCACAGGTTGTAGACGCGGGCACCGCGAATGCGGGTGAACTCGTCATGCGTCAGGTACTTCCAGGCGGTGACCACCTCGACGCCGGGAATCTGCACCGGCCAGTCGGCGAGCTGGTCCACCACCACCAGACCACTCATGCCGGCCCCGTCATCGCGGCTTGCGGAGGGTCTTCCGTAGTCTCGGCCGGGGCCTCTGCGGCTGGGTCACCGGCTGCTTCGGAGCGCGTTTCTGGCATGCCTGCGGACGACTCGTAGGACGGGAGGGATGCTGCAAGTGCGCGAAATCCTAGCAGGTCCGGTCCCCGCTACGCCGCCAGATCAAACAACAACAGCTCCGAATCCTCAGTCGCCGTCAGCCACAGCGCCGCCTCGCCACTGAACAAGGCCGCATCGCCATTGAGCAGCGCCTGCTCGCCCAACTGCACCGCACCGCGCGCCACATGCAGATAGTGCTGCCGGCCGGCCGGCAACGGGATGTCGATCCGCTGCCCGGCCACCGGCCAGGCAATGGCCAGCCGCAGGTCCTGCAGCAGACGGAACGGCGCTGACTCGGCTTCCGGTGCGGCCACCCGCGTGAAGCCGCGCCGCAGCGCCTCGATATCGAGCGCCTGCTGCTGATAGCCCGGCGTCGTCCCCCGGGTGTCCGGCACCACCCAGATCTGCAGGAAATGCACCGGCTCGGTCGGGCTGGCGTTCATCTCGCTGTGGGCGATGCCGCGGCCGGCGGTCATCACCTGCATCTCGCCCGGCTTCAGCACCGTGTTGCCGCCGGTGGAATCCTTGTGGCGCAGGCCGCCTTCGAGCACGTAGGTGATGATCTCCATGTCGCTGTGCGAATGCGGCGGGAAGCCGGCGCCGCCGACCACGCGATCGTCGTTGATCACCCGCAGCGGGCCGATGCCCATGTGCTGCCCGTCATGCCAGCTGCCGAACGAGAACGTGTGATGGCTGTCGAGCCAGCCGTGTTCGGCGTGGCCACGGCTGTCGGCGGGGCGAAGGGTGATCATCGGGGCTCCTGATCCTGTGGAATTCGCTTATTTGCTGGCGACTATAGAGCCGCGTCGCATGCGGTCAATGCCTCGCTGGGGCCGCGCACTGCCGAAGCCGTAAACTAGCGCGTCATTTGCCTTCCCCCTTTTCCCTTGTTCACCGATCCCCAGCGCGCGGCCGGCCATCCCTTCCGCATCCGCTACGCCGCCCGGGCCACGATGCAGGATGAGCCCCTGCTCGCCGCGTTCGCGATCGGGAATGGTCCCGCCGATGCGGCGGCTCTGCGCCTGCCGCTGCCGATCCACGAAGGCGGCTTGTGTCACGAACTCTGGCAGGCCTCCGGTCCGGTCACTCGCCGCGAGGCTTACGGCGCGCAGATCGCCGAGGACGGCCAGTTGCTGGCCGCGACCTGGACGCTCGACGAAGCCGAACACGGCGGCATCGAAGCGGCGGCCGAAGCCGTCTACCGGCAGATCGCCGAACTGACCGCCCGCAGCGGCTATCCGCATCTGGTCAAGGTCTGGCATTACCTGGGTGCGATCAACGAAACCCCGGACGACGGCGGCCGCGACGACGAGCGCTATCGCCGCTTCTGCGTCGGCCGTGCGCAAGCGCTGGCGCCGGGACAGCCGCTGCCGGCGGCGACGGCGGTCGGCATCCAGGCCAGGCCGCACGAGCTGATCGTGTTCCTGCTGGCGGCCAAGGTGGCCGGCACGCGCATCGAGAATCCGCGCCAGGTACCGGCCTTCGAATATCCCCGCGCCTATGGCCCGGTTAGCCCGAGTTTTTCGCGGGCGATGCTGATGCCCTGGGGCCAGCTGTTCGTCTCCGGCACGGCCGCCGTCGTCGGCCACGCGAGCTGCCATCCGGAAAACACCGGCGCCCAGTTGCGCGAGCTGGTGCTCAATCTCGATGCCCTGGTGGCCCGCGCCGAAAGCCTCGGCAGCCAGCGGCTGGTGCCGGCGGCACTGAAGATCTATGTGCGCCATCGCGATGATCTGGCCGAAGTCGAAGCCCTGGCCGCGCGCCTGTTCCCGATCGACTGCCCGCGTCTGACCGTGCTGGCCGATATCAGCCGCGCCGATCTCCGCGTGGAAGTCGAAGCGCTGTACGAACCGCTGCTCGCCAGGGTCAAGCAGTGAAGCTGATCTTTGCCGGCACGCCGGAATTCGCGGTGCCGGCACTCGATGCGCTGCACGCCGCCGGCCACGAAATCCTCGCCGTGTTGACCCAGCCGGATCGCCCCGCCGGCCGTGGCCAGAAGCTCACGGCATCGCCGGTCGCGGCGCGTGCCGAAACGCTCGGCCTGCCGGTGCACAAATTCCTCAAGCTCGATGCCGATGCCCGCGACGTGCTCGCGGCGCTAGCACCCGAGATCATGGTCGTGGTCGCCTATGGCCTGATCCTGCCGCAGGCCGCGCTCGACATCCCTAGGTTCGGCTGCCTGAACATCCACGCCAGCCTGCTGCCGCGCTGGCGCGGTGCCGCGCCGATCGCCCGCGCCATCGAAGCCGGCGATCTCGAGAGCGGCGTGACCATCATGCAGATGGAAGCCGGCCTCGATACCGGACCGATGCTGCTGATCGAGAAAATCGCCATCGATGCGACCACCACCGCCGCCAGCCTGCATGATCAACTGTGCGCGATCGGCGGACGGCTGATCGTCGACGCTCTGGCCGGCATCGACGCCGGATATCCACCCGCTTTGGCGCAGCCCGCCGAAGGCGTCACCTACGCGAAAAAACTCAGCAAGGAAGAAGCGCGCATCGACTGGACCCAGCCTGCAGACGTGATCGCCCGCCGCATCCGCGCCTTCAATCCGGCACCGGTCGCCTGGTGCGAGCTCGGTTCGACTGGCAATGGCGAACGCATCCGCTTCTGGAACGCCCGCGCACTGGCGGGTTCGTCAACCGCCGTCGAACCCGGCACCGTGCTCGAAGTCGACAGCCACGGCCTGCACCTCGCCACCGTCGACGGCGTGCTGGTGATCACCGAACTGCAGAAACCCGGCGGCAAGGCATTGCCGGCCAGCCTCGTCTGTCGCGATTGGAAGCTGGCCGGACAGAAGTTCTCGTGAGCGCCCCGAACAGCGGCAATCGTCCGGTGCCGAGCACCAACGTCCGCGCCGCGGCTGCCAAAGCGGTCGCCGCCGTGCTCGGTGGCCGCAATCTCGATGACGCCATCGCCGCAGTCAGCCCGGCGCTGTCGGTCGCCGATCTGTCGCTGCTGAAAGCGATTGCCTATGGCGTGGTCCGCGAGTGGAGCGCGCTGGATTGGCGCGTCAATCAGTTGCTCGAAAAGCCGCTGCGCAACGAGTCGCTGGTCGCCGCCCTGCTGGCCTGCGGCGTCTATCAGCTGCGCTCGATGCGGGTGCCGCCACATGCTGCGGTCGGGGAAACCGTGGCGGCCGCCGAGTTGCTCGGCAAGCCCTGGGCGAAGGGCCTGACCAATGCGCTGCTGCGCCGCTACCAGCGCGAGGCGAATGAGATCGAGGCGCGGATGCCGCCGGATGCGGAGGTTCGCCAGTCCTGTCCCGAATGGCTGGTGCGCCAGATCAAGCGCGACTGGCCGGCGAGCTGGCGCAGCGTGCTGGCTGCCGGCAACACCCAGGCACCGATGACTTTGCGGGTCAATCGCCGTCGCATCGATCGCGATGCTTTCGTTGCCGAACTCGATGCCGCCGGCATTGGCTACAGCGTGCCGCGCACGGCACCGGATGCCGTGATCCTCAACGAGGCGGTGGCCGTCGAGCGGATTCCTGGCTTTGCCGAAGGCCGGGTCTCGGTGCAGGACTTGAGCGCGCAACTGGCTGCGGATCTGCTCGGCGCCGAACCCGGCATGCGCGTGCTCGACGCCTGCGCCGCGCCCGGTGGCAAGACCGCGCACCTCATCGAACGGACCGAAGGCCTCGACGTGATCGCGGTCGAATCCGAAGCCGCGCGCCTCGGCCGCATCCGCGACACGCTCGGCCGGCTTGGTCACGACGCGATGCTGGTCCACGCCGATGCCAGTGACACCGCGAGCTGGTGGAAGGGCAAGAAGTTCGACCGGATCCTGATCGACGCGCCCTGCTCCGGCACCGGCGTGATCCGCCGCCATCCGGACATCAAATGGCTGCGCCGCGAGAGCGACATTCCGGCGATGGCGGCCCAGCAACTGCGCTTGCTGAAAGCGCTGTGGCCGCTGCTGAAGCCGCAGGGTGTGCTGGTCTACGCCACCTGTTCGATCCTGAAAGCCGAAGGCGAAGACGTTGCCCGCGCGTTCATGGCCGAGCAGTCGGAGGCGGTCGAACAGGTCATCGAACCGTCGCCATACGCGATGTGGGGCGAAGACTGCGGCCTTGGCCGGCGCATCGAGCCGGGGGGCGATTTCGATGGCTTCTATTACCTGCGCCTGATCAAGGTGCCGTGAAAACATCCGGTGGTGTCTCGGGTCAAATCGGAAAGACGGAAGCTTCCGAAACACAAAGGCACAGAGAGAAGCGACAGCAAGGACACCAAGGAAAGCCTTTCTTCGTGTCCTT